>JBHHUC010000028.1:0-26121 GCA_046861395.1 Fidelibacterota bacterium
GGCGCCAACCCAACAGTGAATTGTCCATTTATTCGACACTGCTACAGGATATTTATTCCGTATTTAACGGTATCGATAGCGAAACCCAAACCGCCTATTTTAAAATTATGATCAATCCTTTGGTCTGGTGGGTATGGTTCGGGGGATATGTCTTGGTCTTTGGAACATTAATCGCACTCTGGCCCAAGCGCAAGGAGGGCAAATCATGACCTATTTCCTGATCGCTACGATTTTTATCGCCGCCACCTATTACAGTGTTCAGCCTCTGTTTGAAGCCTATGTTCCGGCGACGGACAGTGATGAATTCATTGAATCTTTGTTATTGAAAAAACGGGTTTTGTACCGACAAATCAAGGAGCTTGATCTTGATTATGATCTGGGGAATATCGCTGTGGAAGATTATAGGAAAATCAGAGATGAACTGAAATTGGAAGTCTCTGCTCTGATTGACCAGATTAATTCAAAGAAAAATACGTAAAACTCTTGCTGGTACTTGATCACGTAACAAAGTCCTTCTATCATAGGGCTGTTTTTCGCGATATATCCATATCATTTCCGCCGGGGAAAATAACGGCTATCATGGGACGAAACGGTGCAGGGAAATCCACCTTACTTCGGATCATAGCCGGCCTAACCTCTTTTGATCAGGGGCAGATCCGTATCAATGATATTATTCTGTCCGGTAATAATCCGGCTTCGCGACAGGATTGCTTTTATTTGGGACATGCTCCGGGATTGTATCCGCCCCTATCAGCGGTGGAAAATGTGGCGATTGCCGCGCGGTTTTACGGACGAAAACTAACCCCGGATGAAATTCATGGTATACTTGATGAAGTCGGACTGTTCCGCCAGCATAATGATCCCATTAATGTTTTTTCGCAAGGTATGATGCAACGTCTTAAGCTGGCGCTGGCCATTGCCGTTCCCTGGAAAGCCCTTCTATTCGACGAACCGTTCACGGGCCTGGACGAGGAGGGAAGAACATTGACCCAGCATTTTCTGAAAACCTGGATTCAACCGTATAATACCATCTTAGCGGTTGTTCATGACTACCATTGGGCTTTGGCCCATTGTGATAATCTGATGGTATTTCATCAAAAGAAAATAGAATATTTTGGTCCCTCTATAGAGGCTGATCCGGATCAGGTCTCTACCTGGTTATCGGGAACGTAAGTATGTTATTTTTTCTGATAAAAAAGGAATTATTGGTTGAGTTACGGTCACGGCAAATCCTCATCTCAATGGCTGCTTTTGGTCTGAGCGTTGTCTTGGTGTTTGCCTTCTCTTTTTCTGTTTCCAATGCCACCCTGAAAACATTTGCCCCGGGATTATTCTGGGTTTTGACCCTTTTTACCGCCGTGTTGGGGTTGCATCGTCTTTTTGATTATGAAAAGGATTTCGATGCCTTCAGTCTGGCCATTGGATCGCCCGTGGACCGGGGATTGATATTTCTGGCCAAATGGATCAGCGGTTTTCTTTATCTGGTTGCGGCGGAAGTAATTATCGTTCCGCTGTTCCTGTTATTTCTGCAGTTGAGCTGGTCAACCACATGGTGGGGTGGTATTGGCATCCTATTACTGGGGAATGCAGGTATCATGGCTATCGGTGCCCTCATCTCCGGATTATCCATGCGGGCTAGGATGAGTGAAGTGCTCCTGCCCGTCTTACTATATCCGCTGGTGACACCGGTCATCATCGCGGCCACCAAGGCAACGACTGGTTTCCTGGACAATATCCCCTTCAACTTCTGGCAATTTTGGGTGATGATCCTGGTAACATTCGTCGTAATTTTCGCCCTCTTAGGCTATTTATTATTTGATTATGTGACGGAAGAATGAAAAGTTATTTTGACAACAACACCAATCGTATCTGGGGTATATCTCTCATCATCCTTTTCGCCCTGGATTTGTTCATCATCATGGCACGAACGCCAATGGTCCCACAACAGCACTGGGCCCAGAAGATTTTCTATCTTCATGTCCCGGTAGCATGGACGGGATTCCTGTCCTATTTGTTCGTCATGATCTTTGGCATCCTCTATCTGGCAAAACATGACTCGAAATGGGATCGGTTGGGATTGGCCTCTGCCGAACTAGGAACCATGTTCACAACCCTGGTTCTGATGACCGGACCCATCTGGGCGGCTCCGATATGGGGTACACCCTGGGTATGGGAACCGCGTCTTACTACAACGTTGATCTTATTTCTGATATATATTGGATATTTCATGCTGCGGGAGTTCGGCGGTCATCCGGAACGTGTGGCACGTTATGCTGCCATTCTTGGAATTGTGGCATTTATTGATGTACCCATCATTTTCCTGAGTGTGAAATTCTGGGCTCCCGAAATACAATCCCACCCGCAAATGGAAATGAATTCCCAGCCCGGTGGTATCCTGGGACCATTTTTCTTTTCTCTGGCCTTATTTACAGTAACCTGGATTTTCATGGTGCGGTACCGCTATCATATTTTGACCCTTAAACAAAACAGGATGAGTGAAGATGTTTAATTTTTTTTCCTATTTCATCAGTGTGGTAATTCTTGTATTTACCGTGCTGATCGGATGGTTTTTATTCCAGCATTTTCAGGAGAAGAAAATTCTTCGCCGGGGAGATAAATAATCCATGTTACGGAAAATAGTGCACGTCGTCGGTACCGGCACCATTGGTGAACCCCTCATCGGATTACTGGCCGATTACCGCGATCAGCTGGGAATCGATGAAGTAACATTTCATAAAAATTCCGCCCTCAAATCAGATTCATCCAAGATCGAAAGCCTGTTACGCCGGGGAGCCCGGCTGGCCGTCGATGAAGAAAAGGTCAAGGATTTCAGAACCTTGAATATGGATCCTGATTTTGAAACGGAAGAAGCCATCAAACGGGCTTCCGTCGTAATCGACTGTACGCCTAAAGGTGTGGGACATCGCAATAAGGAAAAATATTACAGTAATTTCACCGACCATGTGAAGGGCTTTCTGGCCCAGGGCAGCGAAAACGGATTCGGGAAAAAATATGCCCGCGGAATTAATGACAAGGCACTCACACCCCAGGATCAGTTTATTCAGATCGTATCCTGCAATACCCATAACTTATCCTGTATCACCCGAACCCTGGCTCTGCATAATGACCCGGATAACCTGGTGGAAGGCCGTTTCGTCTGTATCCGAAGAGCGAACGATTTAAGCCAGCCGGGGAGTTTTATTCCGGCTCCGCAGGTGGGAAGTCATCATTCCAATCAATTCGGTTCCCACCATGCCGAAGATGCTCACCAGTTATTCCGCACACTGAACTGGGATGCCAATCTGTTTTCATCCGCGATGAAGGTGAACAGTCAATACATGCACGTGCTGTGGTTCAATCTGGTAGTAAAGGAACCCACCAGTAAAAAAGATGTACTGGAACGGTTGCATAACAATCCTCTGGTGGCGGTAACGGAAAAGGATATGACCAGCACGGTATTTTCCTTCGGTCGCGATCACGGTCATTTTGGTCGAATCTTAAATCAGACCGTCGTTGTGGAACAAACCATCAACGTGCGGAACGATCATGAAATAACCGGTTTTTGTTTCACACCCCAGGACGGGAATTCGATTCTTTCCAGTATTTCAGCCGCGGAATGGTTACTTTATCCCCATAGTTATGAAGATAAAATTCAGTGCTTATCTGAATTGGTTTTTAATCATATTTGACCGTTTATTATCCCCCTTACGTCAGGGCGGTTTATGTCTATACATGTAGCATCACTGACGACCGGTCCTTTTCAGGAAAACGGCTACCTGGTTAGCCATGATTCCAGTGGGAAAACGGTCTTGATCGATCCGGGCGATAAAGCTTCCGTGTTTCGAGACCACATTGTGGCTCATGAACTGGAACCGATTGCCATCGTGAATACGCACAGCCACCTGGATCATATCGGAGCCGTAGCGGAGTTGCAGACCCTGTATAAGATTCCTTTTTATCTGCATATTTCAGATAAACCAGTGCTGGAGCATTATCCCCAATCCTGTATCATGTTCGGACTCCCGGAAAAACAAGCACCGATCGTGGACTACTGGATGAATGGGGAACAGGAAAACCTGGATTTCGGAGACATCCAATTAGACGTGGACCATACTCCCGGTCATACTCCGGGTAGTTGTTGTATCCGGGTGAATCAGGAAATTTTCACCGGGGACACGCTGTTTCAGAATTCGATTGGCCGCACCGACCTGCCGGGAGGAGACTACGATACAATCATGGCATCATTGCACCGTATCATTGCCCACTATGATGCTGACAGCCGGATCTACCCGGGCCATGGCCCCGCTTCGACCTTGGAAATTGAACGGCGGCAAAACCCGTTTCTCATTCACATCTAAAAGAACCTAAATTAATCCCATGCGAGTAATTGATTACCTGGAAAAGTCGAATAAAACATTGTTCAGTTATGAGATTATCCCACCCAAGAGAGGCGGGCGAATTGAAAGTGTTTTTACAATCATTGAGCAATTAATGCCCTTTGACCCGCCGTTTATTGATCTCACCAGTCGCAGTGCCGAAGTGTCATACGATGAACTGGACAATGGCATGATCAAGAAAACGGTAAAGCGGAAGCGCCCCGGGACCATCGGATTGAGCGCCGCCATTAAAAACCGATTCAATGTGGAAACTGTTCCGCATTTGCTATGTCACGGTTTTACCAGGGAAGAAACAGAGGATGCTCTGATTGAATTGAATTATTTGGGAATTCATAATGTTTTTGCCGTGCGTGGCGACTTCCTTCGGAAACCGCAGCAATCCCGCGGCCGCACCCATAACCGCTATGCCATCGATCTGGTCAATCAAATCAACCGGATGAATGAGGGAAAATATCTGGAAGAATTATTTGATGCCCATCCAACGAATTTTTCCATCGGTGTGGGAGGGTATCCTGAAAAGCATTTTGAAGCACCCAACCTAGAGGTTGATATTGCCTATCTGAAGGAGAAAGTCGACGCCGGCGCCGATTATATCGTTACGCAGATGCACTATGATAATAATAAATATTTCGCCTTCCACAAGGCCTGCCGCGAAGCCGGAATCACGGTACCCATTATTCCTGGAATCAAGATTCTGAACCGGAAAAGTCACCTTGTAACCATTCCCCGAAATTTCCATGTGGATATTCCGCGCGAATTAGTCAAAATGGTCACCGATTGCAGTGATGAGGACGTCCCACGGCAAGGCATTAAATGGGCCCTGAATCAGTGCCAGGAACTCATGGATTTCGGCGTTCCCTGCATTCATTTCTATATTATGTCATCCGCCAAGGAAGCCACACAGGTCGTGGCTCAACTGAAATAAATGGAACACTCTCCTATTACAGATAGTCTTCTGACTTTGTTCCGGTCCCACGGACCCGTGAAACTATCCGATCGTTTGATTGTAGCCGTCTCGGGCGGAAAAGATTCCATGTGTCTGCTTCATGGCTTGGTGGAAATTCTGGAAAAACCGGAGGATCACATCGTTGCCGTACATGTGAACCATAATCTGCGTCCGGATTCCCATCGTGATGGTGAGTTGATTGCTTCCTTTTGCCTCCGGCATGACATTCCATTTATTAGTCAGGCTTTAGACTCGTCGGAGAGACCCCGGACGATGAATTTGGAAGCATGGTGTCGTGATAAACGCTATGCCATTTTAGAAAAATATCGTATTCGGGAGAATGCCAATTGGATCCTGACAGCGCACCACGCACAGGATCAAACCGAGACCTTGTTAATGCATCTACTTCAGGGCAGTGGCGTGAGCGGATTGCGGGGAATTCATTTCTGTCATGGATCTGTCCTGCGACCGTTTTTATCCTTATTGCCCGATGAGATCTGGACTTATGTTCGACGGTATGATGTTCCCTTCCGTGAAGATTCCACCAACACTGATGATCGGATGGACCGGAACTATCTACGCTTGAGAATCCTACCGTATCTGGATTCACGATTCCCGGGACTACATAAGGCAGCCAATCGCACGGCACAAATTATGACGGAAGCGGAATCGGCCCTTCAGTACGCTGTTGCAGAGTTAAAAACAAAGCTCAATCTTGAGAGCTCTGACAAATGTAGCGAGATTCCCCTGGAACGTATGGCAAATGTCCCGCTTTTACTACAGGTACGTTTATTGCAGGATATCTGCCACAGTGGGGGACCAACCAGAAATCATAATTGGAACCGCTTGAAACAATTTCTTCTGAATGGGTCTACCGGGACGGTCATTCCTTTAGGCCGCTACATGATTCTCCGAAATCGAGACACCCTCGTAATTGAGCGTAAAGATATTCCGATGGAAAAGGAAGTGGAATGGGATTTAAAATCACAACTGCTGTTTCGGGGATTGGTTTTTCAGTCGCGCCCAGTAACTGAATTCAGGTTTACAGCAACACCGGAAACGGAAATTGTGAACCTGTCCTATCTGACGGGAAAGCAAATTACCATCAGGCCATGGCAGCCTGGGGATCGCTTCATTCCCTTGGGAATGCGGAAAAAGAAAAAGATCAGTGATTTCCTCATTGATGAAAAGATGAATGTATTTTCCAAAAAACGACAACTTGTCATGACAGCGAATAATGAGATCGTCTGGGTCTGTGGCCGGCGAATCAGTGATACGGTGAAGATCGTACCCGGTTGCGATGCAGCATTGGAACTGTCCGCAAGATCACAGGCCTGATGATGTTTGGATACAATGTTACCGAGCTTATTTCCCAGTCGCGGATTCAGGAACGACTCCGTGAGATCGCCGAAGCCATTTCCGATCGATACCATGACCGTATTCCCATTCTGATCGGAGTGCTGAATGGCAGCTTTATTTTCATGGCCGATCTGATGCGGCACCTGACCATAGATTGTGAAATGGATTTCATTAAAGTCTCCAGTTATTTAAAAACAGAATCAACCGGCACAGTTCGCCTGCTGAAAGATATTTCGGCTGATATTACCGGTCGGGATGTAATTATCGTGGAAGATATCATTGATTCCGGATTAACGATCTCTTTTTTGAAAGATCGTCTGGAAGGCGCCAGTCCCCGTTCCCTGGCTTTTGCTACCTTGCTGATGAAACCGGATATAACTAATATTGATTTTCCCATAGATTACGTAGGTTTCGAAATCCCTCCGGATTATGTAGTGGGCTACGGCCTGGACTACGAACAGAAACTGCGGCATCTGCCGGGAATATATCGCTTAGAAGGAAAAAAGATTGATGATTAAAATGAACCGGGAAAAGGATCCCAATTACGTCAGACCCAAACCGCCGACGCGGAAAACTTCCGGCCCATCCCGGAAAAAACAGAGAGCCCCCAAGAAAAATCCGGAAAAACGTCCTGATCCGAAAACACAATTTCAATGGCGCCGGGCCGGAAAAACATCCCTGATATGGATTGCATTAATTATCGGTGCCATATTCTTGTCCGGATTATTTACTGAAGGGGCTAGAAAAGAGATTGAAATAGAATATCCGCAATATCGGGAATATCTCAGCAAAAAATTGATTACGGAAGCTGTCATAAAAGAAACGACCTTCCATGGAAAATTATCCGTACCCCAGACAATCGTAACGGATTTAGGTACGATCGTTGAAGTTACGAATTTCTATTTGATTTTACCCTTCATCGACCGAAGCGTCATGGATGAATGGGATGCCAAGGGAGTAAAATATACGTTTAAGAAACAGACCATTGAATGGACCGGCTATTTATTGCAAATGCTCCCCTGGCTGTTGATCATTGGATTCTGGATATTTCTGATGCGTAGGATGCAGGGCGGGGGCGGCGGTATGAAAAATGTCTTCAATTTCGGTAAAAGTCGTGCCAAAATGATGAGCCTGGACGCCGAAAAGGTGACCTTTGCCGATGTGGCCGGATGTGTGGAAGCAAAAGAAGAATTAAGGGAAGTGATTGATTTCCTGAAACATCCCAAACGCTTTCAAAAGCTGGGCGCTAAAATCCCTAAAGGTGTGTTGCTGGTGGGACCTCCCGGAACGGGGAAAACCCTCCTGGGACGGGCCGTGGCTGGTGAAGCAAATGTTCCCTTTTTCAGTTTGAGTGGGGCGGACTTTGTCGAAATGTTTGTGGGTGTGGGCGCAAGTCGTGTACGTGATCTGTTCGAACAGGGGAAAAAGCATTCCCCCTGTATCATTTTCATTGATGAACTGGATGCCGTCGGTCGGCAGCGTGGAGCCGGACTGGGGGGCGGACATGATGAACGGGAACAGACACTGAATCAGTTGTTAGTGGAATTGGACGGGTTTGAACCCAACCAGAATATTATCGTTATGGCCGCCACCAATCGTCCCGACGTACTGGATTCAGCTTTATTGCGTCCCGGCCGCTTCGATCGGCAGGTGGTGGTGGATGTTCCTGATTTGAAAGGCCGCTTGGGGATTCTGAAAGTACATGTGAAGAATGTAGTGTATAACCGGCGGAAGGTAAACCTGGAAGCACTGGCCAAAGGAACGCCTGGTATGGTAGGCGCCGATTTGGCCAATATTGTCAATGAAGCTGCTCTGTTGGCTGCCCGGAAACGAAAACGGGCGGTGGATATGTCTGATTTCGAAGAAGCCAAGGACAAGGTCATGATGGGCGTGCAGCGAAAGAGTATGATTCTTTCCGAGGAAGAAAAACACACAACAGCCTATCACGAAGCCGGCCATGCCCTGGTTGCCATGAAGACCGTTGGAGCTGATCCAATTCATAAAGTTTCCATTATTCCCCGCGGTCGTGCCCTGGGGATGACCATGCAATTACCAATCGATGAAAAACACGGATATTCCAAGAAGTACATTGAAGGACGCTTGGCCATCATGATGGGCGGACGTGCAGCGGAGCAACTGATATTCAATGAATTAACCACCGGTGCTGGGAACGATATTGAACAGGCAACACAGATTGCCCGTAGAATGGTATGCGAATGGGGGATGAGTGAGGTGTTGGGTCCCATGACGTTCGGGAAAAAGGATGCTGAAATTTTCTTGGGACGGGAAATTCAAACCCATCGGGATTACAGTGAAATAACGGCCCGGCAAATTGATGAAGAAGTTGTCCAGATTGTCCGGAAAGCACAGAAAACAGCAGAAGAAATATTAAAGAAAAATCAGGATATTTTACATCGTATTGCTGAAGAATTACTGAAATTGGAGACGATAGACGCCCGCGATCTGGAAAACATTATTTCAGGAAAATCGGTGCGCCGACAACGAACCAGACCCGCGAAGCGCCGTCGTCGCCCCACCGGAACCAAGCATAATTTGCATAAGAAAGCGGACAATAAAAAAACCGTTCCGCCGCGGAAAAAACATGAGAATGAGAAGAAAAATAAGGTAACAAAGACCGTTGAATCATAAGGAATTCATTTCCTGGATAAACGCACCCGTTAAACGACCTTTGGTCATGGGCATCGTAAATACAACCCCCGACTCTTTTAGTGACGGGGGTTTGTTTATTGATCCGCAACGGGCTCTGTCCCATGCCCTGGACATGATTGCGGCCGGGGCCGATATCATCGATATTGGCGGTGAATCTTCCCGTCCCGGGGCCGATTCGGTGTCAAGTGAAATTGAGTCGGAACGGGTATTGCCGGTTGTCCGGCTATTACGGGCTGCTGACGATGTGTGTATTTCGATCGACACGGTTAAGCCGGATGTCGCTCAACAGGCCTTGGAGGCCGGTGCTACCATGATAAACGATATTTCCGGTTGTCGGGACAGGGATATGATCCGGATCGTGAAAGATCACGGGGTCCCCGTTATCATTATGCACATGAAAGGGACGCCCAAGGATATGCAGAAAAATCCGGTGTATGAAGATGTCATCGAAGAGATAAAAACGTATCTGTCACGGCGTATTGATGACCTGATAACGGGCGGTGTCCCGGCCCACCATATCATCGTGGATCCGGGGATTGGATTCGGCAAATCGGTAGCGGATAATTTTACCCTGTTGCGGCGTCTGTCTGAATTACAGAGTCTGGATAAACCCATTTTGATCGGGCCATCGCGTAAATCCTTTATTGGGATGACCCTGAATCTGCCTCCCGAGGACAGGCTGGAAGGAACCATTGCCGCCACGGTGGCCGGTGTATTGCAAGGAGCCCGGATTGTTCGGGTCCATGATGTAAAGGCCGTAAAGCGAGCCCTGGTGATTACGGAAAAACTCATTCCCGTGGCGTGAGACAACTTTATGGAATATTCGTCGCGGAATTCTTGAATTGTCGTTAATTTTCCAACCGAAGTAACCGCCTTATGACAATATTCAAAATAGGATTTCTAAGCGTTACGCTACTGGATATCATTGATTTAATCCTGGTAAGCTGGATTTTCTTCAAGGTATATCATTATTTCCGGGGCACACGGGCCGGCCAGATGCTGGTGGGGCTGATCATTTTATTGATTTCATCCTTTGTCTTCAATGCCTTTGGTTTGAGTGCCACATCCTGGCTGGTGAATCAATTTCAGACCGTGTGGGTCGTGGCCTTTGTCATTTTATTCCAACCTGAGATTCGGCGACTGCTGATCTACGTGGGGCAGCACCGGTTCTTCCGCCGAATCTTTCGCGTCGGCTCCTCCAAAACCATCGAAGCCATTGTGGAAGCCACAAAAGCACTTCTGGAAAACGGGTGGGGTGCCCTGATCGTCATTCAGCGGGAGACCGGATTGCGCAGTTATAAAGAAGAAGGCATGGATCTGAAAGCCGAAGTCACGGCTCCGTTGCTTATTTCAATATTTAATCCCACGTCCCCCATGCATGACGGGGCCGTGATTATTCAAAATGATATTATTGAAGCGGCCAGCTGCATTTTACCATTGACGGAAAGTACGATGGTCGATCCCACCATGGGGACACGTCATCGGGCGGCCCTGGGTCTTTCGGAAGAAACGGATGCCATTGTCATCGTCGTTTCAGAAGAGCGAAACCATATTGGCATTGCCGAAGGCGGCCATTTTGTCAAAGTGGGTATCGATGAACTGGCTCTCCGTCGTTATTTGAATGAAAAACTCTTTATTTCTTCGGGGGACTGATGACAGACGCATTTTTCCTGGAAAAGCTGATGCAATCCGGTAAAAACACCATGCTGGATCATCTGGGGATTGAATTCATTACGTTGACACATGAACTGGTATCGGCGAAAATGCCGGTTGATGCACGCACCGTTCAGCCCTACGGAATTTTACATGGCGGTGCCAGTGCCGCTCTTGCGGAAACACTGGGCAGTGTAGGTGCCATTGTGAATGTGGATCCGGAGACGACTACGGTGGTGGGTACAAATCTGACAATTAATCATATCCGCTCAGCCCGGGACGGCTGGGTGACGGGAGAAGCAGTTCCCATTCATATTGGACTCCGATCTCAGGTCTGGTCGATTCAAATTAGAGACGATGAAAACCGATTGATCAGTGATGCCCGGTTAACACTGGCTATTTTACCCCGGAAATGATGTCAGAAATTCTACTCAACCGCAATGCGACTGTGGCCGGTACGCAAGTTATCGATTCATTGCTGACTGCAGCTGTTCGGCAGGAAGGTGCGGTGGCCTTTTGGCATGCTCCTCAAGGGAATAAAATCCATGTCATCTATGCCAGCCGGGGACGGTTGAAAAAACCCATTGTATTGGAGGAAACCCGAACCGGGTTTGTCCTTCATCCTTTCCGGGAGATTGGAGACAGCCCCTCCTGGTTTATCCCCGGTGAACTGACTTTTTCCTGGTCAGCCGGAGACGATGAAATCCAGTGGTCGGAATCTATCACAGCCCTGCAAGAGGACCACAAGGGGGAAGCTGTTTGGCACTCGGCCCCGGAGATTCCCGAAAACCCTTCCGGTCAGAAAGCAGAATTTCTGCGATTGGTAAACCAGGGACTAAGCGCCATCGCCGCCGACCGTTTTGCAAAAGTTATCGTGGCCCGGACCAAGCAACGTCATCTGGGACCGCAGTTTTCGCCGGGACAATTATTCCATCGTCTGATCCGGAAATATCCCGGAGCCTATGTTTCCTGTGTTTCCCATCCTGAATTGGGCACCTGGCTGGGTGCCAGTCCCGAACTTTTATTGGAAATTGATGACAATCATATGTTCTATACCATGGCCTTGGCCGGCACACAACCGGCAAATATATCCCGTGATCCGTCACAGGCTAGCTGGACCCAGAAGGAGATAGAGGAACAGGCGATGGTAAGCCGGTTCATTATTAATCAGTTTAAGAAAATCAGAGTGCGGGAATTTGAGGAAACGGGACCACAGACGGTTCTGGCAGGAAATGTCATGCATTTATGCACCGATTATACCGTCAACATGAAAGAAGTCCGGTTTCCGCAACTGGGAACGGTGATGATGCGATTGTTACATCCGACCTCGGCAGTCTGTGGTATGCCCAAACTGCCGGCTCGGGAATTTATCCTGACCCACGAATCCTTTGATCGGGGCCTGTACAGCGGATTCTCCGGTCCTGTGAATTATAAAGGTAAATCCCGACTGTATGTAAACTTGCGTACCATGAGTCTTACGAACCATACTGCAACAATTTTTGCCGGAAATGGCATCACACATGATTCGATTCCGGAACAGGAATGGCAGGAAACTGAGTTGAAATGTGATACCATCCTGCAAGTCCTGGAACCCGATGCAATTTGAATCCCTGCAACGACTGGCGGCTCTGAGTGCAGCGCGGGGAATCCACCAGGCGGTCATTTCTCCCGGTTCGCGATCGGCCTTAATTGCCGTTGCATTTTCCCGTCATCCTGATATACATGTTGAAGTCGTCAATGATGAACGATCCGCGGCCTACATTGCTATAGGGATGGCACAAACCCTGGGTCAGCCGGTTGTTTTAATCTGCACGTCCGGAACGGCCGCACTGAATTACGGCCCCGCTGTGGCAGAAGCCCGGTTTCAGCAAATTCCCCTGCTCATTCTGACCGCCGACCGCCCTCCGCAATTTCTGGGGCGGGATGACGGACAAATGATATATCAGGATGACCTCTACGGTCGTCATGTAAAATATTTCACATCCCTACCGGTCTATATGGCCCGGGATAAGATACAAACGATTCAAGATAAATTCACTACTGCCGTCAATCATGTTTTTAACCGACCGGCAGGCCCGGTTCATTGTAACATACCTATTGCCGAACCTTTTTACCCGGAAATTGATGCATTACAGAAAGATCAACCCAAGTTTGAGGCCATACAAAACGTCATTCCCGACCAACCGGCTGATGATACATGGACCGGCCGGCTTCAACACTATCGAAAAATACTGATTCTGATCGCCCGGCAGGAACCGAATCGGCAATTGCAAAATGCCTTGACAGGGATAAAGAACATTCCCATGATAGTGGAATGCACCAGCAATATTTTTGGTCATCCGTCCAGTGTACCCTTCCCCGATATATTTTTCCGTAATTATAAGTCCCATGATTATCAGGATTACCGACCGGATTTACTTATTACCGTGGGCAGCCAAATTATTTCCCGGCCACTGAAAACCGTTATCCGTTCTTGGTCGGACTTTGATCACTGGCATATTCAGCCGGCCGGAGATCCTGCCGATGTTTTCTTTTCCGACCCGGAATTAATTGCTGCCGAACCAGAGGTCTTTTTTTCCATTCTGGCAGAAAATCTGCCCCCGGTTGACAAGGTGTATTTCCAACGATGGCAAAAAGAAGCGGTGATGATTCATGATCGGTTGGACAATCAGTGGCAAACAGATACAGCTTGGAACGAATATATGGTTACGAGGCAGTTGGTCGTTCATCTTCTGGACGAAACCGTTCTTCATCTGGGTAACAGTATGCCCGTTCGCTGGGCCAATCTTTGTGCTATCCCGCCGGGGATCGCCGTGTACAGCAACCGAGGCACATCAGGTATCGATGGCGTTCTTAGTACAGCCGTAGGTCAGGCCTTGGCGGACAACCGACAACATGTTGTCCTAATAGGTGACATCTCATTTTTCTATGACCGAAATGCCCTGTGGCTGAAGTCCATCCCAGAAAATCTCCGTATCATTGTACTGAATAATGGCGGTGGCGGAATCTTTTCCCTGATTGACGGCCCTTCCCGGTTACCTGAATTGCAGGAATTATTTGTAACTTATCAGACGGCCAGCGTCCGGTCCCTGGCAGATGAATATGGTATTCCATATCGGTGCGTAACACGTCGCTCTGATTGTAAGGCGGCCATGGCGTGGATAACGGAGGCACGAAAGGAATGCCGGATTATGGAAGCAAAGGTGGCTGTTCGGGAGAACCAGCGAATCTACCAAAACTTGATGGAAATGGATTAACAATGCAAGCAATACCGTGGAAACCAATTAAAGAATATGAGCAAATTCTCTTTGCCGAGTATGAGGGAATAGCAAAAATCAGCATCAATCGCCCTCAGGTACATAATGCATTTACTCCCCAGACCGTTAAAGAGATGATCAATGCCATGGAATACTGCCGCGAGAACGGTGATATTTCGGTTATTATTTTGACCGGTGAAGGGGGAAAGGCTTTTTGCAGTGGCGGTGACCAGAGTGTCCGGGGTCATGGCGGGTACGTGGGTACTGACCAAGTTCCCCGGCTCAATGTCCTTGATTTGCAGAAATTGATTCGGTCCATCCCCAAACCGGTGATTGCCATGGTAGCCGGCTGGGCCATCGGTGGCGGGCATGTCCTCCATGTGGTTTGCGATTTGACAATTGCAGCGGAAAATGCCCGGTTTGGTCAAACCGGACCGAAAGTGGGATCATTTGACGGTGGATTCGGCGCATCCTATCTGGCTCGGATTGTGGGACAAAAAAAAGCACGGGAAATCTGGTTCCTTTGTGATCAGTATGATGCCCGTGAGGCCTTGGAAATGGGACTGGTCAATAAGGTTGTTCCCTTGGAGGAACTGGAGGAGGAAACTATTCGCTGGTGTCGGAAAATTAAGGAGCGATCTCCACTGGCTCTGCGCATGCTGAAATCGGCCTTCAACGCAGAACTGGACGGCCAGGCCGGTCTCCAGGAATTGGCCGGGAATGCAACCCTTTTATATTATTTGACGGATGAAGCCAAGGAAGGTAAAAATGCGTTTCTTGAAAAACGGAAACCGGATTTTAAAAAATATCCCAAATTTCCCTAATTGTCCGGCATGAACCTGAAATACTGGTTAACCGCTTTTCGGCTCCGGACTTTGCCGCTGGCATTTTCATCTATCATTATGGGCGGTAGTCTGGCCTGGTATGATGGTTATTTCAATATTATTATTTTTCTGCTGGCCCTGATTACCACCCTGTGCCTGCAAATCCTGGCTAACCTCGCAAATGATTACGGTGACTTCGTTCATGGGGCCGACCATTCCGGGAGAGTAGGGCCCGGACGCATGATGCAGCAGGGGTATATCACGGCGGCCCAGATGAAAGTTGCGATCTGGGTTTTTATCGTTATTTCATCTATATTCGGTGTAACACTCATTGTGTTTAGTATTGGGGATCATTACCAGGCCGGGATTCCCATTGCTCTATTGGGGTTGTTATCGATTGGGGCGGCCGTTGCCTATACCATGGGAAAACGTCCCTACGGTTATATGGGTCTGGGTGATATAATGGTATTTTGTTTTTTTGGTCTGGTGGGTGTTGTCGGAAGTTATTTTCTCTATTATTTGGATCTGAAAGGAGAAATCTTTCTCCCGGCCGCGGCAATTGGACTTCTGGCAACAGGTGTGCTGAATATTAATAATATCAGGGATATGGCCCAAGATGAGCAGTCTGGAAAATTTACATTGGCGGTGAAGCTGGGAGCGACCGGAGCCCGCATCTATCATTTAGCTCTCATTCTCACATCCGCTCTTTTATTATCCGTCTATACCTGGAATTATATTGACAGTGCCTATCGCATGTTATTTTTCATCCTGTATCCGACCCTCATTCTACATGCCATTCGCGTGTACCAGACCAGGGATGAAACCAGGCTCGATCCCTATTTGAAATCGTTATCCCTGCTGACATTTTTTCTGACCATTATTTACTGGGCCGGTCTGGCGCTATAACATGGGTTTTTCCTGGACGAAGTACCGGTTACGGTTTATTCGCCCGGCAGGTACATCCCGGGGGACCCTACAAGTGCGCGATACTTGGTTTCTAAAATTTGAAAAAGACGGTCGAATCGGAATCGGGGAAGCGGCACCTTTGTGGGGTTTGAGCCGGGAACCAAAAGAAAGCTTTGAAAAACGTGTGCGACAGTTTTGCGAAACGGCTGATGCCGATGTCGGATTTCCCCCCAATGAAATGCAGGACAATCCGGCCCTGAAATGTGCAATAGAAACAGCGCAGATCGATTGGGAAACGGGGGGACAAAAGCTTCTTTTCGAAAGTCCCTTCATCCGCAGAGAAACTGGTATACCCATAAACGGTTTGATCTGGATGGGGAATTCGGCTTTTTTACGGAAACAATTGGCTGAAAAAGTGGCCCGAGGATTCACAGTTTTGAAATTGAAAATTGGAGCCCTTGATTTTGAGATGGAACTGGATATTCTCCTGTTTATCCGAAACGAATTCAGTCCTGATCTGGAAATCAGACTGGACGCCAATGGTGCTTTTTCGTCCCAGGAAGCATTAGAAAAATTAGATAGGCTGGCCGTGTTCAATATTCATTCTATTGAACAGCCAATCCGACCGGGACAGGTGAAAGAAATGCAAAAAATATGCAATGCATCTCCCATACCCGTCGCATTGGATGAAGAACTCATTGCCATTACAGATGAGAAAGCGAAACGGGAAATGTTGGACTTTATTTCACCGGCCTATATTATTCTTAAACCATCTTTGCTGGGAGGTTTCAGGATGTCTGAAAAATGGATTCGAATGGCTGAATCATTGAAAATCGGATGGTGGATTACATCGGCCCTGGAATCCAATATCGGTTTAAACGCCATCGCCCAGTGGACGGCATCCCTGGGAAGCAACCGCACACAGGGGCTGGGAACAGGAAGTCTATATACCAACAATATACCCTCGCCCTTGACGATAATCAGGAATAAGCTATTTTATGGCACGAATCCTTGGTGTGATTTATCCGGGTTGACTTGGAAAAAAGGATAAACAAGTAGAATTACAATGTATATCGTTGATGGTAAACATTATTCCCAGGGAGAATTACTACGTTTTTCCACCACCCAGATTAAAGCCGGCCAGGAGGAATGGAGTCGCAAGGTTTTTACCTTTATTAGGGAGTGGCTTTCCAGCACTCCACAAATCAACCTGAAGACGTCGGGAACTACCGGTAAACCATCTGAAATTCAGGTAACAAAAGAGAAGCTCCGTGCCTCGGCCCGTGCTACCCGCGATTTTTTTGGCTTAACACCGGAAATGTCTTGTCTCTTATGTTTGTCACCGGACTATATCGCAGGCAAAATGATGATTGTCCGGGCTCTCGAAACGAAGATGAATCTCATCCTCACGAAACCTAGGGCCAATCCCCTGACCGGTCTCGCCATACCCATCGATTTTACTGCCATGGTTCCCTACCAGGCTAATACGATACTGGCGGAAAACCCGGATTCATTGGCTCTGTTACATTTATTGCTGATTGGTGGATCTGCCATTTCACCTGAATGTGAAGAACAGCTGTCGGCTGTTCCCTGTGAGGTTTATGAAACATTCGGTATGACGGAAACTTTGACCCATTTTGCTGTACGAAAAATCGGAACCGAACGGGACAGGGTTTTCCACACCTTACCCGGGGTGACAGTTGCCGAAACGGATGACCGTTGTCTGATGGTTACTGCTCCCTGGTTTCCCATCTCACCCTTCATAACCCGAGATATAGTAAAGCTATTATCACCGCAATCTTTTCAATGGATCGGTCGAAGGGATTATATTATCAATACCGGTGGTGTCAAAGTCAGTCCGGAACACGTTGAAAGAATGATTGCACCCGGGTTTCGATCTACTTCATTTTTTGTGGCCGGTTTACCGGACGAAAAATTGGGGGAACGGATTGGATTGTTTATTGAGGATCCAGGAGTGAATGATATAGAGGTTCTGACTGTTACACCGGCGATGAAAAAGGGAATATTTAATTTGTTGACGGATTATGAAATTCCCAAGGAGATTATTACATTAAAGCGTTTTATTCGAACCGAAAATGGTAAAATAAGGAGACATGAAACTATAAAGTTATTTATTTGAACGTAGCATGAAAAATCGGTGGTATATACAATGTTTGCTTTTTACATGCCACTTGTTTTTATGGGGACAGGTCAGGATTGTTACATTTACACCGACATCTATAATTCTCGAATTTTCCCTTGATACCGGATGGGTTGACACTGGCGGTGAATTTCACAGCGTTCCAACACTCAGTAATGAATTAGACGGTCAGCCGGTACATTCGGATATCCTAATCGATGTACCGTCGGATGCTGAAATCGTCACATATGTTATTCGTGAACAGGAACTGGAAAGGGCTGGAATAAATCCTCCTCCGGCCGACCAATCCAAGGGATTGGAAAATACTCTGGTTATATCGCCAAAACCCGGATTGGCCGTTTCTCAATTTGCTTGGCTGGAGCAAGGACCGGTTATACGCGGTCATGTCAGCTCCAAAATGAGTATCCATCCCTATGACAATACGGGAGTAATTCCCAGACTGATTCTAAACGCGACGATTCAGCTGAATTGGGATCAGCCACAGGGCCAGAAACCGCAACTTTTATCAAAAACCAGCTTTTCCAGGATCGTGAAAAAGGGCACAGTCCCGACTCGTTACCGGTCAGTGATTCCTGATTATCAGTATTCTGAACATTTATTGTCAATAACTGTGGATACGACCGATTGGTATCATCTGAGCTATTCCGACCTTGCCGATAGTCTGGATAATATTCATGACATTAATCCCACGACCTTCCAACTCTGGGAAGGGCGACAGGAAAAATTGCTGTACGTAAGGGGAGAGGATGACAGCTCCTTTAATCCGGGAGATGAAATCATTTTTTCAGGTCATAGACCGTCACCTCCAGTGGGAGTGGGATATCAATCAAATTTCTATACGAAAAAGAATGTGTACTGGCTGACCTGGGGCGGTTCACCGGGCCGACGTTATGTTTCAGAAAGTGGCTACCCAGAACAACCCGGAGAATTAACACTGCAGCCGAACAATTTTCGTTACACCCTGCATATTGAAAAAAACCAATATTTTTCCCGCCTGGGTTCCATGGGCATTCATACCGAATGGGATCAATTTGAGCATTTTTTCATGGATCCGCCTATCTATGCCGGAAATCTGGAATCATTCACTTTTCATGTTCCGGCACCTCGTATCACCGAAACAGCTACTGCAACTATCAGGCTTGCCCTGCAAGGGATAACTTCCAGCACGCATTCGGTCAAATTTCTCATCAATGATCACCTGATCGGATCAGGGGTATGGAATGATCAGCAACGTATCATATTGGAAGGAGTCCTTACCCAGGACATTTTGCAGGACGGAGAAAACACACTTATACTCCTGAACGAAGAATTACCCGATGCTTCAAACCGTTATGATATGGTATTACTGGACTGGTTTGATCTGGATTATGATCGTCTGTTCGTCGTGGACCGGGGTAAGATCGCGTTTACCCGGGAAACCGATCTGGATATAACAACTCAATTTGAAATTTTCGGTTTTTCTTCTCCTGACATCTTGTTATTCAAGGAAGGTCTATCCCGGCTGGATGATTTTCTTGTCACAGCTATAAGCAACGGATATACGATCATATTTCAGGACAACACAGGTCCTCCGTCGCCGATATATCATGCGCTGGAAACATCGGATCTGCGCGACGTAACTGGCATCCGCACCGTGCAGCCGCTCCTGTCCTGGGACGCGATGAATCCGGCGAATTATATCATCATTGCCCCTGACTCTTTCCGGGTGATTTTACAGCCCCTGATTGACTTCCACCAGGCAACGTTTGTCGATATTGATTGGATATACCGCGCTTATTCCGGCGGTGTGATTTCCCCACGTGCCGTGAAATCCTTTCTGAAAGATGTCTGGCAACAATGGTCGCCTTCGCCGGAATACGTC
Organism: Fidelibacterota bacterium; assembly: GCA_046861395.1. Classification (GTDB taxonomy): domain Bacteria; phylum Fidelibacterota; class Marinisomatia; order Marinisomatales; family JABMOV01; genus JBHHUC01. The sequence goes on from JBHHUC010000028.1 coordinate 20,035, forward strand.
CTGCTTGCAATGCAGGGAAAATGGATGGGCTGGAGCGGGCCTTCCAGTACCGATCAACCGTATCTACCTGCCATGCGCATTCAGACCACCGGTTTCGGGGCGGTAAGTTCGGATTACTGGTATACCTTGGTGGAAGGCGATGATCTAAGCCCGGAATTTGCCATTGGTCGGTTTCCCGCTGCAAATAAATCCGAATTGTCCGTCATGGTGGCAAAGACTATGGCCGCCTTAAATCAACCCCCTCAGCAATGGCATAGCCAGGTCCTCAATATTGGTGGTTATGAAGCAGCATTTAAGGAACAGTCTGAAATCCTAATCCGGCGGGAGATTGAACAAGGCTTTTTCCCCCTGCGATTATACATCGACCGGTATTCGGAAGGCGGTCCGCATTACGGAACCACTGATTCCCTGATTCACTATTTCAATAAAGGGTTGTCGTATGTGAACTTCCTGGGACATGGGGGGGGTGCAGTCTGGGGTGACCGATCATTATTGCGACTGGAAGATGTGTCCGGGATCGCCAACGGCGACCGCTTGCCGTTTGTAACCAGTATGACATGTTTCACCGGTGACGTGACGAATCCCAATGCGCTGAGCCGTCGAATGCTGACAGAGGAAAACGGTTCCCTGGCATGGTTCGGCAGTTCCGGTGTGGGTTGGATAATCAATGATTTTCTCCTGTTGCAACCGATTCATACCCAATTGTTCGGTTCTTTGCCACTATCTCTGGGGGACATTATCAATCAGGGGAAAATTCAATACCTGGCAGCTACGACGGAATATCCCAATATTTCCGTTTCACAGGTCTATCAATATAATTTGGCAGGCGATCCGGCCCTTACCCTGTCCCGTCCGGCCCCATTTCCCGGTATGACGGAACCCCGGGACCCTGAACCTGGCGAAGAGGTGTCACTCACGGGGTTGGTCCATTCGGATTCATTGTCATTACAGTTTTATAATAATGAATGCCAAAGTTCTGTCAAATATCCTGAATCCAGTACCGGCTCATTCACTATTCCGGCCGGGACACCACCGGGGAATTATTATCTGACCTGGCGGGGGAAGGAAGAGAATGCCTGGTACTCTCGCTCCGATCCGCTTCGGGTCGCTGGAACAGCCATCGAATGGTTGGCGATCCTGCCGGAAACCCCGGATTGGACCGATTCCATTCAAATCCGTATCAGAGCCCAGGATCGGCAAGGAATTGATTCACTGTGGCTGGTCATGAACGGGATTAAAACCGAATATTTTCGGGCTAATACGGAGGATGAATATAGCCTAAACCACCCCCTTTCCGGATTGCCGCCCCTATCCATTAATGAGCTGATTGTCCGCTGTAAGGATGGTGCCGGAAACTGGAGCGAAAGCAGGGGACCGGCATTACGCATCGGTGGACCGCTGCAGGTGTCGGTGGAATCATTGGACATCATTAGTGAAGACAGTATATATATCCGTGCAATAGCCAGAAATGAGAACAGCGAACAGGGCGATGCAACCCTGGCTTTGTATAAACAGGGAGATACGGGCTGGGAAGAACAGAATTCGGTTCGGGTTACCTTCTCCGGACAGAGGAAAATCAGTGAGAAATTTCCGTCGATTCTGGCGCCGGGCCCGCATACGTACCGCATTGTTCTTACGCCGGTAAATCGATTAAACGGAACCCATATTGATAGCGTTATCACCACCCTTCAGTCCTCATACTTTTGGTCCACCCCAGAGCTGGGTACGACGACGGACTTTAATTCACATGCGGTTCTCGGGTTGGATCAAACTACGCTGGAAATCTTGCCCGGGTCACACGGCCAACCAATCCTTTTCTCTTATTTCCAGACATCCTGCGAGGAAACGTTTCAGAGTGGATTGAGGCCCGTGTCTTCGGCTACGGTCATTGCTGGTATTAACGGAGCACCGTATAACCTGACCCTGATGCCGGATTCGTCGGCACAGGATTCGGTCATTTTATATTGCTGGTACCCGGACTATGGCGAATGGCTCCCGTATCATTCTACGGCTGAAACTATTCCTATCCCTATTTCCTCCGGCGAGGATGGAACTTATGCCTTTTTCACCTGCGATGATCAAAAGAAGCCACGATTGGAGGCGGCCATTAATGGCCAGCGATTCATGTCCGGAATGTATGTATCACGAAATCCCAGGATTCAATTTACAGCATTCGATGAAAATGGGATTGACCCACGGCAGGATGAAATTTTCATTACCATTGACGATGTAGAGCAGGATGGCGGAATGATCAGGAATATTACCGTGAATAACGGACATCTGTCATTTGAATGTATTCCGGACTTGAATGAGTTGAATCAATCCCTGACGGTCATGATTAAGGATGCGGTTGGCAATCAATCGGAACCTCTGCGGCTTCAATTTACCGTTTTTCAAAAACTGGATTTAATCGATTATGGTAATTTCCCTAATCCCTTTGTTGACCAGACGCGGTTTGCTTACGAATTGACAGAAACGGTCGATGATCTTCAACTCGCTATCTATTCCATCGATGGCCGACTGGTTCAGACCTTTGATGAAGAATCGTCAATGACGGCCTTGGATCCCCGGGTGGGTGCCTTTCATGAGATTGTGTGGGATGGGAGAGACCGGAATGGGGATTTTGTGGGAAACGGAGTATATTTTTATCGCTTGGTGGCGAAAAAGGGTGATCAGAAGCTGATTCGCACCGGGAAAGTGGCGAAAGCACGATGAAGCACTGGTTCATCATATTTTGGTTATTCACACTGGTATGGCCGCAAAAAGGTTATAATGATTCATTTCAATTATTGGGTACGACGACTCGTATGGCAAATCTGGGACAGGCTGTTATCGCCGATTACGGTCAACCGGGAGCCTGGATCGTAAATCCTGCCGCCACCGCCGGCTTATCCCGGATGCAGATCTATGGTACCTATATGCATCAATTCGGTATGGCGGAATATGGAAGTACCGGCTTGCTGGTTCCGCAGAATCCTCGCTGGACCTGGGGTGTTTTCGTCCTGGGAGTCTACGTGGATAATCTTTTCCTCCGACCTGATCTCAGGACAGTAAAGGATCTGGAGACCAGACGGGATTCGATTCGTGCCCTCGTTGCCCATGGCTTCCGGTCTTTCCATGACTGGGAAATGTCCGGGTCCTTTAATATAGCCCGACGGTATCACTGGGACTTGGATTTGGGCTGGATGCTGGATAATATTCCCGTGGATATTCCTGTCGGAATCAATTTGCATTTCATGCGAAAAAATCTATATCACTACACTGGAATGGGAATCGGAGCCGATGTGGGCGGAATGTTTATTTTTGATTTGGAGGATATTCTTCCGCTGGACGGGCCCGGTCGGATAGCTGTGGGCGTTGCGCTGAAGCATGTCGTTGGGACGCGAATACTCTGGAATACGCGTCGCCTTGATATTATTCCCCAGCAATTCATTACCGGTTTCAAATATACGCAACCAATATGGACTCCGTTTTTAACCCTTCACTTTTATCGTCAAACGAATTGGCAGTACGGGGAACAGGATTATGGTCTGGAAATCGATGCGGGAAAGTTAATATCGATTTATGCTGGTTTCCGGATCGGGTACTATCAGGGAGGCCTAGAAATTCGACTGTCAGAATTTGGAATACCGGTTTCTGTGGGCTATGGGTTTTCCAACCATGCGTTTGGTATGATTCATCGATTTGGGTTCCAATGGCATCGATAATTTCTATTCGTCGCCTCTGTTTGGTTTTCCTGCCGGTCATTTTTATGTTGTCCTGCAGCGATATTCTGGAAGACCCCATTTCGCCAGACAGACCAAGGTGGGTTGAAAAATCCCTGCCTGAAGCATGGACGGAACAGGGAATCGATGCGGAAGGGGATGGCATCCGACTGACGTGGCACCCTAATCATGATGTCGATTTGGCCGGGTATCGCATTTATCGTGCTGATACGACCATCGAAACCGGTTTTCATGAACTTGTAGTGATTGATTTGATTCAATCCTTTGGTGCGGATACCAGTTTTCTCGATGAACTGGTAATGCCGTACATCAGGTATTACTATACTCTGCGTTGTTATGACAATGCCGGCAATCTGAGTCCCCCCGCTGACACCCTGTCGTATATGGTACTGGATAAACCGCTCCTGGTGTCTCCCGTGACGGCGACCGTCACCGGTCCTCTGACGTTTCAATGGCTGGATCGTGCCTCTCATTTTACCTATTCCAATGAATTTGTCATCCGGTTGCAACGTCAGGAAGATGAAGGCTTCATACCGGTGTGGATTTGCCGATTTGCCAATATCTGGTTTGGGTATGAGAATGAAACACCCATCAATTTTTCTTTCCTTGATCCCACCCAGCCGGGACGCCCGGAAAACATAATTTATTGCGACGGGGATACGGCCCGGATCCGGCTGGGAAATTACCGTTGGAAGATAAAATCAATCAGCAGTATCGATAATCAGTCGGGGCGGGATGAAGCCAGCGGTGAATCGAATTGGGGTTTCTTTGAATGGAATCCGTAATTAAGTTTTAAAGAATGTATACAGGAAACACGTAAATCTATGGCCACCTGGGCCTACACTTTCGCCGCAGTATTGATTGTCAGTCTGATTTCTCTGGCCGGACTCTTTACCATGTCCTTGTCCAAAGAACGGCTGAATAAATTTATCCATTTGATGGTGAGTCTGGCGGTTGGCAGTCTCCTGGGAGGAGCCTTTTTGCATTTGATTCCGGAAATATTTCACGGTGCACCGGCCGGGTACACTTCCCGCTCATTACTGATCCTGGTAGGCATTCTTATCTTTTTTGGGTTGGAAAAATTTGTTCGGTGGCGTCATTGTCATGATGCCGAATGTAATGAACACGCCCATCATTTGGCACCGATGAATCTGATCGGGGATGCCTTACACAATTTTATCGATGGATTGCTAATTGCCGCTTCATTCCTGGTAAGTATCGAGGTGGGCATCGCAACGACGGTGGCCGTGGCCATTCATGAATTGCCTCAGGAAATTGGTGATTTCGGCGTATTGATTCAGGGCGGATACAGTATGAAAAAAGCATTGCTGTATAACTTTCTCATCAGCCTAACCTCCCTGGTGGGAGCCGGTCTGGTTTTGTTGGTGGGACAAGTGGAAACCAATATTCTCCACGGTTTATTGTCATTGACCGCCGGAGGTTTCATTTACATTGCCGGCGCCGACCTCATCCCAGAACTTCACCGTACTGATGAACTGGGAAAATCCATTAGCCAGTTCCTCGTGGTTATGGTAGGTATTGTTATCATGGCCATCCTCCCGTAACACTGCGATTTCTTGTAATTCACCTGTAACGAACCGCAATCGGTTCTGGCTAAATTAAACCATGGATATTGCTGAGATAAAAGACCAGTTTGCCGCTTCAGAGCGGAAATACATTGAACTCCGGGGGTATCTTTGACCTGGAGGAGAAAGAAAAAGAAATTCAACGTCTGAAATCCTTATCATTGGAATCGAATTTCTGGTCGGATAACCGCCGAGCTACCCGTATTCTTAAACAATTATCACTGTTGGAAAAAGAAGTGGAATTATGGCAGGACCTGGAGCGTCGTCACGGCGATGTGGAAGTTCTGTTGGATTTCGCTGATGCCGGAGAAGCGGATGTCAGTGAAGTGGAACAAGAGTTTCTGGAATACCAAGCGATTATTGCTGATGTGGAAATGCAGCTTACTCTGGGAAAAAATGAAGATACTCAGGATGCGATATTGACCATCCATCCCGGGGCCGGCGGAACGGAGAGTCAGGACTGGGCGGACATGTTATACCGTATGTACACCCGTTGGATGGAAAGAAAAGGATTTAAATACACGGTGCTGGATTTTCAGCCGGGTGATGAAGCCGGCTTAAAGGATGTGACTATCGAAGTGCGGGGTGATTATGCCTACGGACTCCTGAAAGCTGAAGCAGGAGTACACCGACTGGTACGTATTTCCCCCTTTGATTCAAACAGCCGTCGGCACACTTCCTTCGCATCCGTGTTCGTGTTTCCGGCTGCCGATGAGGAAGTAGAAGTTGAAATTGATCCCAATGATTTGAGAATTGATACCTACCGTGCCAGTGGA
>JBHHUC010000090.1:0-5807 GCA_046861395.1 Fidelibacterota bacterium
CATCAATCCTGAAACCAGGGGAAAAGAAAAACGCAGTGTTTACCCTGGAAAAACCGGCAGTGATCACGAATGATGATCATTTCATCATGCGATCCTATTCCCCGATGGTTACCATCGGCGGGGGTGTGGTTCTGGCCGGAAATCCGGGTGACAAGTGGAAAACCATTAAGGAGGTCACACTTGTTCTACCGGCGGATCCCCAGGAGCGTTTCGGCTGGCTGGTGCATCATAACCGGCATAGACCGCAGACGCCGGCGGAATGGGCCATTACCATGCAACAGTCCCGGGAAACAATCAACACCTGGATTTCGGCCCTGACACTGATAGAGAATGATACCACCGGATTTATATACAGCCGCGATGATTTTCAATCCGATTGCGCAAATCTGGTTCACCGGGTTCAAGCCTTTCATCGGAAACATCCTTATCGGAAATGGATCGGACGAAAACAACTTCTGGATGACCTGGGATATGATCCCAAATGGTTTTCTGTCCTAGTAAATGATTGTCTGAAACGGAAAGTGCTGGTGACTGATGATTCCGGTTTACGTTTACCGGATCATGAAATCAAGTTGCGCGACGAGGATAAAAACCAGTTACACCAGATCAAGGCTTGGATAGAAAAGCAGCACTTTGCAATGGCGGGTACCAAGGATATCGAAAGTGAACTTGGTCTGGATTATAAACGACTTCAGGATTTACTGTTCATCCTCAAAGATCGGGGAGATATTATTGAAATTACCGGGAATACCTGGCTGGCGGCTGCAGTATTCAATGAATTGTTGGAGAAGCTCACCGCCTGGTTTAAAACCCATGATACACTGTCGGTGAGTGATTTCAAGGATTTGTCGGGGCTGTCCCGAAAATCGGCCATTCCATTACTGGAATACCTGGACAGGTTTGATTATACTTTCCGGGTGGAAAATCATCGTAAAGCGGGAGAAAATCTGAATCGTGGGTAAGGCACAAGCAACAGGAACGCCGTTGATGCGGCAATACCTGGACGTGAAGGCCCAATACAATGATTGCATTGTACTCTTTCGCATGGGTGACTTTTTCGAAACATTCCTGGACGATGCGAAAATCACATCGGATATTCTTGGAATCGTATTGACCAAACGATCCAACGGGGCGGCGTCTGACGTACCTCTGGCTGGTTTTCCTCACCACGCCCTTGATAATTATCTGCCCAAATTGGTGAAAGCCGGATACAAGGTCGCCATCTGTGAGCAAGTCGAAGATCCCAAACAGGCCAAAGGCATTGTCAAGAGGGAAGTCATTGAGATTGTATCGCCTGGAACCTTGCCGCCGGAATCGGGAGATAAACTAAACCATTTCATCGCTGCAATTCACCAGGGAAAAGACAAGGCAGGATTTGCCGTTCTGGATCAGTCAACCGGCGATTTTTTCATCGGGGAATGCGCGACCGATGATCTGCACAATGCCCTGGCCCAATGGAAACCGGCTGAAGTAATTATTTCGGATAATATCAGTTATAGTTTGACAACTTGGTATAAATCCCTCCGGCCATATATCTCTTCCATCGAAGAATGGCAATTTAATTACGACCAGAATTATCAACGTCTGGTAGAACATTTTCAGGTTAAATCGCTCAAGGGGTTTGGTTGTGACATGATGACCGACGGTATTGTAGCCGGCGGCATCATCTTTTATCATATCAGGAATAATTTGAAAAGCCGCCTCGACCATGTTCGCTCCATTCATCCGGTCCGGCAACAGGGCGTAATGGGAATTGATGACTTTACGTTTCGCAATCTGGAAGTGTTTAGCAGTTTATCCACCCAGGGAACCCACGGTACGCTCATTGCCATTTTGGATCAGACGGTGACTCCGGGAGGCGGGCGCTTGTTGCGTCAATGGTTAAGCCGACCCCTGATGGATCTTGAGCGACTTTCCGGGCGTCATGCGATTGTTCAGGAATTGCTGGATAATAGGACTGTTCTGGATTCCTTGCGGCAAACCATGAAGCTGTTTCCCGATTTTGAACGAATTCTGGGTCGATTGAATAAATTTTCCGCCGGACCACGGGAAATCCGGGCAATGGGAACGGCTCTGGACCGGATCATTGATTTAAAACAGGAGTTGAGTCAGCCTGCCTTACCGGTTTTGACCGAATTGATACAATCCCTGAAACCCGTTGATCATATTGCAGCAACGATCCAGACGATGCTTCACGAGGATTGTCCCGCCAGTTTGCGTCAGGGAAATGTTATTGCTACCGGTGTGGATGAAAAGCTTGATGAACTCCGGTCCCTATCTAGTGGTGGGAAGGAATGGATGACGGCTTACGTAGAAGAGGAAAAGGAACGTACCGGTATTTCTTCTCTGAAAATCGGATTCAACCGGGTCTTTGGTTATTATATTGAGGTTACCCATACCCATCGCGACAAGATTCCCTCGGAATATATCAGGAAACAAACTTTGGTGAATTCCGAACGCTACATTACCGAAGCATTGAAAGAATACGAAGAAAGAATTCTGAATGCGGAGGCGGAAATCGCCATCATTGAAGAAGAGCTATTCCATCATCTTTGTCGGGATATCCTTCAGGTGGCCGATAAAATTCAACACAATGCCCGAGTATTGAATAAAACGGATGTTCTGGGAACATTTGCTCAAACGGCATTGCAGAATGAGTATATCCGGCCTGAATTAACCGAGGATCGGCAATTGATCATTCATGACGGACGTCACCCGGTAGTGGAAAAATTGCTGCCTGCGACGGAAAAATTCATTCCCAATGACACTCGCCTGGATGCGACGGTCAGCCAGATCCATCTGATTACGGGACCCAATATGGCTGGTAAATCCACCTATCTCCGACAGGTGGGATTGTTGGTACTCATGGCCCAGATCGGATCCTTCATTCCGGCCAAATCAGCCACGATTGGACTGGTGGATTACCTCTTCACCCGTGTCGGTGCCAGCGATAATCTGGCCGGAGGCGAAAGCACTTTCCTGGTGGAGATGAATGAAGCCGCCAATATATTGAATAATGCAACCCCTTCCAGCCTAATCCTTCTGGATGAAATCGGTCGCGGTACGGCCACCTATGACGGGTTATCACTAGCCTGGGCCATCACAGAATACATCCACGAAGCGGAATCTCTTCAGGCCCGGACGGTTTTTGCCACCCATTACCATGAATTAACTGATTTGGAAAACACGTTGGACCGCCTTCATAATTACCATGTAGCTGTAAAGGAATTCGGTGATAAAATTGTATTTATTCGTAAAGTATTACCCGGGGCCGGCGACAAGAGTTATGGCATTCATGTGGCGAAAATGGCCGGATTGCCTTCTCCGGTTATAAACCGGGCCACGGAGATTCTGGAATATTATCTACAGCACTCCGAAACGAAGCCGGGAACATTCCGGTCCCGGGAAACGTCAAATCAAATTAACCTATTTGGTGAACAGGAAGAACAATTACGAAAAGATCTGGCAGAAATGGAAATTGATACACTTTCTCCTCTGGAAGCCCTTAACCGTCTCTATGAATTGAAAGCCAAGCACGGACTATGATCGTTTTTCGGATCATTTTCATTCTGCTGGTTAGCCTTGTCAGTGTGCTGGAAGCCGGGAACTGGGTAAAATACGGTTGGCAATTATACGACAATGCCGGCGATGCCCGGATGGTGGCGTTGGGCAATGCCCAAGGCGTTAACGGAGAACAATCCGTTTCACTGCTTGTCAATCCAGCCATGCGCAATATCAGGAACCTCAACCATATCGTTTATGCCCATCAATCTCGCTTTGCCGGTATGGTGCAAAATGATTTGTTGGGGTTCACGCTGCAAAAGAATTTCACCTATCCCTTGCACGTCATTCTATTGCAGCAACACATAGCCGGGATTCCCAATACGCGCGATGGTCTGTTGGACTGGGGTGCCGACGGCATTCCCGGCACACTTGATGCCGGGGAAGGAAACGGCATTCTGGATGAAGGGGAGCGGTTGGATCCGGACAGAATCAAATCATTCCATCAACAGCAATGGGGCCTGTACCTGGCCACTAATACGACTTCCCAAGGCTGGCAGCTTGGGGTGGGCATCAAGACAATATTTCACTCCTTGGACAATCATTATGCCAGTGGCATCGGCTTGAACGTGGGATTGACCCGTTCACTGGGAAGAATCTTTTCATTTGGGGCCACCCTGCAGGATGCTTCGACCTCCTGGCTGATCTGGGAAAACGGAACGGTGGAACGCATGTTACCAACCTTGATTCTGGGGTTGGGGATGGATCACCGACTACCAATGGTGGCATGGCCGGTGAAAGGCTATGTCGACATTCTCCTTGATGGCAATGGCGAAGCGCTTGCCAATACTTGGTCTCGGGTCAATACCAGGGCCGGTCTGGAGCTTCAACCCAAAGCCAGTTTACGGGTACGGGTCGGTTTTTCTGAGCTGGGACAGCTCACGGGCGGGCTGGGGATTCAGAAGGTACAATGGACCTTTGATTATGCCTATCGTCCTGCTCCGGCGTCCACCATTCTGGGACCAACCCATATGCTGACCTTCGGTCTGAATCTAGAATGGATCATGCGATTTATCGGTCTTTCGGCCTAGGGCTGAAAATTCTCATATATTTTCATTTTTCACATTGATTGAATTCATTAAAAATCAGTAATTTCGAGACTCATTTTACCCAAATAATATTATGATAAAAAGTATGACAGGATTTGGCCGAGGTTCGGCCGGTAAACACCCGAACCATATTGTGGTTACGGTAAAGGCTTATAATGCCCGGTTTTTGGACGTGAAAATCAGGGGATTTGCCCTGGAACCGTCGCTGGAAATGAAAATTCGGGAAATCATTCAGGATGAATTGGTACGGGGAACGGTATATGTGACCATTGAGCTGGACCGTAAATCGAATGAGAAAACACTGGTGTTCAACCGGAAACGATTTGAAGCCATTGAAAATATTGCCATGGTAATTCAAAAAGAATATGGCCGTCATATTGATATTGGAGATTTGGTCCAAGCCGATGACTTGTTACAGCCGTCAGAAGATATTGATGTTCCGGAGAAAGTGATTATACAGGCCCTGGAACAGGCCCTGGCTCAGGTCCGGGAAATGCGAGCCGAAGAAGGGGCACGGTTGCGGGAGGATCTGGAAAAACGTCTGGAGAATTTCAGAGAATTATTAGCGGGTATCGATCGGATAAATCGTGAAAACTCGCCGGAAGTTCGTGATCGTTATCGTGAAAGAGTGAACAAATTACTGAACGGAATATCTCTGGATGAAGATCGTCTGGCTCAGGAAATCGCCATCTTGGCGGAACGTACCGATATCACGGAAGAGATCATTCGTAGTCAGAGCCATCTGGAACAGGCCCTGCCGTTATTGGAGGCAGGCGATCCGGTTGGGAAACGATTCAATTTCATCTTGCAGGAAATGGGTCGCGAAATAAATACAATGGGTTCGAAAAGCAATAATCCAGACATGACAAATCTGGTGATTCAGGCCAAGGGTGAACTGGAAAAAATGCGAGAACAAATTCAGAATATCATATGAAAAATTTTGTTGCAATTGCCGCCCCTTCCGGTTCTGGAAAAACCACGTTATGCCGTGGGCTTCAAAAGCAAAATCCGGAAATTGAATTTTCCATTTCCGTAACCACCCGGCCCCGGCGGGATTATGAAAGGAACGGGTATGATTATTACTTCGTATCCGATGATGAATTCCAACGGATGATCCGTAAGGGAGAATTACTGGAATTTGAGGAAGTGCATGGATATTATTATGGCACAAGGAGGGCATCTCTGGAAGATACCATC
>JBHHUC010000029.1:0-25577 GCA_046861395.1 Fidelibacterota bacterium
ATCAAGTGCCGTTCAGGTAATTATCGAAGATAATTCATTCGGGACCTGCGCGTATATGGAAATTCCACCATCAGCTCCCGGTCATATTGTAGTCCAGGACGGTGGCGGAAATGAATCGACTTCAATCAGAGCTGAGGTGTATGATGATCAGGGGAATCTCATTGATTATCCGGTTCCAGTTAATTTCATTCTTCAACCGGCACCAGCGGGTGCCTTGTTAAATGAAACCGGTGCTGCAGTAACCGTCTACACCGTCAATGGTGTTGCTTCAGTTTCCATTAACAGTGGTACGGAGCCCGGACCGGTACGAGTCGTTGTTACTGTTGATTGTGACGAAGATGGTTCTACGGACCTGACATCGATTGCAGTCCCCGTCATTATTTCGTCTGGTGCACCGCTTTACATTGAACCAGAATACAATCCAGGATCGACGGAACCCATTGGTGGCGGTTTTTATCAAACGGAAGCCGGTGCCCTCGTTTATGATCGTTGGTATAACCCGGTCGAGGATTCAACCTACGTATACTGGTCAATTGACCCGATTCCGCCGGACACAGTTATCAATGCTGAAATCGACGGAATCAGTTTTACTGGAAATGAGAATTCGGAGGGGAATTCCTATTCCGGTGTTTGTTATACCTTTATTCGTTACGCCACAGATGCCATCGGAGATTTTGGTCGCATTACCGCTACAACGTATGGTGCCAACGGTGATACTATTTCGGAACAAATTAATCCGGTCGGTGAAGATGCCGTCATGTTTTTTGTGCCCGGTGAAGTAAATATTACTACCAATATTCAATACTGGGACTTCACGTTACCATTCCCCACAACCCAGGTTTCCGTGCTGGTAACGGCCCGTGTCATCGACTTCTACGGGAATGAAGTGGCGGATGTGCCGATTTCTTTTGGTGGCATTGGTGTCGGTGCCTGGCAGGAGGTGGGATATGAATCCTATGTCGATATTGGTGTGAATGGATTGGGCGCCGGCGATGGATGTTTTACCTGGCGTGACTATGGTTTCGATAATTTGCCCGGTACCCTGGATATCGGGGAAGGCAATGACGACCATGATGGCTGGGATCTTGATGGTGATGGAATAGCAGATTCATCGGAAGTTTCAGAACCTTGGGATGATTTTGGATTGGACGGTGTTCCCGGCACCCTGGACATTGGTGAAAATGATGGTCAATGGAATGGATATCACATGATTGATTGCGGTCCTCTAGTAAAAACCGATCAGGACGGCATCGCCCGCATTACGGCGGTGTTCTCCCGGGGGCTTTGTATTTTGCAAAATCAGGATGATTCGGTGAATCCACCGGTCTGCACCTATGAAGATTTCCAGGCTTCCGTTTTCGGTACCTTGCTTATTCCTGAAATAACCACCAGTGATCCGGTAGAAATTCAATTGGTACGAACCCCCGACAACTGTAATTAATTATGAATCAACCTTTCAATCCACAATTTCAACGGATCGGAGAAATCCTGGTCCACGAAAATATCATTACCCGGGAACAGTTAAACGAAGCCCTGGCCAACCAGCAGACAACGCAGGAAAAACTGGGCGAAGTGCTGGTTCACTCCGGCGTGATTTCGGAAGAGGAACTCATGCAGTCTTATAGTCAGCAATTGGGCTATCGGGCCATCAGTGAGGCTGACTTATTTAGTGCCGATGTGGAAGCTGCCAAGCTGCTGGCGGAAGATTTTGCCCGGCAGAACATGGTACTGGCGGTGTCTCGCGATGATTCGCGCATCGTGATCGCCATGGAAGACCCGGAAGATTTGGTTACGGTCGATTCCATCAAACGTGTGACGGGACTCATGCCCGACATTCTTGTCGCCGGACCTACGGCACTTGCCAGTGCTCTGGAACAGGTGTACGCCAAGATCAAGCAATCCGGTGAAGTGGAGGAGGCCATTCAGGGATTGACGGTCATTTCCGGCGAGGATGATGATCAGGAAGAAGTGGATTTATCGCCGGAAAATGCCAGCAGTGAAGATGCTCCCGTTGTCAAGCTGGTCAACCTGATTCTTCAGGAAGCCATCAAAGAGCGAGCCACGGATGTTCACATCGAACCGCAACAGCAGCGCGTGATGGTCCGAATCAGAATTGACGGTGTTTTGCAAACTATCATGACACCGCCCATCGCGTCCCTAAGTGGTGTGGTGACTCGTATAAAAATCCTTTCCAAGCTGAATATCGCCGAACGGCGTTTACCGCAAGACGGTAGAATGACAATCCGGTCGGCCAATCGTGAAATCGATGTACGTGTTTCTGTCCTACCCACCGTATATGGTGAAAAAATCGTAATGCGATTGCTTGATAAGACGGGCTTTGATTTCAGTTTGAAATCGTTGGGATTTGACAAGGATCGTTTCATGATTTTCAAGCGCATGATATCCCAACCCTATGGGATGGTCGTCGTATCCGGTCCCACTGGTTCAGGAAAATCAACCACTTTGTATGCGTCTCTGAAAGAAATAAAAAGTGAGGGAACCAATATAACCACGGTTGAGGATCCGGTGGAATATCAGATGGATGGCATCAACCAGATTCAGGTCAATGAAGATATTGGATTGACATTTGGTGCTTCGCTGCGGTCCATTCTTCGTCAGGATCCTGATATTCTATTGATTGGGGAAATCAGGGATGAAGAAACGGCTGATATTGCCGTAAAATTTTCCCTAACCGGTCACCTTGTCTTTTCCACCGTTCATGCCAATGATGCCCCCAGCACCATTACCCGGTTACTGGATATTGGTATCAAGCCCTTCCTGGTGGGATCCTGTCTAAATCTGGTAATGGCACAGCGTCTAGTCCGAAAAGTATGTGAACATTGTCGTGAAGAATATGAACCCACGAAGGAAGAACTCGAAATTGTCGGTCTGGATCAGAGTCGGCTGAAGGGAAAAATGATTTATCGTGGCAGGGGCTGTACCCATTGCCGCAATACCGGATTTCATGGTCGTACCGCTATTTTTGAAGTCATTCCCATGACCCGAACGATCCGGGGCCATATCTTTGATAATGCCAATGAGGATGTAATCCGAGAAACCGCCCTGAACGAAGGAATGGTTACATTGCGAGAAAGTGGTCTCCGGAAAGTCCTGGATGGAACTACGACCATTTCCGAAGTTGTTCGATCCACCGTTGAAGATATTTGAGAGTCTAACCCGTGCCGACCTATACCTACCTGACAAAAGATTCCACTGGAAACCGCCACGAAGGAGAAATCCGGGCGGAAAATATTGATCTGGCTTCCCGTAAACTCATGGAAAATGACCAGATTATCATCAGCCTGAAAGAAACGGACAATTCTTTCGACTTTCTTGGGCCATTTCTGGATGAAATCAGCTTATCCTTTGAACGATGGAAAAACAGGATTCCATTGAGCAGCCTGGTGTTCTTCACCCGTCAGCTAGCAACGATGTATTCTGCCGGATTGACTCTGGAGCGTGCTATTCATGGTCTGGCCAATGAAGAACGGCATCCCCGCTTTCGCAAAGTTCTGCATCAGGTAAGTACGAATATTCGCAAAGGTATGGGTCTTTCCGAATCATTTGCCAAGCATCCCGGCGTTTTCTCCAATTTATTTGTAGCCCTGACCCGGGCCGGTGAGGTGAGCGGGAATTTAAATGAAATATTGGATCAACTAGCCATTTACCTTGAGAATCTCGACGATACACGTCGAAAAGTAAAATCGGCCCTCACGTACCCGGTGCTGATGCTGGTCTTCCTGGCTTTGATGCTCATGGCCATGTTTTTACTCATTATTCCCATGTTTTCCAATGTGTACAATGAGCTGGGGGCTGATCTACCTGCAGCGACTCTGGTTCTGGTAAGTATGTCAAAATGGATGGCAGCCAATTTCGGGAAAATTATGTTTGCTACGTTTGCCTTTATTATTGCTACTTGGCTCATATCAAAGACACAGCGGGGCGGCTATTTTTTTGATTCCCTGAAACTCCGGTTGCCGGTATTTGGAGAACTCATTAATCAGTCCATCCTGAATAAATTCTGCAAAACGTTCGGTATTTTGTTGAATGCCGGTGTCCCTGTCATGGAATCCATGGGACTTTTGAAGAAAGTTGTGGGGAACCGAGTGTATGAGGAAGCTGTGAACCGGACCTCCGAATCCATTCGTGATGGATTCAATATCAGTACGGCATTACGACGGACGGAAGTATTTCCCAGCATCATGCTTCAGCTGGCCGCCACAGGAGAAGAGACGGGAGAGCTGGATAGTTTGCTGGATCATTCAGCCGAATATTACCATAAACAGGTTGATGCTCTGGTTGACCGGATGACGACGCTGATTGAACCATTATTAATCGTTGCCGTAGGTGCTGTAATCGGAATTATGGTTGTGGTAACATATTTACCGGTCTTTTATCTGGGGGCGGCATTGCAGTAATGATGATACGTCATTATGCAGACATCGACTTTTTACCAAACATAGATAAATTAATTGGGGGACTGAATACGCGGTTTGTTGAACAAACTTGTATCGATTAACTTAAATGCTTGAAATCCAATGGGATTTTAAGCATACAGGCCAATGGAATTACAAAGGAGTACCTGGTTGCAGAATTTAAAACATTGTCAGAATACCTATCCTAAGGGCAGCAGAATTATTGTTGCGCTTGCATTCATCTTTGCTTTCAGCCATGCCGCGGGAGGAGCAGACCCGACAAAGGTTCAATCCCATTTTCAATCCGCTGCAGGGATGCAACTTCAATTCGAATTAGGTGAATACAGTGTTGAAACGATTACTCATCAGGGCGTGACGTATCAAAGAATAAACGGTTCAATGTCCGGAACCGTCTCACGGGAAGGCGAACCGCAATTGCCGGTTTATACTACTTTCTACCAGGTAGATCCCCGGAAAACATATACGATTTCCGCTGTCATTCGGAATAAAGAGACATTGTCGAATATTCACCTGATTCCGGTCCAATCCTGGGTAGATCCTGAGATTATGGATACGAAGCCATTGATGAAGGATGTTTCACTCTATAATAGTCAGGAAGTATTTCCGGAAAATATCGTTACGGTTTCAGATGTAATGACTATGCGGGATGTCCATGTGATTCGCATATCGTTGACACCATTTCGGTATATCCCTGGAACGGGAGAATTAGAAGTCATTACAGCGGCCACGATTGAGGTAACAGAGACAGGGAATAACCCCAATCCAGACTTTACACCGGGGAAAATAGCCAGGGAATTTGAACCGCTTTACCGATCATTAATTGCCAATTATGATGCTACCAGAAGTGAGCTGGTTGAATACCAGAAACCATCAATATTATACATTCTACCAGGTGACGGGTCCGGTGTCCTGGGCAATCTTGAACCATTGTTGAACTGGAGGAAACGTGCCGGATACGTTGTCAATACTGTCACGACGAATGAAACGGGAGGTACTGCTTCCGCAATAAAATCCTATATTCTTAATGCCTATACAACCTGGGATAATCCGCCTGTATGGATTGCCCTTGTCGGGGACGCCAACGGGTCGTATTCAATTCCTACCTTCATTGAAAGCTGGAGTTGGTACAATGGTGAGGGCGATCATCCCTATACTGAATTGACCGGCAATGATATACTACCGGAAGTCCTGGTAGGACGCATTTCCATCAGCTCTACGACCGACTTGATCAATATTGTCAATAAAACGGTCCAGTATGAGACCAATCCCTACATGGGGGAAAACTGGTTTACGCGAGCCGTCCTAGTGGGTGATCCCGGGTCTTCGGGAATATCCACTGTGATTACCAATCAATACATACAGCAGTTATTGTCCTATAACGGGTATGATGATTTACGTACGGTCTATTCCAGTCCATTTCCGTCGCAAATGGTATCCAATCTGGGAGATGGTGCCACGTTCTTTAATTACCGGGGGTATTACGGTGTGAGCGGATTTGATTGCGGTGATGTGGGCGCGGCCAACAACGGATTCAAACTGCCCATCGCCACCGTCATTACCTGCGGGACCGGTTCCTTTACTGGAACTTCCATATCGGAATGTTTCATTCGGGCCGGAACCGTGGCCAATCCGAAAGGAGCCGTGGCTGCGGTGGGAACGGCAACCATCGGAACGCATACCATGTTCAATAATATTGTGGATATGGGATTCTACTACGGTATCTTCCAGAATGGCATGACGACGCCGTCCGGTGCATTGGCGCAGGGACAACTGGAATTGTTGCGCACCTATCCCTCCAATCCGAATAATTATGTCAGCATATTTACCCATTGGAATAATCTCATGGGTGACCCGGCCGTGAGAATGTGGACGGCCGTGCCACAATATTTATCCGTCGGCTACCTTCCGGTCATTTCCAAGGGAACCAATTTCATCGATGTACACGTTCAGCTGACCAGTGGCAATTCTGTTGCCGGGGCTTACGTAACCTTGTTCCAGGCTACGACCGGATATTCGGAATCGGCCTGGACCGATGAAAACGGCAACATTACAATACCGATAGATACGGATTTGAATGGTGAAATTCTATTAACGGTGATCAAAAATAATCATATTCCCTATCAGGGATCATTTCTCATTACCGAACCGGGTGTCAGTGTAAATGTATTACCGGCCATGGTCAATATCACTGATGACGGAAGCAATGGATCAGTCGGAAATGGTGACGGTATCATCAATCCCGGAGAAACAATTGCTCTGTCAGTGCCGGCGTTCAATTACGGCGCCAACGCTAGTGGTGATGTGTATACCAGGCTAATTACCAATTCACCCTATGTTAATTTGATCCAGGACAGCGTTCATATTGGTGTCGTTTCAGCCGGTACGTCGGTTGTGGGAAGTGACTATTTCCTGATCCAGGTCAATAATGGACTGGTTGACGGTACCGATCTTGGCTTACGGTATGATTTTATCGATCCCGATAATGGCACATGGCAGGGAAATGTTGGCGGCCTGATAAGCGGTGCCAATATATCACCGCGTACGATTGCCGTGAATGATAACGGAGACGGAATCCTGCAACCGGGTGAAACATCGGAAATCCAGATAACATTGAAAAACGGGGGCAGCATCCTGGCCGGAAATGTCTATGCTACGATTACCTGTTCCAATCCCGACATTGAAATATTAGATAATTACGGATCCTGGGGCGATATGTATGCTGGGCAGATGTCCAATAACAGTGCAGACGAATTCACCATTTATGCTGCTGAAGGAATTATTCCCGGGACAATCGCCCATATTACAATGTCCATCAACGGTGACAATGGCGTTCATTTTTCCGGACTGATTGATCTAATGATTGGTGACCCCCAGGTGTCAGATCCGGTGGGACCCGATGAGCATGGATATTACATCTATGATAGTGGTGATTTGCTCTATGCTGTTGCTCCCTACTATAATTGGATCGAAATCGATGATCGCTATGGCGGTGACGGTAACTATCTGAGTAATCTTGTGGACGGCGGTAACAATGGCGATGCTACGGTTACCGTACCACTTCCGTTTACATTTCGGATGTATGGCGAAGAATATTCCACAATTTCCATTTGTTCCAATGGCTGGATATCCATGGGCTCCACTGCCATGCGTTCATTCCGGAATTATCGTGTACCCGGACCGGGGGGGCCGTCCCCCATCATTGCCGGTTTCTGGGATGATTTAACAACCACTGGGAATGGAAGAGTTTATACTAAATATGATAACTCGGGTCACCGTTTCATCGTTCAATGGTCGCGGGTTCGTACCTATGATAAAAATGATACCGAAACTTTCCAGATCATTTTACGCGATCCCCAGTTCTATTTCACGCCCACCGGGGATGGTGAAATCGTTGTTCAGTACCATACCTACAACAATACATCCTCTGGGAACAGCAGTGCCCAGGCACACGGAAATTATGCCACCATTGGCATTGAAGACCAGTCGGGCCAGATCGGTTTACAGTACACGTACCAGAATCAATATGCCAATGCGGCCATGCCGCTTTCGGGTGGGACATCCATTCTAATTACCACCAGGGGCAGCTCAATCCGCATGCGTGGCGACGTGACACAGGATAATATTGTGGATCTATATGACATCCTGACGCTGGTGGATTATATCCTGGCTGATGAAGTCGGATATTTGAATCCCTATCTGGCCGATATTAACGGTGACGGGAATGTCAATATTCTGGATGTGATTGGAATGGTTCAGTCCATCATGAACTATTAATTGCGGTAGGTGATATCGAAGTATCATTAATACATTATGGATTTGCCGATATCACCACTCTTTCTGCTTACCGGAATATCATTAATACTGATCATTGCCGGTCTAATTGAATTTCACACCCATCAACTGGTTCTGCAGAAAGTCCCGGTTCGAATCCACGTAAACGGTACCCGGGGCAAATCCAGTGTTACCCGTTTGATTGCTGCCGGACTCCGGGCCGGAGGTATCAGGGTTTTCGCAAAGACGACGGGTACGGCTCCCCGTGTAATCGATGCCGCCGGAGTTGACCGTGTCATCCATCGCTTGCGCAAAGCATCGATTGGCGAACAGGTGCGACTCATGCGCTTCTTTGCCCGGGAAAAAGCGGAAGTGGTTGTCATCGAATGCATGGCGGTTCAGCCCCAGTATCAATGGATTTCGGAACATCAGATGATAAAAGCAAAAATAGGTGTGATAACCAATGTCCGTCCTGATCATTTGGATGAAATGGGACCGACGATGAAAGATATTACTCTTTCGCTGGGGAATACGATTCCAGTAAACGGCGCTGTCGTAACGGCCGATGAATCGGCTTATCCCGTTCTGGCCGATATCGCTGCCAGCCGCCAATCATCCATTAAGCTTATTGATGAAAATGCGATTTCACGGGAAGATTTATTGCGTTTTTCATATATTGAACATCCTCAGAATATTGCCCTGGCTCTGGATGTTTGTGAAAAAATGGGCGTAGATCAGCGGACAGCCCTAGACGGCATGGTAACCGTACAACCTGATCTCGGAGCATTGATAGTCTGGAACCTGGATTTCTCCGGCAAATCGGTATTGTTCATCAATGGGATGGCGGCCAACGACCCCGTATCGACCTTGCAGATCTGGAATTTCATCATTGATCGTTACCCAGTGGAGGGTGAAATATGTATTTTCCTCAATACCAGGGAAGATCGTAAAACCCGCACCCGGCAAATGTTACAATTGGTCATGGAAAACATCAAACCGAACCGGCTAGTGGTCCGCGGGAAAAATATCAAATCTATTCTTCAACATTTAAAACATTATTCACCGGAGACCGAAATGGCGGTTGTACCAATGGATGCTCCGGTGGGCGAAACGATTGAACATTTGCAGAAATGCTCACGTGATTCTCTCATCTTTGCCATTGGAAACCAGGTGGGAAAAGGACAGGAAATTCTCATTGCCATGAAGGGATATCGAACTCATGGCTGAAATTACCGTAGGATTGGGAATCGCCTTAAGTTTGCTATTGTCGGAATTTCTCGGTGTGACGGCCGGTGGAATTATTGTTCCCGGCTACATCGCCCTATATTTGCACCAACCGGTTCAGGTTGTGGTGACCTTTCTGGTAGCATTGTTAGTCTTCGGAATTATCAAAGTCCTGAGTCATTATATGTTCATCTATGGGAAACGCCGGATTGTATTGGCGATCATTCTGGGATTCCTGTTTGGTTTCATAACGCGGAATTATCTTTTCAGTCCGGTCAGTACCATCTCATTTGCGGTCATCGGCAATATCATTCCCGGACTGATCGCCAACTGGATGGATCGCCAGGGCGTTCTGAAGACATTATCCGTTGTTATGATTACAGCCGTCCTGGTAAAATTGGTCGTAATTTTGTTGAGTGGGGGGCAATTATTTGAAACCCTCTAATCAACCGTTCATTCCTTCTATCCAGCGCACAGCGACCTTGGTGTGGTTGGCCCTGCTCAGTATGCTGTGCATTACCATCGCCCTGAATTCTAAAGTGGTTCATATTTCACCCACTTATGAAATAAAGATAAAAGCGGCGCAACGCATGCTCGACGCAATGACATTGCTGAAAGAGACGCGGATGGAAAGTAGTGTTTTCATAGATGTGGAAAACGACCCCAATGAAACGGGGTTGGTGGGGAATCAATTCAGTCTGATCACGACGGATGAAGGCGACCTGGATGCCAAACTTACCACCCTGGATCCCAATTTTGCCGCTGCCATGGTGGAATTATTCACCCGTGCCGGATTTGAAGCGGGGGACACGTTAGCAATGATGGTCACGGGCTCCATGCCGGGGAGCAATATTGCCGTACTAATCGCATGTGAAGTAATGTCGATTACGCCCATTGTTATTTCCTCTGTTGGAGCCTCCCAGTGGGGTGCCAATCAGCCTGATTTTAACTGGCTTGACATGGAGGAGATTCTCTATGATAACGGTTTCATTCATCACCGATCCATTGCCGCTTCCATTGGCGGAAGAAATGACATGGGACGACTGTTAAGCCCCAAAGGACGACGACTGATAGAAGAATCGATTGAACATCATGGTTTATACCTGATAAAAAATACTTCATTGAAGGAAAATGTTCAGGAACGATTGACCTTGCTGGCTTCAATCCGGCCTTTGGACAGGTATGATGGGTTTATTAATATCGGCGGGGGTGTCGCCAGCCTGGGTACAACATTCAATCATAAGTTATTACCACCTGGCATCGTTACCCGTGCGGAAGTGGAGGCCATAACCCGTCCCGGGGGAATAGAAGGTGTTTTGAGCCATTTTGCCAAATCCGGTGTCCCCGTAATTCATGTATTGAATATTCAACGATTGACGGAAATGTTGGGAATGCCGTATGCACCCATACCCTGGCCGGAAATCGGCGAAGGCGATTTATACTCGCAAAAACGCTATAATTTGGTCATTGGTTTTCTCAGCCTTTTAGTAGTCGGTGGTGCCGCCTTTATTATTGGGTATCGCAGTTTGCAGCAAATTAAACAAAGAATGGAAGAACATGAGCCGGACAGCGTCCTTTAAAATTCTGCTAACAATCCTGGTCTCTCTGGGATTATCATCCGTTCTGTCGGCGAAACTATTGAAGCCGGTAAAAAATGGAGAAAAGAAAGAAATCCTTATCGTCAATTCCAAGCGTCGTCTTTATTATCCCGTGGAAGACGAAGGATTAACCTATCTGGTACAGGGACCGACGAGGATTGAATTTATTTCCCGTTATCCCTACCCCGGTAAAACCAAGAAGCGGCAAAGTTTCAAATATACCATTATCCTGGATAAGAGTGATTCGATCCATGTCAGTCATCGCTATAAAATTCAATCATCGATAAAATCTGTCCAGCACCCCAATCATTCCTATACCTATTCCGGGAACTATTTTATCAATATTCCGGATGGGCAACATGAAATACGGGTGATTCCACCGCGCAGTAAACAAAAATATCCCGTATTGATTCGTGTGCTCAGTAAGGAATTCGATCCGCCCAGGAATAAATCGACGGTGTTGGTGCCGATGGTATCCCAGTCCGCCAGGCATATTAATATAGAATCATCGGTGGTTTCATATTATTCCGGTACGAAAATGACACCGTTGCAGGTCGAGGTAAAAGGTAATAAGACATTGCGAATCTATACTCGGCTGGCCTTCGAGGACTGGATGGGGCGGGAGGAATCCTACCGAATTCGTGTGCGCGAGGGAAAAAAGGTGATCGGGACCTATTATTTCAGCTCTGAACGATCCAGCGATGCGATTATTGCGGAAGAACCGGAACGGGTACCGGGGAAATGGCGCAGTTGTGAAATCCATACACCGGACAGAGGTGCTTCCTATACCATTGAAGTGGTCGAGAGTGACAGGGAAGTTTTGATGAGGTTTCTTGAATATTGAAGTTTCCGGTCCCATTCATATTTTTACTGGGAACAGTCTGGGCCGTGAATTGGAACGGTTTCTTTCCTATATCGAATTCATTTAGAATCATTTCCGGATACGATTCAAACGTGTTACGCCTATCACAACAGGAGAAAGCCAAGGCACGTTTCGATGAGAATATTCTTGGAGCGGCTGACACTTTCGACTCAGCCTTTCTCCGTCTGGGATATTCACTTACGTCGACTTACCGGCTGGAGCAGCGCCATTCCTACCTGAAAATGCGGGGTGAAATCACATTCACGGATTACACGCATACACCCGACAAATCCTATTGGTCGGCAAATAGTTCATTGATCTACCAGCGGAAATACCACCAAAGGGTGGAAGTTAAATTTCGCCACTTGAACCGATATTATTTACGTGATTACAAGAATCGTGATATTTCCTCCATTGAATATGCCAATTGCTTTTTTACGGATCAGTCTGCGACTGTATCCGGGACCATGCCGATAACAAGTTTGCTATGGCTCAAAGGCGGTTTCGGTCTCACGAAACGTTACTATAATTCGGCCTTTGCAGAATTTGACCTGGATATTTATACGACAAGAATCCGGGCCACCATGCGACCGGTCCGTTGGTTTCAGACCGCCTTAGAATACAGCCGCAGCCGGGCACAGAACATCACTTACCTAAAGACCGCCCGCAGCAGTGATTTCGACCGTACATATTCCAGCCGGGAAGTATATATTCCCATCATTATTCGACCAGGCTCATTCCTTTTCCAGCGAATAGGATTTTCCTTTCGACAGGAAAACCGGTCCTATATTGCCGAAGCTTTGGATGATCCGGTGCACGCCGGCCGTAATCACATTGACAGGAAACTCGATTTCTGGCTTCAGGAAAATATTACGGATGATATTGACGTTACGTTCAATATTCGTTACCGGACCAGACAGACGAAGAGTGATTATGCCTGGGTTGGCGAATTGAAATCATTTAACCAATGGCAGAGCCGGATTACAATCACCAAAGGATTTATCTATGACCGCTATTAGGAAAAACATATTCATCGGAGTAGCCATTCTCGGTATCTGGAGCTGTATAAAACCAGAATATGATTCCATCTGGACCCTGGAATTACAGGAAATTCACAATACCATCGGCTATTGTCGGGATGTGGCCATTCATGGCGATTTCGCATTTGTTGCTGCCGGTCAGGCTGGCGTACAAATATGGGATCGGACCCGCCAGGGTGATGACGCACTAATCATGGCTCTGGATTCCATTTCACCCCTGGATGATTTCAATGATATTTCCATCGTAGCCTATGATACCTTGAATCGTATTTTATTTGCCGTGGAAAATAATAACCGGGTGCGGGTAATCGATGTAGGCGATCCGGCGAATCCGGAATATCAAGGTGAGGAATTAAGTGAGAAATCCCGGGATGTTGTAATAAAAAGTGAGCCGGGACGATTCCTGATGTTGGTGGCTGACAATGATGACGGTCTGAAATGGGCTTCTTTTAAACTGGATACAATTCCCGTGGGAAATGATACCTTGTATTTATGGTCCAACTATGCCGGTGGTGAAATCCCTACGCCTGGTGCTCCCACCGGTATAGCATACTTCGGGAATATGATTGCCATGAGTGTGGGACAGAAGGGGTTTGAACTGTATTCTTATCAATCCTTTACCGAAGCACCTGGTTTGGTTGGTCGTTATGATACACAAGGTTACGCTTCTTCCGTCACAATGCCGGATGAAAATACGGTATTTGTGGCAAGCGATGATGGTGGTGCCTATTATTTCGACCTTATGACGCTTCCCGTTGATACCAGCGGTCGGGTCGTGACCGGCAAGGGTGTTCGGTTTGCCGAAGGTCTGAGCGTTGATCATGTTAGTGTGGAAGGTAACGTTGCAGTATTGTCCTTGGGATCGGGAGGATTGGCACTCTATGATGTGAGTCACAGGGACCGGCCTGAATCGCGAGGTATCTTCGATATAGGGTACACTTACCGCTCTGAACTGGCGGGCGGAACGCTATTCGCTGCAACGAGAGAAGGATTGCAGATTATTCAAATTAAACAGTGACAGGATCATGAAAAAATTCATTATTATTGTTTTCACCGTATTTTTAACAGCGCAAAGTCCATTGTGGGATGTACCGGCTGGAGCACCGATTCGACAAGGAATCCATGTCGAGTGGCAGCGGACCGTCGCACCGGGCGACAACGATGACGTTATCGTTGTCTGGTCCGATACTCGGAACGGGTCGAGAAATATCTATGCCCAGAAAGTACTCCCGGATGGGAGTCAGTTATGGGGAGAATTCGGCTCACCCGTGACTAATTTACCTGGACGGCAGGAGGATCCCGTTGCCATTGAGGATGGTGCCGGAGGGGCTTTCATCGCCTGGGTGGATTACCGCTTTGACGTAGCAGGAGATATATTCGTACAACATATCAGTTCTTCCGGACAAGTTCTGATGAATCCGTCCGGTGTTCCTCTATGTCAGGTCGCAGGAACACAAATTACCATTGCCATGTGTACTGACAGTCTGGGTGGTGTATTCGTCACTTGGCAGGATAACCGAAATGGTGTGGATCAGGATATTTATGGAACGCATATTTCCTTTGATAATACGGTCCTGGCCGAAGGAACAGGACTGCCGCTGGCTACCATCAATGGTGACCAATATCGTAAGAGTCTGGAATATAGCGGAAATCATCAAGCACAGTTAACGTGGACGGACGAAAGAGACGCGGTTAATCCTGAGATTTATGTTCAACGGTTTAACCCGGATATGTCCCTGATTTTCACTGAAAATGGAATAAATATATCCAACCACGAAGCCCTGGATGTGGGACCAAGGACCACATTCATGCGTGGTGACACCAGCCTCATAGCCTGGCAAAACGGTGATTTTCTTACGTCAAAAGTATTGTATCAAATCATATCCAGCACCGGTCCCTTGTTTACCGCTCCCGGTGAAGTGACCAATGATCCCGCCATTGAACTGAGTCCCCGTATCAAGCGGGACGACCTGGGTAATGTATTCATTGAATGGAAAGATTTACGCTTTGATCCGGTGAATGGTGATCATTTCGTGCAAAAAGTAACCCCACTGGGCACTCTGGCCTGGGATTCCACGGGTATCCTGCTCGATACGACGGATATGGTCAATCTGAATGTGCGGTTTGCTCCTGATAATTCCGGCGGGGCATATTTTTTCTGGGAACAGGGGACTTTTCCGCAAGTCGATATTCAATCGGTACATATTTTATCTGATGGAAGCAAAACATATGTTCCCGTAACAAATCAGCCGGGGTACCAATTTGCTCCCATTGCCGGTTCGTCGGGAGCGGGAGATGTCTTTATCATTTATGCCGACCAGGAAACGGGCAGCGTCTATTTGAAATGTCAGTTAATTTCGGGCGACCAACTTCAGTTTTCCACCCCGGGACTTACTCTCCGGACGGGGCTGGATGGTGATGTAAAATATGTGCAACACGGTCTGACGTCCGATGGTGTGCAGCTATCATGGGAAGACAGCCGCGACGGTAAAAAAATATGGGGGACTGCCATCGCAGTTGATGGAACCATTTCGGAATATAACGGTCACATTATGAGTTATGGTGATTCCCAATCTGTCCCGGCGGAAACGGAACCGGAGTTACTGGTGACCGACGGTAATATTTACACGTCCTATTTTTCCACGGTAACTGGAGTGAGTCAAATTCGTATTAATAAATTGTCGATCGATATGTTAAACCTTTGGGATTCCACCGGGGTCATTGTATATGATGGAATTACTGACCAGCGGCGGTCGCGATTGATCGACACTCCGAATGGTTTGGGGGTATTCTGGTCCGATATACGGAATAATATTGATTTTGATTTGTATTACCAGGTTTTGGATGCCGGTGGACTACCCTTATTGCCCGATGGCGGTGTTCTGATTGCTGATGCCCAATGGGTGGATGATTATGTTGTTGATGTTTTCCCCACGCCTGATAATCATATTTTAGTAATTGCCCAGGAAGACAGCTGGGGAAGCGGAAAGTATATTGCGAAGAAGATCGATTATAATGGTACACCCGCCGCCGACTGGCCTTCTTCCGGTATCATTCTGGCCGGACCAATGGGTGATCCTGACAATTTGGTGGGGAAAATTATCGGCCCGTCGCAAGGCATATTTTTTGTCTGGACCGAGATCAATAATTTTTCCTCGGATGTGAAGGCCCAGGTACTACATTGGGACGGTACAACCGCCTGGTTCCAGGGCGGGACCTATTTAACGACTGCGGACAATGATCAATCGCATCTGGCCTTCGATTTTTCCCGCGACAGTTCGAAGGCCCTGGTTGTGTGGGAAGATTTTCAAAATGGATTGGATTTCAATATCAGCGGTCAGTTGGTCGACCTGGATAATGCCAGTTTATTGGGCGATAATATTTTATTTACATCCGATACTAGTTTCCAGATTAATCCCACAGTCCAATCCATCAGCGAAGACCAGTTTGTGATTGTATGGGAAGATGCCCGGGGCATAAATAATCCCGATCCGGCCATCGCCATTGGCAATGATTTGTATGAAACATGGTTTTCGATGTCGGAACAATCTTTCGTATTGGATGGGGCACCTCTTATCCAGGAATTCCACCGACAGGAAAATGCGGCATTTGCCCGCTTATCGGACACAGAATTGTTGTTGTACTGGGTTGATCTTCGTTCCAGCGGGAAAGAAGACTTTTCCAGTCTATACGGTAAACTCTACCTGAGCAGCGATTTCCTGACGGCTATTCCCAATCCTATTCCCGCCACCTATCCGACAGCAGTTGCCTTTCCCAACCCGTTCAATGGTAAAACCGTCATTTCCTTTTCGGTTCCTGAAGTGGCTCCCGTCTCCATTGCCATCGTAAATCTCATGGGACAGCAGATTTATGATGCCGTTATCGAACCTCAGTATCCCGGAAATTATCAATTTACCTGGTCGGGGAATGATATATTGCACCGTCCTGTAAGCAGTGGCGTTTATCTTTATAAGATACAGGTAAATGATATAATATACAGCGGTAAATTGATGTACTTAAAGTAAACTATGAAATGTATTCGGTTCTTGATCGTGTTGTCTCTGTGCTGGAGTCTGCAGGGACAGGCCCTGGATTCGCGCTTTCATTCGGTGGAAGAAATTGCTGCACTGTTTTCGGACTATGTTGCTGATTCGACCCTGAGTGGATTTTTTCGGGTTGACACGATCGGTTATTCTTCCCGGGAGCAACGTCCCATCCTAGCGGCCGTTATATCCAATAATGTAATGCAGAAAGAAGATGAGGCTCGACTATTATTCGTTGGACAAGTACATGCCGAGGAAGTCCTTGGTGTGGAGATTACACTGGAATTAATCTCCGAATTGCTATTTCCTGATCCGGTGGATATACAGCATGCCATGATATTGCGCCAGAACCTGGAAATCTGGATTATACCCACACTGAATCCGGAAGGTTTGGCTGTTGTGCACGATGGTTTAGACGTCACCTACCGCAAGAATAAAACTGATTTCAGTCCTGATGGTATGTTTCCTAATGGAATATTTGATTATGATCCCAGTATCGGGAATGACGTGGATGGAGTAGATATCAATCGGAATTTTGATTTTAACTGGGCTTTTGGCGATACTTTTCTGGAACCGGATCCATCGGATTATGGCAGCCATTTCGATTATTTCCGTGGTCCTGCCCCTTTTTCCGAGGCAGAAACACAGGCGGTAAAAAGATTAGCCGAGGAACGGAGGTTTCTGGCGTCCATCGTTTTGCATAGTTCCCGCTCGGGGCGATTGAGTGAAAAGGTGTTCACCTCATGGGAATGGGAAAATACCAAATATTCACCAGACCATCTGGCCATGAAAACCATCGGTGATATGATAGCCACATTGATTTTAAAAGAAGACGGTTCCGATTCCTACCTGTCCAGCTGGAGTAAAAGTCGGAACGGAAAAGCCCACGACTGGTTTTATTCCCAGACAGGCTGTTTTCAGTATCTGATTGAATGTGGCACATCCAATATTCAACCGGACAGTGCCTTGATTGAGGATACCATTGACCGTGTGCTGCCGGCATTATATTATCTTATCGACCGCTCGCTGGGATACAATACCGATGCCGGACAGCTCAGTGGAATCATTTATGATGAAAGCACCGGAAGTCCCATCCCTGGTGTCGTAGTGAATATTGCCGAATTAACGGGATCCGTTTTGAAAACAAGATCTACGGATGAATTTGGTCGCTTTCGCCGACTGGTTAATGCCGGAACCTACACGCTGCAGCTGAACCATCCGGCCTATTTTCCCCGTGAAATCACTCTGACTGCCAATAACAGCATCGTTACTCAATTCAGTACAGGGCTGGTTCCACGACAGACCTATCAGCTTGATGTCAGTATCGTGACGGAATCGGATTGGCCTTCCGGTGAAATCCTGCGGCTAACTCTTACTTCGGAAATGGGTATAACCGATACCCTGTCTCTGGCAGGGAACACTCTGTCTTTCAGCCGAACCGAAGGGGAGTGGGAACTCACGCTGATAAGCGAAAACGGGATTGCGGTACAGAAGAAAGTCCTGCTGGATCAGGATAAGGCCGTCAATCTTCTCTATCGTCATCCTGATATCAGTCATACCTTTTCCCTGAATGATGAAAGCGAATGGCAAACCGTTATTGGTGACTGGGTCTTCGAGCCGATGGAAATACGTTCCCAGGCCGACGCCTATTATGCCAATAGCGATACACTCACCGCTACCCAAACTCTTGTATCTACACCGTTGTATGTCGGGTCTTATAATCGGATAGTATGTACCATCGACCATCGTTATGAACTGGAATGGGATCGGGATTCCATCATGGTATCGATTTTCGATAATGCCGGACATTCTGTAACCGAATCATTCTCGGATCATCATTGGAATATGGCAACCCGGAATATTCTGACGTTCATAAATGAATTTATCTCCGATTCGGTTCGTCTGCTGCTGAAGTTCAAGAAAGACCAATCGGTAAACTACCGCGGCTGGATCATTAACGGACTGAAGCTGGATGCTGTCAATGATAATTATCTGGGAACGGATAACAATTCCCATCATTCCATTACCTATGCGCTGCCCACCCTGATCGGACCGTATCCAAATCCTTCAACGGGTAATATTAATCTGGAATTATCGAACTGGAGTGGAGAAACAACAATTACCGTGTTTAATCTGCTGGGACAGCAGGTTTACCGCGCTACATTGCCGAACCTGTCTCATAAAAGACAACACTGGTCACTGGATTTCAATAATTTATGGAACGTAAATCCGGCCTCCGGTGTGTATTTCCTGCATATTCAGAATTCTGAAAGGAAAATGATCAAGAAATGCGTCTTATTAAACCAATAATATTTGGCTATCTGGGATTCAGTCTCATGTTGGCTGCCGACCTAAAGTTCCGTGATTCGGAACGGAGCCAGGTTCAGGGACCTGTTCCGTTGGCATTTAAATCCTATCTCACCGTCGGACAAACAGAAGCCAGTAATTTGACCTTTGTCCGGGGAGAATACCTGATCATTACACCGGACGCACTTGAATCCTATCTAATCGATTTCATCCAGTTTAAAAAATCTCAGGGTTTTGATGTTGTAGTTGCCACGCTGTCACAGACCGGCACCAATCCCGATGATATAAAAGCATTTATATTATCTGAATTAGAGCAAAATCCCTTACTGGAATACGTCCTGCTGATCGGCGATGTTGATGGTATCGGTGCCATGCCATCATTTTATTATGGTGATGCCAACGACGTGACGGATCAAAAATACAGTCATCTGGTTGGCAATGATTATCTGCCTGATGTATTTGTGGGTCGGTTTTCAATTGATTCAATTCTGGAATTACTGGTCATCATCCAAAAAACTATTAAATATCATCGTGATCCGTTGGCCGGAAATCCGAATTGGCTGGAAAATGCACTGGTGGTCGCTGGTAATTACTCCAATACAGTCCCCATCCCAGTCACACCGGTTTGGACCTCACACTGGGTTCGTGAAATTCTCTTGGACTATGGCTATACAACCGTGGATACGGTATTTTATCCGCCGTTGCAATATGGCGCACCGCAAATCCAGTCCGCCGTCAATAATGGTGTGGGGATCGTCAACTATCGTGGTTGGGGGGATGCCAATGGCTGGCATTACCCCGAATTTCATGTCAGTGATGTTTCGGCTTTGAACAACGGTTGGATGACACCGGTATTCACCAGTTTTGTCTGTAATGCCAATGATTTCGCCAATAATGTGGATCCCTGTCTGGGGGAAGCGTTGATTCGGTCCGGGTCTCCTTCATCACCCAAAGGAGGAGTAGCGGTAATCGGTCCCAGTGATTTACATACATCTACGAAATACAATAATATCATCAATACCTACATGTATGATGCTCTGCTGGATCATAATACGACTGAGCTTGCCCCGGCCATGCTGGCCGGTCAGCTGGGCTTATTCCGAGAATTTCCGGATCAGAACGGGGCCGGGGAGGCACAGGAATTCTATTTACATGTTTACAATATCCTGGGGGATCCGTCCCTGGACATTCACTTGAGAACACCGGACACTTTTACCATGACGGTTGATGACGCATCCTTAACCGATGGCTTCTTATCCTGTACCGTGCAAGATGGAGCCGGCAATCCGGTGGCGGACGCCGTCATTGCGGTTTTGGAAAATGATGAATTGATCGCCAAAGGGATAACGGACCGTAACGGGCAAGTGGCAATGAATCTTGCTATTCCGGCCACATCCAGTCTGGATATTTATGCCAATAAGAACGGATTTATCCAGGGACATATCACACGTTCCATTTCTGCCGGCAGTATGGTGATTGGTGGGTATGCCAATGCTGACGGACAATTGAATTTCCCCGTTCAGACTGGTGTGGAAACGGCGCTGTTCCCCGTATTGATCAATAATGGATCAACTACAATTCCCGCAGGCACGGGCACGGTAGCGGCCAGTCATGAAGGAATTATTGTTACTGATAACAGTTTTGATTATCCAGCCATTCCGCCGGGAGAAAATCGTAGTGCCGCCACACCCGTCCAAATATATGTGCGTAACGGAGAAACGACTTATCAAGCACTTCTGTCCCTTGCCGCCGGTGCTGTAACGGAAAAGACCCTGTCCCTGAAAATCGATCCGTTTAATGTTTTGGTTACACTGGGAACATCAGCAGCGCCAGATCCGAACTCCACGGTCCAACCCACACTTCATTTAAGCAACAAGAGCGGTCTCAATTATACGGGATTGACCGTGAAGCTGGAAACATTATCAGATTTTACTACGATTAATCTTCCTGCGGCCTTGACGTCCGTTGCTGTAAACAGTTGGGATACAACGCTGGTTACCCTAAATGATTATACCCTAACACTGGGTGATCTGTCTTGGGGCAGTACAATTACATTGCTGGTAACCCTGATGCAGGATACGGTGACGGTGTATAGCCAGAAACATCATATTCTGATTGAACCGTCCGATACCAATCTCCCCACCAGTCCTTCCGGCTATGGCTATTGGGCTTACGATGATACAGATGTCGGCTATCCGGAACAGCCGGTATTTGACTGGATCGAGCTGGATCCGGCTTACGGCGGGGAGGGCGGAACCGAATACCTGGTAGATGATGACGATCATATTAATATTTCCCTGCCATTTTCGTTTACCTATTTCGGCGATACCTATACCGAGGCTACTCTCAGCAGTAATGGCTGGATATCATTTGTTCCCTGTGAAATTGATTATTTCTGGAATTATACGATTCCCATGGCTCTGGGGCCTAAAGCCCAGGTTGCTGCTTTCTGGGATGATCTGGAAGTGGTAGGAACGGACCTGATCCGGATATATACACGGTTTGATGCATCAGAAAATCGCTTTATTATTGAATGGTCCCGGGCCTTGAATAATTTTGATGAAATCACCATGGAAACCTTTGAAATCATTCTTTATGATCCGGCAGTATATCCAACCGTGTCTGGGGACGGCATCATTGAAATCCAATATCTGGATATTCTGGATGTGGACAGTCAAAAGAATTATGCTACGGTAGGAATTGAGGATGCTTACCAGAATGACGGCATTCAATACGCGTTTAACAACACCTACGCCGCCGGTGCGGCACCCATTGCCAATAGCAGAGTCATTCGCTTTACCACCAATCCGCCGGATAATTACCAGGCGCCGCTGACAATCAAATCCCCGACGCTTCCAACCGCTTTTCGCGTTGATCCGGTTTATCCCAACCCTTTTAATGCTACGGTTACCATTCCATTTGTATCCCTGATAGCGGGCGAATTTCAATTCAAAATATTTGATTTGCTGGGGCGTGAAATCTATACGAAATCCGTCAGTCAGCTTCAGCCTGGGAATAGTCTGATCCGTTGGCACGGGACAACGACAGCCGGACAACCGGTTTCGTCGGGAACCTATTTTCTGGTAGTGTATTCCAGCCGGGAAAGAATTACACAAAAACTAGTATTATTAAAATAAATGGAGTGATAAATTGATTAAAATATATACAACATCCTGGTGCCCATATTGTGTGGCCGCCAAACGTTTGCTCACTGAACGTGGTAAAGAATTTGAAGAGATTGATATTGAAGCACAAGGAATCAGCCGGGAAGACCTCGTTAAAATCACGGGGGGCCGGTCCGTTCCTCAAATTGTTATTGCCGGAAATCCAATTGGAGGCTATGATAATCTCACAGCGTTGGATGCCAAAGGGAAATTATAATCACCTACTGGTTCTTTTAAGTTTACTCCTACTGTACAGCGGATGTACTTCCGGTCCGAAGCCGGTACCTGAAACCTTTACCACCCTTACCGCAATGGAAGCGCAGGTGGATACCTACTCCGGATGGATTGGCGTTCATCGCCGTGAAGTCAAAGATTTGCAAACTATCATGGCTCCTTTTCTGGAGGAGCAGATGCGGCATGATTTTTCTTTCTACGAAAAACTCCAACCATCCTTCGAGGCAATTGTTTCCTCCTACGATTCCGTTGCCCGTCTTGGACAAGCCCAGTATCGTCTGGTCAAGCAACTGAAACGGCGGAAAAATCCCGATGTCTTGCGTCCGGTAAAAGGAAAGAAGATTACTTACTCCGACCTGTTCATGCAAAATGACCTTGCGATTCAGCGCTTCGAATATTTACTGGATTATCATAAGGGTAAACTGATAAAGGCATTTCGTAAGGAAAATATGCGGATGGTTTTCCTCAGGGATCAGTATAGCAGCTGGCATGAAGAAATTACTTTGCTGCAGAATGAACGGAAGGCCTTATTGCCTTCGGAAAATATGTTGTTACACGATTTTAGCCGCAATATTACGGATCGTCAACAACCACGAAAGATTATGTTGAATCGTCTAAAACGTATTAATGTAATCCAGGACAGACTGGACAATCTGGATACAGTCCTTGGTGAAATAGATCGTCTGGGCGTGTCTGAAATCAACAGTACGGTTTTTATCGCTCCCATCGGTACGCCGCCCCGGGAATATGAAAATCGCTATAAAAAAAGTGTAGTCCAGTATAAATCATTATTGGCCAAATTGGATAAATATTTACCGAATCAGTGAATGAATGTCACAGGTAGCCAAACGGCCGTATCATCTGAAGCGGTAATAACAATAAAATACACCCCCGAGCTCACCATCTTTAGAGCACGGTTCTTTCCGTTCCAGCGGTAGGAATATGTTTCGTTTTCTAACCAGTCACCGGTAAAGACCGTACGGATCAATGCGCCGTTCTGATTGTAAATTTTTACTGATGCGTATTGATTCCTTAATGATGAAATCCTAAAAACAACTCCCTGTTGAAAAAATGGATTTGGCTGGGGACCGGATACCAGAAACGGTCGGGCTTGTTCTTCTTCCTGCTGTCCATCGGTAACAACCAATTGGTATTGATAATCCGATTCTTCCTCAATGGCGGAAACAACAATATACATCCAGGTAAAGCCGTTAGATACAGGGTCGATATTTACTTCATTGCCGGTTTTGATGTAGTACTGATTATCTGCTGTTTTGAGAATGGCAGAAATATGGTAATCGGTACTATTACCGATTTCGGGAAATAGTGAATATTTCATCGGCTGATCTGCGGATAGGAATATATAATTGGTCCCATATTGTTCCAGGTTTGAACTGAAGACCGTATCGCTGGTACCAGGAGTAAATCTGATGATATCGAGAACATGGGGACCGTCAGGATACACGGGATAAGCTTCCGCTTCATCATAGCTGTAAATCCCTGCTGTTGAAGAAGAGGAGAGAATGCGATTGGCAATGGCCATTTTGGTAAATGCATCCACAAAACCGGATGCCTCAGGAGCCAGAGCATTATCTATGATCAATGTACTGTTATCAATGCCGTAACTGTCGTGGATGCGGGATTCGTCGAACATCCTCCGAATAACAGCCTGACCACCCAGATGGGCTGTAATGTATTCAAAAAATATGTATGATCCATACCATCGCGAATCGTTTTCCGGATTCAGAGACAGGTGGGGGCGAGAGAACCAATCGGGTAAATACTGATAGCAGTCATTGATATCATCATAGACCGTTTCTTCCATCCACACTGAAGTGGCTTCCAGCAACCAGTTTTTTTCCCAGGCATCGTAACCGTACTGGATTGCATGAAAAAATTCATGAGCCACAGTAACCCGGATATTATTCATCTCCGAGTTGGGAAAACCGTCATAATTATTCCGAATTGCCATGTAGCTGGTCCAGGCATTGGTTTCAGTCACCTGAGGCGAGTTGGGATTATCGCCAACCTCTATCTCACCCTGTACATAACCATAATAACCAGAACTTAAATTCCGGATATAGACATCATAGGACGCAGAACCACCATTATCCATTCCGGCCGAATAGGACCCGTCATTCGGAGGTAAATCATATTCCAGTGCCAGGATTTCAGTCTGATATACCTCCTCAAAGATAGTGATTACAGAATCCACATAGTCCGGGATTCCATTGCCGGAAATATCGACAGGATCAGTGGCGTTTATTCCGGTCAGGGTATAATGAAATCGAAAAATTCCTGCATCCAGACTCAGCTCCAGGTTTTGGCTTTCCGGGCGATCCGTCCTGAGGCGAGTTGTGCCGTATATTTTATATCCCTGCGATATCAGAATTTGCTGTAAAGAATCGGGAAGGGTACTGCCGTGCAATAGAATATCCCGTAACCATAATGAGGGATGGACATCTGTTGCCTGGTCAGGATGAAGCAGAGATTGGGCGGATTGTACAATCGGTTGATACTTGCCGGCCTGCAATCCGAGTTGAGGCAGAGATAACAGGAGGAAAAGAAGGATAACTTTACCCGGAAATTTTCGGAATTTATCATTTTTCTTTTTGCGCAGAATCACCCGCACATAAAGTCCCATAAGGATGATTCCCAATGCCCAGAACAAGGCAAAATACAGGGAATTATTCATCTACGGTAGGGGTTTTCCGAATAAATTTATCGTAAATAAATGTAAGGGAAATTAAAGCCAGGCCGGTTTGAGTTTCCCATATCTGAGTCCGTCGTTCAGCCTGTGCTTCCATCAGTCCCGAGGCGGTAAGCATGAATCCCAATAAATAGCAGCTGTTCCTGGTATTCCGGTAGTTAAAGGTACTCATACGTGTTGCTGATGCC
>JBHHUC010000030.1:0-25113 GCA_046861395.1 Fidelibacterota bacterium
ATGTCAATTGTTCCATCCCCCTCTAAACTGTGCCGTAACGTTGAAAGAATCATAGACACCACGCAACAAATTATTACAGGTCTGTACTATTATGTTACACGGGTAAAAAAAGGGCATCCCAAGGATGCCCTTTCCATAGATTATAACCCGGTTGGGTTTAGAGCTCATCTCCCACACTCCAACCATAGGCCGCAGTTTTAACCGTCAGGGTATAACTAGCATTATTGGCGCCGGTGCATTCATATTCGAAATCCACTCCACTGGAGAATTTGGAATCACCTGAATAGCGCAGGGTGGCTTTATTGCCGCTCGGGCTGACCACGGCCCATTCAGACGGAATTTGGTCCAATAATACAGTTAAATCCAGGTCTTTACCCTGTGGGAATGTTTTATAGCCGTTGTCCACAATATTTTCAGCCGCTTTCATTTCCAGGGCCGATTTGAAATTACCGATAAATGCTTCCACGTTGGATTTGTGGGCATCGGTGGTAAAGTCAAAGAATTTGGGAACGACAACCGCCGCTAAAATACCCAGAATGACAATGACCATGATCAATTCGATTAAGGTAAAACCTTTTTGATTTCTCATGTTGATCTCCTTGTTATGTTTATTTTCAATGGTTAAAATCTTTTACGCCTTCCTCAGCAACAAGGACTGTGCCAAAAGACCTTCCCCGTCGGTTAATCTCCGACTCCTTCCTCTAATTGCTTCATTATATTACACTTTTTTTCTCCATTGATCAATAATGAAACAGCGGGTGATATTTCTCTGGGGATACTTGAAATACTTTTCGATTAAAAAAGCTGAAATTTCCTAACTTAGCGACGGAACTCAAGGATATTTCGAACATTAAACGGAGACCTATGACCATCCTGCGTACGCTCATCTTCACGGCCGGTTTGTTCGCCCTTAGCGGGGCTCAGACCTTTACCATTGCCCGCCTTCATTATGGTGGTGGCGGTGACTGGTATTCCGATCCCAGCAGTTTACCCAATTTACTGGCTTATCTGAAAACAACCACACCCCTGGTTGTCGCACCGGAAGAAGTCCGTCTGAAACTGACCGATCATACCTTGTATTCCTATCCTTATCTCTATCTCACCGGGCACGGAAATATTCGTTTTTCCGACGAAGAAGTCTCCCTCCTTAGGGAATATCTCCTGGCCGGCGCCTTCCTACATGCCGATGATAATTATGGCATGGACCACTCCTTTCGCCGGGAAATGAATCGTGTATTCCCAGAACGGGAGTGGGTGGAATTACCACCCGATCATCCTCTCTTCCACAGTTATTTCGATTTCCCTCAGGGATTACCGAAAATCCATGAGCATGACGGAAAACGCCCCCAGGCCCTGGGACTGTTTGATGGGGATAGGCTCATGGTTCTCTATACCTATGAAAGTGACCTGGGTGATGGTTGGGAGGATGCGGAAGTGCATCATGATCCGGCCCCGGTACGGGACTCAGCCCTGCGCATGGGAGTCAATATTATTTATTTCGCCCTGACCCAGTAATGACCACCTTACGACACGCAATCCGCCGGTTTCGGCACCATGTCATCCGGCGTGATCTTATCGTATTCGGCTGGCAGGTCTATGCCTGGACGCTGGGCCTGGCCCTGACACTGCTTATCATTGAACAATTATATTATTTTTCCTCGGCCACCCGGACGGCCATTATCATTTTTACCATCACTGTGTTGGTGTTAATTATCCTCAGTTTCCTGGCCTTTCTCCTGGCCCTGAGGCTGAATCGCCTGTCGGCCTACCGCTTTATCACCGTCGCCCGGCAGATCGGAGAAAAAACTTTCTCCAAACCGGATACAGTTCTCAATGCCCTTCAACTGGAAAAGGATTTGGCGCATTCCCAGGCAGCCGAATTGAGCCAGTTATCCATTGGCCGCGTGGAAGAACGACTGGCCACTTTATCACCCGATGACCTTTTTCCCTTGTCATCGACCCGGCCCTGGAAACAGACCGTTCTCACCTTACTCATCATCCTCGCAGGATGGTTTATCTTCTCCGGCGAAGAGGGAGCCGCCGCTGTTTATCGCTGGAGCCATCCCGGCCGGGACTTCCCCGTTCCCACACCCTTCGTGCTCCGCAATGAGACGGGAGATATCCATCTTCTGGGCGGAGAAATGGCCACCATTCACATCAGGCCGGAGGGGCAGATGCCGGATTCGGTATGGCTGCACCTGGAATCGCTGGATTCCACGGGCCACCTCATTCTTTCCTCCACCGGCGATGATTCGGGTCGCTATCATTTCCAGATCAAAGATGTATACAACGACTATACCTACCGGGCCTTTGTTCCCTCCCGCCATGTCTGGCAAGCCTGGGATTCGGTAACAACTGCTCCCTATCATATTCAGGTGACCAACCGACCGCTCATTGAAGATTTCCGCCTCACTGTGACACCTCCGGCCTATGCCCGATTGGAGGCCACTGTGTATTCGGGGAATA
Organism: Fidelibacterota bacterium; assembly: GCA_046861395.1. GTDB lineage: Bacteria > Fidelibacterota > Marinisomatia > Marinisomatales > JABMOV01 > JBHHUC01. The sequence continues at coordinate 2,467 of JBHHUC010000030.1, forward strand.
ATGCCAATGTTCAAGCCCTGGCCGGTTCCCAAATTACCGTATTTTTCCGTAGCAACCGGCCCTTACAATCCGCCCGCTATCGTCTCAACGATAAACAGATGCCACTGACCCTGGCGGGACAATCCGCTTCGGCTCAATTCCGCCTCCTCCATCCCGGCATGTTCACACTGCATTTTACCGATCGTCGCGGCGTTGAAAACCGGGATCCCATTCCCTACCATATACAAATCATTCCCGATGTCCCACCCTCTCTTACTGTCCTGGCTCCGGAAAAGACGGTCGACCTGGGCGATGAACTCCTCCTGTCTCTGGCGCTGGATATTGAAGATGATTTCGGGTTTTCCAGTCTCCAAATCGGCTATGAGGTACGCCGCCCGGCCTATTTGAATACCGATCCTTATATTTCCGTCCTGGCCATTCCCATCCCCGATCGCTATCAATTGAATCAGTCCATTTCCACGTTCTGGGACCTGAGCAATCTGGGTCTCATGCCCGAAGATGAAGTGCATTACCATTTTGAACTCTATGACAACGATGATGTGAACGGTCCCAAAAAATTTGTCTCTGAAACCTTCGTGGCCCGACTCCCCTCCCTGGCAGATTTATACACCGCCCTGGAGGAAGGTGAAACGGACATGATGGATGCCGGTCTCCTGAGTCAGGACGCCATTCAGGCTTTGCAGGACGGCGTGGAAGAGTTGCAGCTGGAACTATTGAAGAGTGAAACCCTGGACTGGGAAAAACAACAGGCTGTCCAATCCCTGGTGAACGAAACGCAGACTGAAATGGAAAAACTGGCCGCCCTGAGTGAACAATTGGCTGACATGCGGGAATTGGGCGAAAAACATGGTTTGTTCAATTCCGATCTACTGGAAAAATTGCAACAACTTCAAGATTTGGTCCAGGATCTATTGTCCGATGAACTATTGCAGAATCTGGCTGCCGTTCAGGAGGCCCTGGAATCCATGAATCTGGAAGAGATGCAATCGGCCCTGGAAGCATTAAGCCAGACCATGGACCAGATGGAAAATACCATCGACCGTTACCTGGATATTTTTAAGCGCATTCAAGCCGAACAAAAGCTGGATGAAGTGGTAAAGCGACTGGAAAAACTGACCGAACAACAACAACGGCTGGACGAGGAAATTTCCGATCTGACGGCGGCTTCGGAATCCGGAGATTATGCCCGCCTGGAACAAGCAGAGGAATGGAACCGCGATGAACTGGAGCGTATTGCTGACAATATGACAGCAGCGGCGGACGCATTGCAGGATTACAGTCCGGCAGCGGCCGATGACATGAAGGAAATGGCTGACTCTCCCGCGTTGGAAGGTGCCAAAGCCAACCTGTCTCAGGCCCAATCCTCCCTGGGACAACAAAACCAGGAGGCGGCCCAGAGTGCCAGTGAACAGAGTCTGGAAAACCTGGCCCGTCTGCAACAGCAATTGGCCGCCCTGCAGCAACAATTCCAGCAATCCACCGGTCAGGCCATGGCCCAGGAATTTCAGCATATCCTGCGTAACGTACTGTCGGTATCCAAGGATCAGGAAGCATTGGGGAATACGACCCGTACCATCCCCCGCACATCGCCCCGTCTCCATCAACTGGCCAGTCAACAACAAACTATCCGGGATCAGTTGACCCACATCATGTCTTCTCTCATGGAATTATCGCGACAAACTTTTGCCGTGACACCCGACATGGGCAAACAGGTGGGTAGTGCCTTTGCCGCCATGGAAGACGCCAAACAATTATTGGCGGAACGCAATCTCACCCCGGCCCGGCAGCGTCAGGCTGCCGCCTTACAGGGCCTGAATGAAGTGGCTCTTGCCCTGTTTCAAACAGCGCAGAACATGCAAAGCGGGGCTTCCTCCGCCAGCGGATATGAACAATTCATGGAACAGATGCAGGCCATGGCCAATCAGCAGCAGGGCATCAATCAGCAGGGATTGCAACTAGGTCTGGGACAAATGTCCGCCTCCATGGAACAGGCCCTCATGCAGCGATTGCTGGCCCAGCAGAAACAGCTCCGGAAATCACTACAGCAATTGCGTCAGGAAATGCAGGCTTCCGGCACCCAGAGTCTGGGTGATTTATCGGGCATTGCCCAGGAAATGGATCAGGTCATTCGTGATCTGGCCCAGGGCCGGTATACCCGGAAAACTAAACAACGACAGGAAAAAATATTGTCCCGCATGCTGGACAGCCAAAAAGCCCTGTCCCAACGGGGGAAAAAAGAGGAACGAAAATCGGTAACTGCCGGCGATTATCTGCCCTATGCCGGACCCGGTGGGTTGCCGGTGGACCGGGGCCAGCGGCGCAGCCTCAGCTTGGAAGCCCTGAACCGGAGTCTCAAGGCCGGCTATTCCTCCGATTATCAAGACATGATCCGGCGCTATTTCAACCGCCTGGCGGAAACGGAAATGAACCGGCAACCCGCGGCCAAAGAAGGAGATCATGATGTGCCGTAATCTCCTTTTCACCGTCCTGCTGAGCCTGGGCCTGGGACAGACCATTGCCACGCCGGAACAGTCCATTCCCTTCAATACGGCCCGGCAGATGGAAAAACAAAACAGGATCGAGGAAGCCATTGCCCTATATCAATCGGTGCTGGATATTAATCCGGCCCATGCCCAGGCCTACCGGCGACTGGTGGATCTATTATACCAGCACAAGAAGTATGCCGCCTTGATTCCCGTCATTCAAACCCATTTAACCCATTTCCCCAACGACATCGGTTCCCGTCTGCGCTTGGCGGAAGTGTATTACCAAAACGATCAGATGGCCCAGGCCCAGGCCATCTGGGACGCCCTGGAAGCCAATCCTTCCCCCCTCTATTATAGGCAACTTTTTCGCTCCTACATTACGCTGGGACTGGAATCGCGGCTGGTTCACTTAGTGCAACAGGGGCGCACCGTGTTGAATACACCGGAATTTCTGGCCTTGGATTTAGGCAATTATTACCAAGCCCGACGGGTCTATGACCGGGCTGTGAATGAATACCTGCTCTATGTCCGCTACCATCCGAAACAAGCCAGACTCATTACCAGCCGATTATTGATCATGAGTGATGAAGAGGAAGCCCGGTCGTTCATTGAACAGGGATTGAAGGCGGAACGGGAACATCAGCCCCTGATCAGTGGAGAAATTCTCAGTGCCTATTATTTCAAGATGCAGCAATTTGACTCCGCCTATCAGGAGCAACTCAGCCTGCCCCTGGCCCACCGGGCTGATGTGGAACGGTGGCTGAAATTTGCCCGGAGTCTCCAAGCCGAAGGACAATATAATCTGGCCATTCGCAGTTATCAGCATATCCTGTCCGGCTCTTCTTACAATCCACCTGCCGACCTGGGAGCCCAGGCCCTGATTCAGATGGCCACAGCCTTCGAAGCCAAAATCCTGCCTCCGGAGTCATCGCCGTCCCTCCTGGGCTACTTTCCCGATAATGTTTTTTTTGAATCCCATTTCTATTTTACCCGGCAGATCTCCGATACTTCCGCCGCCCTGGCCTTCGACCTCTATGATTCGGTCCTGGTGGCATTGCCTTCTTCGGAATTTTCCGCCCTGGCCCACTACCGGCTGGGCGAAATCCAGTACCGCATTACCCGGAATTTCGACGGGGCCCTAATTTCCTATGAGGCGGCCCTCCGGTCCCGGCCCCCGGCCGACCTGGCCGGGAAAATCCGACTGCGCCTGGGGGATGTCTTCCTGGCTCAGGGACGATTGGACGAGGCCCGCACCTATTTCGCCCATGAACAAAACCGCAGTCTGGCCTTTCAAACCCGGTATATCCAGTCCCTCCTTTTAAGCGGCCTGGTGGACAGTACTCGTAGTGTTTTGCAGAAGACCATTGCCACTCTCCAGCCCCAGGATGAATATTTCAATGATTACCTGGAATTATCCGATTTCCTGTCTCTGACGGAAGATGCGACCCTGTGGCAGGACTACTGGCAGGCTGAACGCCTGATCCGCCAGTATAAACTCAGCGAAGCCGTGGCACAATTGGAGTCAATCAGGCACACATATCCCGATTCGCCTCTGCGGCCTTACATCCTCCTGCGGGAAGCATTGCTGACACGTCAGTTGGAAACCTATGATCAGGCGGCCGACCTGGCGGCAGCCTTGCGCCAGACCGATTTCGAAGACCGGGGTCTCGTTCTCCAGGCCGAACTGGCGGAATATCACTGGCACGATACCGACCGGGCTCTGGCTTTTTATCATGAAATCCTGGAAACCTACCCCCATTCCATGCTTTCCGAGCCCGTACGATTGCACATTCGTACCTTAACCAAGTAAATTATTCCATGCGTATTATTCTCCTGGTCCTTTTCATGTTACTGGGGACGGTTCAGTCCCAGAAATTGCTCATTCCCATGGATGTCACCCAGAAGGATCATCTGAAAGCCTACGGGGTGGCTTATTATATTCTCACACGTCAGGTCAATATCGAATGGTTGCTGAATTACCGCGGCGGCTCCTTCCTGGTGGATGCCTATGATTTCATCGGTCAGGAATGCCGGGTGCGGGGTGTCACCGTCGAACATCTCAGCGATACCGATGTATTAAACATCTATGCCACCATCGATGAAAATAACATGGATATCGTCCAATTGGAAAAGGCGCCGAAAATTGCCATCTACACCCCGCCCAATAAACAGCCCTGGGATGATGCCGTCACCATGGCCCTGACTTATGCCGAAGTACCGTATGAAACATTGTGGGATGAAGATGTTCTGGGGGGGAAACTGGACCAGTATGACTGGCTCCATTTACACCATGAAGATTTTACCGGACAGTATGGGAAATTTTACCGTAATTATTTCAATGCCCCCTGGTATGTCAACCAGCAGCGTCAATTTGAAACCATGGCGCGGCGTCTAGGCTACGGGTCCGTAGCAGAAGAGAAGAAAGCTGTGGCCCTGGCCATCAAAGGATTCATCGGGCAGGGCGGCTTCCTCTTCGCCATGTGTTCCGCCACCGATTCCTACGATATTGCCCTGGCGGCCCAGAAGGTGGATGTCGTAGCCACCGTCTTTGACGGAACACCGGTGCATCCCGATTATAAGGCCAAGCTGGATTATAGCCAGACCCTGGCCTTTACCGATTTCGACCTATACACCGATCCCATGGTCTATGAATATGCCGACATCGATGAACCGCCCAGCAACAATCCTACGGTCCGGGGGGCTGAAGCCGACTATTTTACCCTCTTTGAATTTTCCGCCAAATATGATCCCGTTCCCACCATGCTGACCCAGAACCATGTGGGCATCATTAAGGGTTTCATGGGACAGACCACCGGATTCAAGCGACAAAAGATTAAAAAACATATCATCATCATGGGGGAAGATCCGGCCTCGGATCAGGTCAAATACTTGCACGGCAATTTCGGCCAGGGCACTTTCACCTTTCTCGGGGGACATGATCCCGAAGATTATCAACATTTCGTGGGCGATCCACCCACCGATCTCAGTCTCCACCGTAATTCACCGGGCTATCGTCTCATCCTCAATAATATTCTCTTTCCGGCGGCTCGTAAAAAAGAGCAAAAAACATAGGCCATGATCATCATCCGGGAGGGAACGATTCAGGATGCCGTAACCCTCAGCCGCAGGGTACCGGAATTGGACCGGCCCTACGATGAAGCGGAATATGTTAAACGGCTGGCAACGGCCCATCATCTTATTCTTATTGCCGAAAATGAGGGCCGGGCCCTGGGATTCAAGGTCGGGTATGACCGCTACGGGGACGGATCCTTTTACAGTTGGATGGGCGGTGTCCTGCCCGACAGCCGCCGCCGGGGCATTGCCCGTCGGCTCCAGGAGACACAGGAAGCCTGGGCCTGTCAAAATGGTTATGATCGACTTCGGGTCAAGACCCGGAAAAAGCATACCGCCATGATTCAATTTTTACGTCGTTCCGGGTTTACCTGCCGGGAGAAAATCCAAAGACAACCGGCCGGTGAAACACGACTTATTTTTGAAAAATCCATTCCATGAGGTTCCCATGATTACACTGACCATCCCCACCCGGGAAAGGGTGGACCTGGTGGATATCACCGACGCCGTGCGGAAGGTGATCCAAAAAGCGGCCGTAACGTCCGGTCAGGTGACGGTCTATGTACCCCATACGACCTGCGGCATCACCATCAATGAAAATTGTGATCCTGATGTGGTTCGTGATCTAAAATTCGGCCTGGAAAGAATGGTCCCCTATGCCGCCGGCTATCATCATAGCGAAGGGAATGCCGACAGCCATATCAAGACGGCCCTGGTGGGTTCATCGGAAACCATTTTGATTGATGAAGGCACCCTGGTATTGGGCACCTGGCAGGGAATTTTCCTCTGTGACTTCGATGGTCCCCGTACCCGGCGCGTTCATGTCAATGTGATGGAAAATTCATGAATCGGCTTGGCACAGCGGCCCTGGTGCTGCTGCTTTCAGGCTGCAGCCAGCATACCGGGACCATTCCACTGACCATTTTACAGGACGGACTCTATGATTCGGCCTATCCCTATACTGATGTGGCCCACCAACTGGACCGCGTATCGCAATCCGTCCTGAAAATCTATTTCACAGCCTTCTATGACAATTATTTCTTCGCTGCCTCCGACCGCATTACCCGTGATCAGGCCCTGGACGCCATAGACGCCGGCCGCTATGAGAAAAAGATATCATTCAATCGTTCCAGCTTCGGTACGGCCACTGTCATTGCCAATGCCGGAGCCGCCTCACTACTACTTTCCTGTGCCCACATCGGCAATTTCCCAGATACCATCCGCACCTGGTTTGCCGGGGAAGCCGGGATTTCCGATTACCTGGAAAGCATGGCCATCCGGACCCGAAGTAATTTTTTCGTGGATGATAACACACTGAAGGGGAATCTGGAATTGGTCGTCCATGACCTCGAGCGGGATATTGCCCTTTTCGGTCACCGCCAGAGCCGCAATGAAGCATTTCCCGTACCCATTTTCCCTTTTCCCTTCGGCCGCATGGATAATGTGACCTGGGGCAGTCTGGTCTACATGATGGGCTATCCCATCGGGCATAAAATGGTGACCCAGTCCCTGGTCAGTCTGGATGAGGATGACGGCGACAATTCCTTCTTAGTGGATGCCCTGTTCAATAAAGGATTCAGTGGCGGGGTGGTCCTGGCGGTGATGGACGGGGTGCCAAATTTTGAGCTGGTGGGCCTGGCCAAATCCATTTCGGCCCAGACCGACTATTATCTGGCCCCCGATTCCCGGGATGTGATGCATTACAGTACCAATCCCAATGCCTATACGGGGAAGGTGTATATCGTCCCCAAGCGCAGCCTCCATTACGGCGTAACCTATTGCGTGACGGTGGATGCCATCACCGATTTCATCCGTAGCAACCGGGACGCCATTCTGGACCAGGGCTATCCTGTGCCGTCCCTGGTGAATCTTCAGCCCTGACGTTTATGGTAGCACTATCATTTTCCCTTGATAACGCTGCGCCCGATCATCCCGACTTTTCCTCCCGCTTCACCTCATCCCAGATGGCATCCATGGCTACCAGGGACGCTTCTTCGATGGGTATGTCCTGTTTCCGTAATTCTTCTTCCACCCGTTTGAAGCGGCGCAGGAATTTGGCATTGGTTTTCCGGATAGCCCCTTCGGCGGAAATGTTGAAAAAACGGGCCAGGTTGACGATGGCAAAGAGGACATCACCGATTTCTTCTTCCAAATGGGGGCGGTTGCCGGCTGCTTCCGCTTCCCGCAATTCGGCGATTTCTTCATGAATCTTTTCCCAGACCTGTTCCACCCGGTCCCAGTCAAAGCCAACATAACTGGCTTTTTCCTGGAGACGCTGGGCCCGCACCAATCCCGGCAGGGCCGGCGGAACCCCATCCAGACGCGAATGGCGCTTTTTTTCCTTATGCTTTTCCGCTTCCCAATTCTGCTTGGCATAGAAGGCCGATTCGGCCTGCTTATCGCCGAATACATGGGGATGACGTGTAATCATTTTCTGGATGACAGTATCGAGGGAATCGGTGAGACTAAACCGTCCCTCCTCCTCGGCAATGAGGCCTTGAAATACCACATGGAGGAGGATGTCACCCAGTTCTTCCTGGACCGTGGGCCAGGTTTCACTTTCTACCGCCTCGATCACTTCATAGCTTTCTTCCAGAAAATACGGCAGCAGGGATTCGGCCGTCTGTTCCCGGTCCCAGGGACAGCCCTCCGGGGAACGGAGAGTACGGAGGGTGGCAATTAATGTTTCAAAAGATTGACCTTCATTCATGTTGATCTCGCAACTAATGGTTTCCAGTTCACTGCATCCAATACGGCCTCTTCCCGGGTGCGCATGGCCGCTTTTTCAGCCTCTGTTTCATCGTTCCAGCCCAAAAGATGCAAGGTGCCGTGCACAATGAGGCGGGCCACTTCCCGGGAATAGGGTTCGGAGAAGATCCGGCTGTTTTCCCAGGCCCGGGGCAGGCTGATATAAATTTCCCCTTCCACCGCCGCCTCGGTATAATCATTGAGGCGAAAAGCAATGACATCGGTGTACTGGTCCTGGTGAAAAAATTCCTGTTTCAAGTGACGTAAATATTCATCATCGGTATAAATGAGTGTAATCTGAGCCGCGGTTACAGCAGCCTCCGTCAATGCCGTTTCCACCAGGCGGCGGGCCGTGACCGCGGCCACCGTGTCCAGGCCCGGCAATGATTCCCATGTCACTTCAATCATGCGTCGCTGGCGTTGTCCTCCGGCAAGAGATCATCATCGGGATATTCGATACGGATATGGTAAATACCCCGCAGAACGGGCAGCATGCCGTTCTGACCGTCCACCGTCCCCTTGATACGTTGCAGTTCCGCCAGGGTGAGGGGACAATCATCCAGCTGGCCGTCATTGATGCGCATTTGGATGATTTTATCAATCATTTCTTCAATCTGGATGATGTCCGGTTGTTTCAGGGAACGGACGGCGGCTTCCACCGCTTCACAAATCATGAGAATGCCTGTTTCCTTGGTATTGGGTTTGGGCCCCGGGTAGCGGAATTGATTTTCGTCCAAGGCCTCCTCCCCCATGGCCTGCAGGGCCTTATGATAGAAATATTCGGTCCGGGTCGTGCCGTGATGCATGGGAATGAAATCACTCACCACCTGGGGCAGGCCGTATTCGGAGGCCATTTTAACGCCTTCTTTCACGTGGTTGAGAATAATTTTGGCCGATAAGGTAGGGGTGAGATTATCATGACGGTTCTTCCCCATGAATTGATTTTCAATGAAATATTCGGGCCGGCTCATTTTACCAATATCGTGGTAATAGGCCCCGACACGGCAGAGCAGGGAATGGGCCCCGATGGCGGCGGCACAGGCTTCGGCCAGGTTGCCCACGACTACGGAATGATTGAAGGTGCCGTTGGCTTCATGCTGGAGGCGTTTTAAAAGCGGATGATTGAAATCCAATAGTTCCAATAGGGTCAGGTCGGTGGTAATGCCGAAGCCGATTTCCAAGAGTCCCACCAGGCCGTAGGTAATGATGGGTGCCAGGACACTGACCACCAGTAAATAGATTACATCCATCTGGAGGGAAGCGATGGGAACACCCTTAAAGAGGCCCAGGCCGCCGACCATGATGACACTGGCCAGGATGAGGGCGAAAATGGTCGTAAACAATTGACTGCGGGTACGGAGTTTCCGCACATTATACATGGCAATGGAAGACGTGAACAGGGCCACCACGGCAAAATCCATATTATTGCCGATCATGATGGCCGTCAGGATTGAAATGGTGACGGTGGCCATGAAACCGATGCGGGCATCGAAGAGAATGGTCAGCACCATCCCGGCCACCGTGACAGGAATCAGGTATTCATGGAGACCGAATTTGCTGTAGAACAGGTAGGCCAGAATAATGATGGCCAGAATAATGAGGGAAATGAGGAGAACAAATTTGGGCTGGGCGTAGATGTGGCTGCGATAGACGATGAGGAAGGTGAAGAAAAAGGAAATGACAATGCCGATGATAAAGAGGCGTCCCAGATAGGCCAGGATTTTTTCCGACTGTGTATTCCGTCCCTGGCGGCTGCTTTCGGCCAGGGCCAGGGATTCCAGTTTCAACATTACATCATCGGTGACACGCATGTTGGCATCGATGATCCGTTCATTCTTGAGCACCGTGGCTTGGAAACGGGGCACCATTTTAATGGCATCCTCCTGGCGTCGCTGGGTGGTTTCAACGTCATAGATAAGGTTAGGTTTCATCTGGCCGATGAAGAGGCCGTCCCAGAGAATGCGCCGAATATCCTGCTCATCCTGATAAAGGGTGGCAAATTCCTGCGTCGCCTTCACCCGGGCCGTGGCCAAGTCCTGGAATTCATCGGGTGAGGTCGTAATGGGAATGCTGTCCTGGTGGATGATTACTTCATTGCTGATAATCTTGTCCAGGGGAATATTGTAAATTCCTTCGGCCCAGCGGCCCTGACAGATGCGCAGCACCTGATTGGCATATTCATCCAGATCAATATTGAGGTAACCATTGGAGCCGGAAACAAATTTCAAAAGCTGTGTTTCGTCTCCCACAAAAAGGTACGTTTCTTTCAGGCGTTTGAGTAGATTGGCATGGAGGGTGGAATCGGCCACAAAATCGGCGCGGGCTACGGGATATTCCGGTTCATAGCGGTAACGATAGACCAGGTCTCGGGAGACATCCAGATCCGCTTCCGCTTCCCGGATCCGCTTGACCAGGGTGAAGAATTCTTGGATGGCAGCCGACTGCTGGTCCACCACCGTCTGATCCCGGTGAAAAACAAAGGGCACGGAACGACGGGCCTGGGCCAGATCCTGTTCATATTTTTCCGCTGTCTTTAAAATGGGAAAGGTGTAGGGGGCGATGATGGGTTCCCGGGCAATATCATTCAATTTATAGGAATATTTCAGCGATTGACCCGAGGGGAAAAAGAATGATACCAGCAGGACGAGAATCAACAGGATGCCAGATTGCTGGCCGAATTTCACGGTGACGCTGTGAAATTGATTGCGAATCGTCTGTCCCAGGCTGAATTGCTTCATACGCTCGGGGTGATGTCCTTGATGATTTCCCGTTTAATGATAAGGCGCTGGATTTCGCTGGTGCCTTCACCTATTTCCAGGACTTTGGCATCGCGAAAATAGCGTTCCACATCATACTCCTTCACATAGCCGTAGCCACCGTGAATCTGGATGGCATCGGTGGTCACATCCATGGCCGTTTCACTGGCAAAGAGTTTGGCCATGGCGGCTGTTTTTACCACATCCCGGCCCTGATCCTTTTCCCAGGCGGTATGAAAGACCAGCAATTTGGCTGCTTCGATGCGGGTGGCCATATCGGCCAGCTTGAAACCCACGGCCTGGATATCACAAATGGTTTTACCGAAGGCTGTCCGTTCCGTGGCATACTGCAATGCTTTTTCATAAGCCCCCTGTGCTGTACCTACCGCCAGGGCCGCCACCGAAATGCGTCCCCCGGTGAGGGTCTGTAAAAAGGTTTTAAATCCCCCCGCCGCCGATCCCAGAGTCTGGTCGGCCGGAACGATGACATCTTCAAAAAAGAGTTGTCGTGTATCGCTGGCCCGCCAGCCCATTTTCTTTTCCGGCGGCATGATCTTCACCCCCGGCGTGGTGGTGGGAACGATGAAGGCACCGATGCCCTTGTCCTCTCCATCTTCCTGAACCCGGGCCGTGAGATTTAACAGACCGGCATAGCCGGCATTGGTAATAAACATTTTGGAACCGTTGATACGATAATGATCCCCTTCCTTCACGGCCGTGGTCTTGGTGGCCCCGGCATCACTGCCGGCCGACGGTTCCGTCAGGCCAAAGGCGCCCAGCATGTCCCCCGAGGCCAGGGGCGGGACGAACCGTTGTTTCTGTTCTTCCGTGCCGGCCAGCACAATGGGCATGGTGCCCAGGGAGGTATGGGCCGCCAGCGTAATGGCCACGGAAGCATCGACCTTGGCCACTTCCATAACAGCGGCGGCATAAGCCACCATATCCATGCCGGCTCCACCGTAGGCTTCCGGCACGGGAATGCCCATGAGACCCAACTGGCCCATGTCCCGGACCAAATCTTCCGGGAAGGTGCCGGTTTCATCCATATCCTGAGACCGGGGAGCAATTTCATTCCGGGCAAAGTCCCGGACCATGTCCACCAGCATCCGGTGTTCATCCGTAAAAAATAAATCATCCATTCGGTGCTGATTCCTTTACGTTTTCCACTTGAGAAGTTACCTAATAATTTTTTCTTCCGGCCGGGAAAAGATCAATCATTCAGGAAGAAAAGCGCATTGGCCATGAAGCCCTTTGCGCCGGTGAGGAAGCCGCGAAACAGGGGACTGTCAACCAGATAGATGACCGTGCCCCGACCCTGGGGTTCCACGCCGAAGATGAGGGCTTGTATCATATCCCGCCGGGCGGCGGATCCTACAAATCCGCTCACAATATCGGTTTCATCCTGCATGACGCCTACATTCCAGCCGCTTTTCAGCCAGGCATATCCCACTCGATTCTGTTTCAAAAGATAGGCGGTGGTATCGTAACCGAAGGCCAGGGGATGGGTGGGATCCAGATGGATGCGGATCATGGCCCCGAAGGCCTGCTTCGAAACGCGATCACGGTGGCGATCGCCGTATCGTTTCCGCGGCTGCTCTGGTGCACCGTCATCCTCCTCTGCCAGCCGCGTAAGGGCAAATCCTTCCTGACCGGCCACATCCTCCAAGGCGCTACCCAGGACCAGCAACGTGCCGCCCGCCTGGACCCAGGTTTTCAGTTCCTGAACGGTGTCGTCGGCGAGGCCACCGCGACGGCGGGCCGGCAGGATGAGGACATCATAGTCGGTCAACCGCAGATAATCTGACATGAGAACGGTGAGGGGATAGGCCAGATCCTGTTCAAAATAATACCATACTTCTCCCAAGGCCATGGCCGAACGCTCTCGGCCTGCCAGGACGGCTACGGTGGGCGGAATAATGACACGATAGGCCGAAGAGCCGAAATCCCGGCCCCTTTCCACCTGTCCCCCGGACAGGGAATGGAGGGCAAGTCCGACATCATTGGCCGCTGCCACCACCACCGAATCGAACCAAGCCGTCCGGTGGTTATCGTCTCGCAGGAGAATAAGACTGCCTCGACCGAAGGTGGTTTGATCCACGGTAAACGGTTCGGTGGCATAGCGCAGAATGACATCCTGTTGTAGGAGTGTGGTTAAGAAGGTGACAGCCGTCGCATCGCCCCAGGACACGGCATACCCATAGGGATGATTCGTGGGCCAGGACAGTTCGGGGAAAGGAAAAGCGGTCAATTTCACCGATTTATTCAAGGCCCAGGCCGAAACATTATAGACGTATGGCAGGGCCCAGGCCGTTAAATCATAGGTGAGCGAATCGTGGAGGGTAGTTTCCGCTTCCATGAGAATACGCACCAGGGTGGCCTTGGGCTGGCGGGCGGGAATGACCATATCACCGGGTCGGGCCGTAACCGATTCGACCTGGTCGGTGGCATAATGCCGGCCCTTTCGTTTCTGGGTTATCGCCGGGGTGCCGTATTGAATTTGATTCGCATCCAACCACCGGGCCAGCGATCGCAGGATGGCAGGTTTGTCACTCCGGAGCAGGTAGGCTCCGTCGGCGTCTTCCGTTTGAAAATAGGCGGAAAATTCCTGGAGTATCTTTCCCCGCCGGCCGGAAACGGTGGCAATGGTCGTAAGGCCGGTGGCCGTATGGTGTGCCAGACGATCTTGGAGCCTCAGGGTGTCCCCTGTTTCGGTTAACACGGCTCGTCCGGCGCGGCGGCCACCGGCTTGTTCATACGTCATACCCACGGCACCCTGGAACATGGGATAGGTGTCGCCATAACCGGGATAGAGGAGATCAAATTCTTCCCGTGTGAAGTAGCGCCAGCCCTCGGTATCAAAGCGGGCGGCATTGGCCTGGCCGATCTGTTTTTCCAATGCCTTTTGCCAGGGCGTGATGGCTTCATGGTATGGTTCGGCCGCCGGGGCGAAATAATAGGGTGCATTTACCCCCTGTTCATGGAAATCCACATGGACCTGGGGCAGCCAGCGATTATAGAGTCGGTTGCGGGCAACACTTTCAGTCTGGGTCTGCCAAATCCAGTCCCGGTTGAGATCGAAATAATAATGGTTGCTGCGGCTGCCGGGCCAGGGCTCACGATGTTCCCGGCCGGCCGGTGCTACGGCGGGGTTGATGTTTCCTGCCCTGCGCTGCCAGTTTACATAGCGCTCCCGCCCGTCGGGATTGGCACAGGGGTCGATGATAACGAAGACACTGTCCAACCAGGAAGCATTTTCAGGTTGGATTAAGGCATAGAGGGTGGCCAGGGCCGCCTCCGATGAATTGGCTTCGTTGCCATGAATATTGTACGTCAGCCACACCACGACCGGATCCTGGGCCGGGGCGGTGCCGGGTCTGAGGCCGGTGCGTTGTAATTGATGAGCCTGAATCTCGTCCCGTCGCTTGAGATGGGCCGGAGACGATACATACGCCACCATGAGGGGCCGGTGTTCATATGTTTCGCCATACGTTTCCACTGCCACTCGGTCGCTGGCGGCCGCCACGGCAGTAACATAGGCAACAATCTGTTCATGGGATGTAAATCGCTCTCCCAGGGGATAACCCAGGAATTCCTCCGGCGACGGCGGCGTGCCAGCCGTGAGGAGAAGGGGAATCAGAAGAAGGACGAAAAATCGCATGGCACTAAAAGACCAGGGCCGCCGAAGCCCAGGTAAAGCCGGCCCCGAAGGCCGCCAGAATGATGGTATCACCGCGGGTGAATTTCCCTTCGGCATAGGCTTCACAGAGGGCGATGGGAATGGAGGCGGCGGTGGTATTACCATATTTATGGATATTGGAATACACCTTATCCAACCCTACATTCATGCGCTTGGCCACGGCCTGCGTAATGCGCAGGTTGGCCTGGTGAGGAATGATGAGTGTCACGTCCTCCACGGTAAGATCGTTGGCCGTAAGGGCTTCTTCTATCACTTCGGGAAAGCGGCGTACGGCATGGCGGAACACTTCCCGGCCGTTCATGCTGGGGTAGTGCAGGCCGCGATCCAATTGTTCATGACTGAGGCGGGGATGATGGAGGGAAGCCGGACCTTCACACCATAATTCTTTCAAATATTTTCCTTCACTATGGATATGGGTGGAAAGGATTTCCCCTTCCCCGTCACTGGGCTGGAGGATGGCGGCGCCGGCGCCATCACCGAAGAGCACGGCAATATCCCGCCCGGCGGTGGATATGTTCAGGGCTGTGGACTGGACTTCGGCGCCGATGACCAGGACGGTATCGGCCTGGCCGGTTTTGATGAATTGATCGCCGATGCTGAGGCCGTAGATGAAGGCCGAACAGGCCGCCTTGATGTCAAAGGTGCCCACGGTACGCAGGCCCAGTTTCTCCTGGAGCTGGGGTCCGATGCCGGGGAAGAAATAATCGCTGGTGAGGGTGGCGGCCACCACCAGATCGATGTCCTCCGGCCTGACACCGGCCATGTCCATGGCCTGCCGGGCCGCCGTCACCGATAAATCTGAGGTGCCGATTCCCTCCTCCACCCAATGGCGTTCCTTGATGCCGCTGCGGGTGGTAATCCATTCATCGCTGGTATCCATCCATTGGGTTAAATCTTCATTGGTAATGATGCGGTCCGGGACGTGAAAGCCGATCCCGCTCAGCCGTGTTTTTTTCATAGTTTCCTCGTTGCACTGTGATTCCGTGTCACGTGAATGTCACGGACGTTGAATTGAATGGATGTGCGGCCCTGCCATTCATTGGTCTCCACCACGAAGGCCAGATCGATGGGCAGTCCCTTGATCAATGTTTCATAGTGGTGGGATAAGTTGAAGCCTACGGCGGCAAAGACGGTGCGGCCCTGGCGCACCCGGAACCGGATATGATCGCCATGGCCCATGACCTTGGGATTCCCCACCACCTCCAGGCCGCTGGCTTGGAATTTAGGCCGCATATTCCCGGGACCGTAGGGTCCCAATTTTTCCAGGAAGGACATGAAACGACTGTCAATATCCTGCAGGACAACCTCACTGTCCAGGGTGAGGGTCGGTTCCATATCCTCCTCGGTTAAAATGGAGGCCACGTGGTTTAAAAATGCCTGTTTAAAGGCCGGAAAATCTTCCTGTCGCACCGTGAGACCGGCCGCCATGGGATGGCCGCCATAGCCCGCCAGATGATCCTTCACCGCCGTGAGGGCCTGATAAAGATCCAAACCCGGAATGCTACGGGCGGAGCCTTTGCCCAGGCCGTCGGCATCCAGGGCAATGATGATGGCGGGACGGTGAAATTCATCCTTGATGCGGGAGGCCACGATGCCCACGACCCCGGGATGCCATCCGGCCTGCATGAGGACGACAGCCCGTTCCCGGGTCAAATCAACTTCACTGTTCACCTGGCGCAGGGCGTCGTCCACCACGGCCTGTTGAATGCGGCGGCGACGGTTATTTTCTTCGTCCAATTCCTTCGCCAACCGGCGCGCTTCAGCCTCATCGCTGGTGGTCAGAAGCCGGACGGTACGGTTGGCATCCCCCATGCGTCCGGCGGCATTGATGCGCGGTGCCAGGCCGAAGACCAATTGGCCCACGGAAGGAATTTTATCCTCCAGGCCCGCCAGGGACAGTAAGGCGGCAATCCCGGGCCGGGAACTTTGGGGCATGAGGCGCAGGCCGTGGTAGGTGAGAATCCTGTTTTCATCAATGATGGGAACCATGTCGGCGGCCGTACCCAGTGACACCAGATCCAGTAAATCCCAGAGGGGATTTAAGGAATGGGAACAATGTGTGAGCAGAGCCTGGGCCAGTTTGAAGGCCACGCCGGCGCCGCAGAGCGCTTTGAAAGGATAAGTACAATCCTCCCGTTTGGGATTCAGGATGGCCCAGGCGTCCGGCAATGTTTTGTCGGGCATGTGATGGTCGGTAATGATGATGTCCACGCCTTGGTCCCGGGCGGAAGCCACCTCGGCAACGGCATTGATACCACAGTCACAGGTAATGAGAAGGTCGGCCCCGAAATCAAGGGCCGCCGATATCCCCGGCTGGCTCAGGCCGTACCCCTCCGTGGCCCGGTCGGGAATATAGGGTCTGACCCGGGCGCCCAGGGTGGTGAGAATGCAATACAGGAGGCTGGCGGCGGTGGTCCCGTCCACGTCATAATCGCCGAAGATGAGAATGGGCGTTTTTGTTTCAATGTTATGGGCAATGCGTTTGACGGCCCGGGACATATCCTTCATGAGGTAGGGATCGTGGAGGTGCTGTAGATCGGGAGTAAAAAAGGTGCGCACCAAGTCCACGTCCTCCAACCCGCGCTGGATGAGAATGCGGGCCAGGGTGGGACTGCATTTCAATGCCCGTTGCAGCCCTTTGACCCGGTCGTTGTCAGCCGGTTTAATCTGCCAGCGCATCGGAAAATTTCATCACTTGTATTCCCATTATACGTCGGTTGAATCGATAGCAGAACTGGCGCGCGGCAGTTCCACGATGGCCACCGTCCCCTGGCCCCATTCACTTTCAATTGTTACCGTTCCCTGCAACCGGTCGACATAGAGTTTCACCAGTGACAGTCCCAGTCCCAACCCTTCGAACTTACGATCCAGGCCCGTGCTTTCCTGGGCGAATAAATCAAACATGCGGTCCTGAAAACCGGGTTTCATGCCGATGCCCGTGTCCTGGATCCGGAGCCGGACGCCATCTGCCAGGGGGGAAAGTGTAATATGCACTTCACCGGAATAGGTAAAGACCAGTGCGTTATGGATGAGATTATAGATCACCTGTTTGACGATATATTTATCGGCCCAGATGATACCGTTGTCACCACAGGTTTTAAGATGAATGTTATTTTGTCGAACCTGAATAATATGATCATATTCCTTCAGGGCCTGTTGGACCCCTGTTTCCACATTAACCTTTTCCGGCATCATATCATAATCCCCACCGCTGACGCTGGCATAGTCCAGGATTTCGCTGATGGTACGGCTCAGACGATGGCCATTGGCTTTCAAAACCTGAAACGCTTCCAGATGTTCTTCATCCAGCTGATGCTCCAGGCTGTCCTTCAGCATTTCGGCATAACCCAGGATGGAATTGAGGGGGGTGCGGATTTCATGGGAAAGATTGAATACAATGTTGGTAATGACCTGGCGCGCTTCTTTTTCCCGTTTCAGGGCTGCTTTCAAATCCTGTTCCTGTTGTTTCAGACGCGTAATATCCTGGACGATACCCTGAATACCGCTAATGTTTTGACCGCCATCGTCCCACACCGCCGTTGCGGACAACAGACCGTCCAGATGACGGCCGTCGGGCAGGATGAGGGGTACTGCAAAATCGGTAACCTGTCCCTCCGCCAGGATGCGGCGTACCAGCTCCCGGCGGTCCTCTTCCTGGCGGTAGAAGCTGGTTACATTGATTTTTCCCAACTGGTCTTCCGTAATGCCCAGCATGGTCAGCGCCGCCGGATTGGCGATGGTGAGGACGCCATCCAGGGTGGTGCGGTAAATGGCATCGTGGGACTGGGTGAAAATGTCCCGGTACCGGGTTTCCGATGCTTCCAGGGCCCGATAACTGTCATGGAGGGCGGCCTGGTGCCGCAGGGCAATGAAGAGGATGGTGGGAAGGATCAGGGATACCAGGATACCGGTAATATAATAGAAAATCGTGGCCGGCGATTTGAAATGATTGATGAGGGACTGGTGGGGGCTGACGGATACCATGAGTGTTTTGTCGTGGTACTTTACCGGATGCCTGCTTTGCAGTTTCAGCGACGGCAGCGTGGGAAATCCGTTGACTTCATACAGGGTGGTATTCTTGTATTCAAATGCGATATGGAATTGGTCCAGGTTTCCTTCGTGGAGGTAGGCCTCCAGAAAATTGTTGAAACGGATGACACCGTTGAGATAGCCCCGGAAGCGGCCATCATGGATGATGGGTAAATAGGTGGCCAACCCCATCCCTCCCTGCCAGAGGATGAGGGGCGGTGTAAGGCGGTCACGGCGGGTGTCTTCCGCAGCCTGGAAGGTTGTATTGGCAAATTCATGGGTATGAAGGTCACGGTTTACGACCATTTCATTGCCCTCGAGGGGTGTGACCCAGCGGATGATGCCGGTGGTATCAATAAAATTTATGGCCTGAAAACCCTTGAAAAAGGTGAGAATATGTTCGGTTTCGGTCTGGAATTCCTGGCGGGATGTCACGTCGTGATCACTGAAGCCGTCCCGTAATAAATAGAGGGCATTGAGGTGGGCGTTGAGTTGTTCGTCCAGGCGAATGGCAATCTGGGCGCTGGTAATATCGGTGAATGATTTTATTTCCCGCAGGTTGAAGGTAAAGAAGCTGCGGCCGATAACATATACACCCAGCAGCATGGCAATGCCCAGGAGAACAGGAATCTGATAATAATATTTGGAAAAGCGTTGTGACATAAGGAGAAATACGACAGGATATTTTACACTACCTGATCGGGAAAAACCAGCGTCGATTGGCTGGAAAATGAGTCGGTCTATAAGCCGTGTTCTGTATCCCGACTGGCGGGACGATGGTCATTCACCTGGTTCCGGCCTGGCAGCCGAATTCACGCAACCTACCCGCTCCTATCCGGTCTGGACGGCGGTTTCCGGAGGCAATGCCGGCAACGATCAGCAGACGACTCGAAGCCGCAATTCCACCGGCGATCCACGACCCAGCACCGGGGGGAATCATTCTCAGATTCCCGGCGATGCGGACCACATCTGGGAGCCTATTCGGTCTTGCACCGGACGGGGTTTACCAGCCCCCGGCCTCACAGCCGGGCCTGGTGGTCTCTTACACCACCCTTTCACCCTTTCCCACCTACGCTAAAGCGTCGGTGGGCAGGCCCAAGATTCGCACTCAGGCCGGCCGAAGCTTCAGCGCAGGCCGGTGGTTTCCTTTCTGTTGCACTGTCCATATCCTCACGGATCCTCCGCGTTACGGAGCGTCCTGTCCTGCGGTGCTCGGACTTTCCTCATCTTCCCGCCGGGGCGGGAAAACGCAACCATCCGACCGACTCATTTTCAATTGTCAATGATCGCTGGTACGATGAAAATTACGAAAAGATCCTGGCGCCCGATAGCCTTCCTTCGCCGGTGAACCAAGTCCTTGATGCCAACTATTGCTGTCCGGGAAAGGTATCGGTGCGTTTCTTCGGAAAATATCTTCTTAGCAGGATTCCGGTCGGGGAGCATAATCTGTTCTCTTGGGGGACGAACGTATGATCCTTACCGACGAAGACCGTCCCGTGGTACCCCCCGGCAATGATTGGGGGAAAAAGCAGGATGGTAGCGGTGATTTCCCGGGGGTACCGGCCTCAGGCGTCGCTATCGGACCAGTATAAAAAGCGGTTACAACTGTCGCAGCTGGCCAGGCTGGCCCCACTTTTCACATCGGCAATTTTCTGGGGCGGAATGAAGGCGCCACAGCCGCCGCAGGCATTGGAGCGGATGGCAATGACGGCACCGCCGCGCCGGGCGGTGCGAACCCGGTCATACTGGCGTAGATAACGGGCCTCGATGCGGGAGACCTTTTCCTCACGCTGGGCTTCCAGCCGGGCCTTTTCGTCCGAACTTTCAGCCACCTGTTGTTCCAAAACCTGGCGCCGGGACTGTAAATCGCTGGTGATGGATTCCAGGCTGGATTCCTGCTCGGAAACCTGCGTTTCCAGCTGGGATTTTTCTTCCATCCATTCCAAAACTTCCGTTTCCACCGTATCCAATTCGGTCTTCAGGAAATCGATTTCATGCATGAGGGCGTCATATTGCTTATTGTTGCTGGCCAGGAAGGATTGATCCTTCAATCGGTCGATCCTGGTCTTCAGGTCCTGGCGGGTGGCTTCCGCTTTCTTCAGGGCCAGCTCCAATTCCTTGAGCCGGGTCTTGTCGGTATTCAGGGTGGCAATGAGGCGTTCTTCCCGGGCCGTCAGTTCGGCCACTTTTTTCGGTAAATCTCCCAGGAGGGCTTCCAGCTCCATGAGCTGGCTGTCAATGTCCTGGAGTTCAATCAATACTTGGATGTCTGTCATGTCCTATCCTTCTGAAAATGAAACTGCACCTCGAAGAGGTGCAGGGGGTGAATGGTGAAACCGGATCAGCACTGAGGGGCCGATCCATAATTTTTAGGGCTATTAAACGATTTTCGCTTGGCATCAATACAGGATTTTCCCGGTGAATTCAAAGCAAAAGTTACGCATAATCCCGGGCCGAAGGAAGGAATGAGACCAACCTTTTGGCCGCTTCCGGGCTAAAAAACCAGGCCTTTTCCGATATATGTAGGGTGAAACCACATAACGGAAAAAGGAGGTTATTATGTTACAGGATGACCTGCAACACACCCCCGTCCGGCAGAAGGAACCAGCCACCTATCTGGTGGGCCTGGCCTACGATGCACCGGACGACGATGACGGCTATTTCGATTTTCGCCGTCGCACCACCCTGGAAACCCTGGCGGAGGAAATTCAAACCATCCTGGATGAGGGACATCACCAGCCCACCTTTCCCCCGCAGGCCCGGCCCCGGCTTCTCTTTGTCTGGAATCTGGATGATCCGGAGGATGGGGACTGTTACGCCGCCGTCATGGAACGGCTGGAGGAGGGAGGCCGGCATGAAATATGATCCCATCATCCTTCTGGAGGCCTTGATTGCCTGTTTGCAAAGTCTGCGCAACCTCTTTTGTCCTACTGCCAAGGATGAAAGGAAATCGTCATGACCCCCGCCCTCGACCAGGTCAGTGACCATGATCTGGACCGGGAATATCGGCGGCGGTTCTTTCTCAGGGCCGGGGTCACGGTGGACCATTCCCAGGCAGCGGCCCAGCATTTCACGGCCCTCTTTGCCGCCGAACCGGATCGGGAATGCTTTGCCCTGCTCTATCTCAATCACCAGAACGGACTTTTGCATTCGGAAATTCTGTTTAAGGGATCCCTGTCCGAAGCGCCGGTCTATCCCCGGGAAATCATCAAACGGGCCTTCCAGCATCAGGCGGCGGCCCTGATCTGCGCCCACAATCATCCCTCCGGCCTCCTCCATCCCAGTCCCGACGACCGTGAGGTGACTACCCGCATTCGCCGGGCCTGTGAGACGGTGGCCATCACCCTCCATGATCATCTCATCATCAGTGGGCAGGGCTGGTTCAGTTTTGCCGATGAAGGGTTGCTCTGAACGCAATGGGGGAAGGGTTAGCCCTTCCCCCGGGCGCCCCGGTTGGATTATTGGTTCAAGTTTCGTCTCAGGATCCGTAAAACATAGGTCAGGAAATCATGACGATCGAAATCATAATCTCGCTTCATTTCCTCCACGCGAGTAAAAAAGCGTTGCAACAGGAAGAGTTCCTTTTCTTCCGTACTGCGTAATTTCCAGCCGTATTCCCGCCGCAAGATTCCCAGGGTCAGTCGTCCGTGCTGTTCCCGGCGTCGTTCATAGTCCTGATAACGTTCCACCAATGCAATCTGATCGATGACGGAAACGGCGTCCGGGGAATGGTCACAATAGAGATACACCGTATTCATGGCCTGTTCCCAGTCTTCCGGTGTAAAGTTCCCACCGGTCTTAATATGGTGCAATCCGGCCAGGACATAGAGATCGGTCACCGGCAGGCGGGCCGTTTTAA
>JBHHUC010000091.1:0-5690 GCA_046861395.1 Fidelibacterota bacterium
AGGAACTATAGCAAGCAAACTTTTAAATCCCAAATATCTGTCATTCAACAATTTGCAGACTGGTTATTGTTAATCCGCACAGACGTTATTACCTCCCAGATAGTGGAACAATAATTATCGGTATTCATGATATGTCGTATTGAAAGTAGTGTAATGCAATATAATCATTATCATGTTTCACTCTTTTTACGCGAAAGGATTTTCAGATTGACGTTTTATAAATATAAACGCACTGATGCCTCCGTTAGTGTCACGCGACAATTTGATTCGATTATTGCCTGCCGGGTCATTTCAGTAGCAAGAATATTGATCCTCGAATTCAATGCTTAATCCTTCTTCAATTCGGTCTGGTTGGTGTATAAATGATTAGCCCCGGATAGTGCATTTTTTATAACTTTCTTCTTCATCAATAAACTTATTTGACCAAATCACTAACAATAATGGTAAACCATTTCATATACATTTTTTCATCATCCTGTGCTAATTAGGAGAATCACATGATAACCTTCAGCAAACAACAGTTGAAAATCCCGGACATGAGCCGGCCGGTTTATCTGGTTACGGGGGGCATGTCCAAATTCGGCCGGGCGATCCCGGAAAAACGTACCGAAGAACTGGTCATCGATGCCTTCCAGGAAGCCGCCCGGTTCATTGACAAATCACCGGCCGAACTCAAACAGTATATTCATTCCTGCTATTACGGCCATTTTGCCGACCACTTCGGAGACCAGTTACTGGGGGAAGCAGTCATCCATGATCGCCTGGGACTGGACCCTCTGGGCAATGTAGGAATCAAGACCGGCGGTGCCACCGGCGGTTCCACTCTCTGGGAAGCATTCAAAACCGTCGCTTCCGGGTATTCCGATTGTGTCCTGGCCATGGGCTGGGAACGCATGGACGAAGTCCCCACCGATGAGGGCAACCATTACATTGCCTGTGCCGCCGATAAGGACTGGGAAACACCCATGGGACACATCTATACCGGATACTACGCCGTCATGGCCCAGAAGTATTGGCAGGTATTCGGGAAAGAAGAAGAATCGTTCCGCTATACAATGGCAGAAATTGCCGTTAAAAACCGTGGTTATGCCCGCATGAACCCTCACGCTCAGGGTCCCATGAAAATCACAGTGGAAGATGTCCTCAACTCACCAGTCGTAGCCCATCCGCTGCATGCCCTGGATTGTTGTCTCATGAGCGTCGGGGCGGCCTGTGCCATCCTCTGTGATGAGAAAACCGCCTATCAACTGACCGATCACCCGTTACGGGTGCATGTCAGTGCCGGCAGTCATACCTTACGACCGGCCGATCGCATGGATATGGATATTCCGCTACTGCCTAATGAAACTCCGGATCAGTACCAGGATTTGGGAGAACGATTCCCCGGCGGGGATCGCTACCCCGGTTTTACCGGATTCCTGGCAGCGCGAATGGCAGCCTATTATGCCTATGGCATGGCCGGCATTACCGATCCCACGGAAGACCTGGATCTGGTCGAATTACACGATGCCTTCACCATCAGTGATATCCAGACCTACGAAGATATTGGCATTCGGCCCTACGGCGAAGGTAGAACATATGTGGAATCGGGAGATTGCTACCATACCAACCCTCACACAGGCAAACCGGGTAAGCTTCCCGCCAATCTATCCGGCGGCCTGATCGGGAATATGCATGCCGTCGGGGCCACCGGCATTATGCAGGCCATTGAAATCGGACATCATCTCTGGGGTCGCTGGGCGGAAATGCACGGCGATGAGTCTAAATGGAAAGCATTTGGACGTGAAAAACCCGAGGACTGGACCGATCTTCAGGTCCAGGATGCAAAACGGGGTCTGGCCATCAGCCATGCCGGTGTCGGCTCCCATGTCACTGCCACAGTGTTGGTCCATCCGGATCATGAATTGGAAAGGAGGCCATTATGATGGATTTACCGGATCGCGGACAGGTAAAAGTTGAGAATGGAAAATATCGTCCCAATGGGAAATTCCATTATATCTACCCCAACGCCCCTATTTACGACCAGGAGGGAAAACTGGTGGGCGTCACCAATCCACGCGATATTACGCATATTCACACCTATGGCGGTGAAGCGCCCTTCTTTGAATCCCTCAGTCAGGGAAAATTACTGGGAACGCGCTGCGATGATACTTCCTGTGCCTTGCACAAGACTATCTATATCCCCTTTCGGATTCACTGTCCCGACTGTCTCAGCCGTAACACCATTGTGGATATGACGGAGGTGGCAAAACAAACCGCCCGGGTACATACCTTCATGATTACGGAACGAACCGGGGCTTTCAATACGCTGGCCACACCGATTCGATTCATCAACATTGAATTTGACGGCGTCGCCACCATTCTCATGGGATATTTATCTCTGGGAGAACCTGAAATTGGAATGCGCGTCGTTCCCATCTTCCGGAGGAAGAATCCCACCTATACAATCATGGATCTGTCCTGGGTACCGGCCGGAACCGATGCCAGCCAGTTGCCTGAGGATTATTCCTTCTGAATCTGAAAACCCGGTGCCGGAACCATCCGGTACCGGGTTTATACTGTAATCGTCAATAATACAATCAAATCATAAATACTGTGCGACCAGGCGGTAA
The DNA here is from genome assembly GCA_046861395.1 of Fidelibacterota bacterium. Lineage (GTDB taxonomy): Bacteria > Fidelibacterota > Marinisomatia > Marinisomatales > JABMOV01 > JBHHUC01. Next base: position 2,613 of record JBHHUC010000091.1, read on the forward strand.
TACCGTACCCTCTCGTTACATACAATATACCCAGATATATTCCACCACTTAATCGAAACAAAAGAAGATTGAAGGAATATTGGTCGGCGGCACTGCCCAGAAAATGGAAGACGGAAAAAATCAGGGAGGATAAAAATATCGCTCCGGCCAGACTTGTGGACCGCCGCCAGCGGAAGAAAAATACCAATAGGTAGGATAGGCCTGTAACCAAGGCCGCCCGGAATACCAATTCCTCATAGATTCCCGCCCCTACCGCTAACACCACCTGATGCATCCACCCGGAAACGGTGTGGGTCAACAGACTCCGTTCCAGAAAAGCCATGCCGAAATACAGCCCCAGGGACCAGAAAATACTTTCCACCCCCATCGCAAACAGAACACTGCTTTTCATCGAAAATGTCGCTTCCTTGCGGATTTGGCCCACCAGAATCATTACCAGAGCAACTAACATGACAAAACCGAAGGCCTGTAAACCATTCAATCCGATTACTTCCAGCATGCGCCGCAATAAAACATCGGCTCCGTTACGCAGCAGGGGAACCTGTTCCTGTCCCAGTGACATTAAACCGAATTCATAAATCAGGAAGAGCGGCAATGTAAATACCAGTGAATAGGTAGCGGACTTGGAACGTGAAAAATATTTAATCATTTCGTATATCTTTATATATTACTGTAGATGTCATATGTAGCTAATGTGTTTAATCATTATCTATCTGCAGGACTGCCAGTAAAGCTTCCTGTGGTACTTGAACTTTACCAATCATTTTCATGCGTTTCTTACCCTCCTTCTGCTTTTCCCATAATTTCCGTTTCCGGGTAATATCTCCGCCATAGCATTTTGCAGTTACATTTTTCTTCAAAGCCTTTACGGTGGATCGGGCAATGACACGGTGTCCGATTGCCGCCTGGATGGCAATGTCGAACATTTGCCGGGGTATGAGTTCCTTGAGTTTGGAACACAGCGCCACACCACGATGATAGGCATCGTCCACATGACAAATCACTGACAGCGCATCCACCGGCTCACCGTGGATCAGAATATCCAGTTTTTGTAGTTTTTCCTCACGAAATTCCAGGAATTCATAATCGAAGGAAGCGTAACCGCGAGTACTTGATTTCAGTTTATCGTAGAAATCGAAAATGATTTCGGCCAGGGGCAGTTGGTAGTGAAGCTGAGCTTTTTCCGCCGATAAATAATGCGTTGTTTTATAGGTTCCCCGTCGTTTCTGGCAGAGTGTCATGATGGTTCCGATATATTCTGACGGTGTAATGATTTCAGCTTCCACGAATGGTTCTTCAATATGATCAATCTCACCGGCCGGGGGCAGCTTGGCCGGCGTATCCACTTCCAGGGCCTGACCATCGGTAAGGATGACCCGGTAGCGAACATTGGGTGTTGTTGTGACCAGTGATAAATTAAATTCCCGTTCCAGGCGTTCCTGGATAATTTCCATATGCAACAGGCCCAGAAATCCGCAGCGAAAACCAAACCCCAGGGCACTGCTTGTTTCCGGTTCATACAGCAAGGATGCGTCATTCAATTTCAGTTTATCCAATGCCGAACGCAATTGTTCATAATCATCGGCATCGGCCGGATACAATCCGGAAAAAACCATCGGTTTAATTTTTTTATATCCCGGCAGGGCTTCAGCAGCGGGATTCTGTTTCACAGTGATCGTATCGCCGGCCTCAATATGTCCCATATCGCGGATATTTCCGATGACATAACCCACATCGCCGGACGCCAGCGCCGGGGCGGGAATCTGCTTCAGGACAAAATGTCCCACCTCTGTAATTTCATAGGTATATGGATGGGCGAAAAACTGAGCAGTCATCCCCGGTTTAAGGACACCGTCAAAAACACGCACATAAGGAATGGCGCCCCTGTAATTATCATACATGGAATCAAAAATCAGGGCCCGCGGTGCTTTGTCATCACCATCCTCGGGCGGATTGATTCGTTCCACGATGGCCGCCAGAATCGCTGTAATGCCCAATCCCGTCTTGGCGCTCACGGAAATGATTTCATTCTTGTCACACCCGATGAGTTCCACCAGTTGGTCCTCGACTTCCGGGACCATGGCGCTGGCCAGATCCACTTTATTGATAATGGGAATAATCGTCAGATCGTTCTCGATGGCGAGATAGGTATTACTTACAGTTTGGGCTTCCACGCCCTGGGCCGCGTCCACCAGCAGAAGGGCACCTTCACAGGCCGCCAGGGATCGGGATACTTCATAGGAAAAATCAACATGGCCCGGTGTATCGATCAGATTAAAGATGTAGGTATTTCCATCCTGATGAACGTAAGTCATCTGGATAGGATGACTCTTTATCGTAATCCCTCGTTCCCGTTCCAGGTCCATACTGTCCAGGACCTGGGCTTTCATTTGCTTTGTTGATATGGTACTGGTTTCTTCCAGGAGCCGGTCGGCCAGCGTGGACTTCCCATGATCAATGTGGGCAATGATACAAAAATTCCTGATTCGTTCTTTATTCATCCTTTGAAATTAACGGTACCGGAATCATTACCGGATAATTCTTTAATCAGCATAGCGTAAATTTGTGATGATCCTTTAATTTTCGTTGTAATTATCCGGTTAAATCCAATTATTATGGTAATTATTGGGTTAAATTAAGAAAGAAAAATAATTCTTGCATTTTCCCGATTAAACTTTTACTTTAAGGCTGTAAGGTGCTGGAACGGTACCTTTGGTATGTGGATGGGTAGGCATTCATCTTGTTCCGAGGTCATTATGAATGTCTACCCCTTTGGAATCAAAAAAAAGGGTCTCAAGTTTGAGACCCTTTTTCATTTTTTACTTACCGTCCTACTTATTTTCCTGGGCTTTGGCTTTTTCTTTCTGAATAATCTGAAGCTGTTCAATTTCTTCCAGACGCGCTGTCAGATCAGCTGCCTTATCTCGTAGGTCCTTGAAGTTGCGTTTATTCCGGCGGTTTTCGCTAGCAAAATCATCACTCAGACTTTCCAGATCAATCTGAAGATTGGAAATTTCTTTGGAAAGTTTCCGGTTCATTTCGCCCATTTCATAAATGACATCATCTATCATGGTGGCC
>JBHHUC010000092.1:0-5655 GCA_046861395.1 Fidelibacterota bacterium
TATTTGCCAGTACAAATTCCAGTCTGTTAAATCGTAGCAAAATCCCGGAAAGCATTGAATATCTCTTGATATTGTATTAACCCCGTCAGGGGTTATATGTCTGTAGCAAAGAAATCGCACTATACCCGGGTATTGGCGGCAGGTCAGGCCGGCCTGTAAAGAATTTGTCAGAGAAATTGCTGATTTTCATAAAGAACGGTCTGAAAATTCATTTAATTTTAATGGTTGTACACCCTGCGCGGTGGGGACAAGTCATTATTCTGAACCATTCACCGGGAAATATTATGAAAAAATGCCTCATTCTGACACTGGTTTCTCTAACCCTGTTGGCAGCCCAGGGGAAAATACCGTCCAATTTTTCCGTCCATACCTTGGACAATGGATTACAGGTTCTGCTAATTGAAAATCCGGCCCTGCCCATGGTGGGCGTAAATGTTGTGGTCAAAACCGGTTCGGCCTATGAAACATTCACCACCAACGGAATGAGCCATATGCTGGAACATTTATTATTTAATGGTACCACGTCTCGAACCCAGGAAGAACTGTATACGGCCACCGATTTGATCGGAGGCTATAATAATGCCAATACAGGAGAATATTATACCAATTACATGATGGTGACACCATCGCAGTTCATAATCGAGGGCATGGAAATCCAGGCCGACATGCTTTTCAACTCTACCTTGCCCGAAGAAAAATTTGCGAAGGAAAAAGGCATTGTTCTGGAAGAAATTGCCCGTAGTCTGGGTGACCCGGATGTGCAGCGGGACCGAAATCTCCGAGCCGTTCTATATGCTGGACATGCCTTGTCCTTACCCACGCTGGGGACTTATTCCACCATTGAATCTCTGAATCGGGACGACGTAATGGAATATTATAAGGCCAATTATGTCCCGAATAATATGATTTTGACTGCGGTTGGCAATTTCAATGCCGCTGAAATGCTGGAAAACATAAAATCCATTTACGGTCCCTATGCTCCCGGAAATGTGTTACGACCGGAAAACACAGAACTGGCCACCGGTTTTCACTTTTCCCGCAATCCGTCCCAACCTCGTGTCCTATATCGATCCTATGGTGGTGACGATGTGGTGGAAGAGATGGTGTACCGTCTGCCCGACGATTTTACCCGCGAACATATTACACTTCTAGATGAAACTCTGGATGAACAGGTGGAAACCATCGAAGAAAAACTGAAAGAATCATACAGTCCGCCCCTGAAATCCCTGAAATACACATTCTATTCATCGCCGGTGGCAAATTACCTTGTGTTTACCCTCAAATCGGGACCGGAAGCGCCGGGTGAAAGCATTGCTGAAGCATTGCAAAAGCGGCTCAAGGCTCTTCGTTTCGGGATTTCAAAACAGGAGATTGCCACTCTCCTGACACGGGAAAGAACCCAATTCCTCAAAAGCCTGGAAAAACCGCACATGTTTGGGATTTACAACGCCGGCCGGATTGCAGAAAGTGAGATTGATGCCATCTTTACGCTGCTGGATCCGGCCTATAATGATGCGGCTGCAACACTCAGGACCTATCGCCTCACTGTACCGGTCTGGATTATGATCCAAGCGCCTGAGGCTGCGACGGCCGATGATACGACTGCTGTGGTTACACGGCTTTTCCCTGCCGACCCGGGTCAGTCCGTATTAATTGTGAAACAGAACAGCGCCAGTCAATTACTGGCCATTCATTACATGTTCCGACATAAGGCATATTTTGAAAGTCAGTACGGTGCCGACGCAGCCCGGATTTTACACGACTGTTTCGGTCAGCGAATGAAATCGGAGCGTATGCAGAAAAAGGCCGGCCGGTTCGGGTTTACCTTCACCGTAAATGATAACCCCCATATTCCCATGGATGATATTTATCTTCATCCCGATTTCGGTTACATCCGTGTCGAGGGTCTGGCTGATGATTTGGAGCATGCCATTGGATTCCTGACGGACCAGATCAATGCCTATATACCTACGGAAGATGAATTCAGAAAGGCTCAGGACAAGTTTTCGGAAGAAAGTGAAAATCGTCACAGCAGTAACAGGGCCCGGAAATTGTTTGACGAAACCTACCAGGATGTCATTTTTCAACTGGACCCATATGTCGAAAAACCCGATAGCCTCACGTATGAAAATCTGGTGAAATTTACCCGTGACTATTTCCGTCCGGCCAATCAGATCATATCAGTAGTAACCCCGGCCGACCCGGATCAAACGGCAGCCTATTTCACGGCTGAAGCTTCTACGACGCCCGGTCCGGAGATTCCCCAAACAGCCTATGAACCAGCCCTCAAGACAATTACCAAGCCGGTTACGATCGAAAAAGAAGCCCAGGGTGAACAAACTTACCTATTCTGGGGTTTCATTCACGATTTGGATCCGGCCGACGCTCCCGCCCTGAAAGCACTGTCACTGGTTCTGGGAAATAAAATCGTTTTTGATGTTCGGGAGAAACAGGGGATGGCTTACCGTATGCGGGCCGGGATTGATATGGTGCAGGACAAAGCATTGTTTTATATCCGCCTGGGCACTCGCCCGGCCAATGCCGACCGACTGACACCTCAGTTTCCCGGTTTCTTTTCTACCAATATGCTCCAGGACGTCACTGATGAGGATGTAACCAAAGCCATTAATATGTATCTGGGAAGAATGATGTTTCGCCGCTTATCCAGCATTAATCAGGCCTATTATCTGGCCAATTCCTATTATTTCCATAATGATATTGATTATGACAGGGATTTCCATGATCAGCTGCGGAATATCACCCGGGATGATATCATGGCGGTGGGAGAGAAATATCTGCAAACCGAAATCCCTATTTCAATCATTGTGCGATGAAGTGGTCGCCGTTCCTCCCGAGCCCAGACCGACACCTTAGCCTGAACATGTTCTTAATAAATAAAATCATACTCGCGTAATTTCTGCCATGGCAAATATTCAGGAATTATTCAATCCATATCCCGATGTTCTGAAAATTCTGAACACGGCCGGACAACTGGCTGCGGACCTGAACCAGGAAGCCTACGTGGTAGGCGGTGTGATCCGGGATGTTTTACTGAACCGGGATCTTCACGAAGTGGATCTCATGGTGGTGGGGGACGGGATTGCCTTTGCCCGGCAGCTGGCGAAAAAGTTGGGTGTACACACCGTCGTGCCATTTGAGAAATTCGGAACAGCACAGATTCCCGGTGACATTCCCGTGGAGGTTGCTACGGCCCGGACGGAGTCATATACCGCTTCATCCCGCAAACCGCAACGGGTCATCGCTAGTGATCTTCAAGGCGATCTGGTTCGGCGCGATTTTACCATCAATGCCATGGCCGTCGACATTCGTCCTGACACCTTCGGGATTCTCCATGATCCTTTTACCGGGATTCAGGATTTGCAACAGAAACGGCTCATTACGCCCCTTGATCCAGACGAAACTTTTTCGGACGATCCCCTGCGCATGTTACGGGCTGCATATTTTTCCGCCAAATTGGGCTTTTCCCTTGGTGAAGATATTCTGGCTTCCATGGCACGCCAGGCCGACCGGATCACCATCGTATCTTGGGAACGGATTACAGCTGAAATCACCAAGATCTTGGCTACTGATAAACCGTCGGTGGGTTTGATTTTGTTACAAAAAACTGGTTTAATGAAATCTGTCTTTCCGGAAATTGATGCCATGTACGGCATGGAGCAAGCCCCGGAATGGCACCATAAGGATGTGTTTTATCATACTCTGCAAGTGGTGGATAATGCGGCCGAATTAAGCCCCAAAATGGAGATCCGGTTTGCCGCCCTCGTGCATGATATTGCCAAGCCGGTTACGCGGAAAATTGATCGCCGGAAAGGTTATACGTTTCACGGTCACGATGCCGTGGGCGAAAAGATGCTGAATCGTGTCGCCCGCCGGATGAAATTGCCCAATCATTTGCGCGATTACCTGAAAAAACTTACCCTGCTGCATCTACGACCCATTGCACTGGCGAAAAAGGATATTACCGATTCCGCTGTCCGTCGTGTTATGGTGGCGGCGGGAGAGGATATAGATGATTTATTGACCCTGTGTCGGGCCGACATCACGAGTAAAAACCCCATAAAGGTCAAAAAATACATGGGCAATTTTGAAAGGGTGGAAATGCTGATGAAGGATGTGCAGGAACGGGATGCCATGCGCGCGTTTCAGTCCCCCGTCCGTGGCGATACCATCATGGAAGTATGTGGCCTGACGGAGGGGAAACAGGTGGGCCGAATCAAACATGCCATTGAAGAAGCCATCCTGGATGGCAAGATTGAAAACAGCTACGAAGCAGCCTATGATTATATGTTGAAAATCAAAGATTCATTTTAATCTGTAAAAATCCGGAAGCCGGTTATTTCGGCGGACAACCTTAGCGTTCCGGGATGGTCTCAGGGGCATAAAAGACACGGAACGACATGAAACAATTCATAACAGCATTCTTAATCATGGCCTGGGTAGGAGCAGCGGAAAGACCATCGGTTCAGGCCATTCCTCTGGCAGAAAATATCATACACGTGGACGGCGATCTGTCCGAATCCATCTGGGAAAGTGCAATGACTTATCCCCGGTTTACCCAGCGTAATCCCGACGAAGGGCTGCCGGCCACAGAAAATACAGGATTTGCTGTCTTATTCGATTCACAGAACCTGTATGTGGGCATTATTGCCCATACGGACGACCCCTCTCAGATTCGCAAGATTCTCAGTCGCCGGGACGCACGAATACCTAGTGACTGGTTGTATGTATCCCTGGACAGTTATAATGATAATCGTACGGCCTTCGAATTCGGCTTGAACCCGATGGGCGTGAAGCGAGATCTCCGCCGCTATGATGATGAAAACCTGGATCTGAACTGGGATGCCATCTGGGAGGGAAAAGCGTCGCTCACAGACGGAGGCTGGTCGGTTGAATTCAAGATTCCATTTCGTGAACTGCGTTTTGCGGAACAGGATCATGCCGTTTGGGGTCTGCAAATTTATCGTTACATTGCTGTTAAGAATGAAGAAGATTACTGGTCTTTCTGGTCCAAGGAAGAATCGGGTCAGGTTCGACATTACGGCGAACTGAATGGTCTGGACAATATAGCACTACAGAACAATATCCAGATTTCACCTTACGTTACCGGGTCCTATGATAGCTTCGAAGGATATGTGAATCCGGTTCATCCCCAGGATTACAATATCTTATCAACCTTTGGAGCCGATATAAAGTACGGCATTACCAATAATCTGACACTGGATATTTCCCTCAATCCTGATTTCGGTCAGGTGGAGGCCGACCCGGCGGAATTGAATATCAGCAGTTTCGAATCATTTTTTGAAGAAAAGCGCCCCTTGTTTGTGGAAGGCGGAAACATTTTCAATTTTGCCCTGGGCTTTGGTGACGGTGACGATGGTCGCAATACATTATTCTATTCCCGCCGCATCGGACGTATGCCCCATGATTATGCTTCCAGCCAGGATTTGGTCTATTACGCTACCAACCCTAAGGCCACCCGGATACATGGTGCAGCTAAGATCAGCGGAAAAACGGCCAACGGCTTTTCCATTGGTATCCTTGATGCTGTCACGGCCAAAGAAACGGCGGAAATAAAATACATGGACGGCACATCAGATTCATATACGGTAGAGCCGCTAACGAATTATTTTGTGG
>JBHHUC010000005.1:0-69959 GCA_046861395.1 Fidelibacterota bacterium
TGCGACGATAAATTGTTTCTGAGTCAGTTCCATATGTTATTATAATATTCTAATAGTAGAATATACATAAGGAAAATCTTTTACGGAAAGATCATTTCCCTCCGTGAGGGCACCTTCCCGGCTGTACATTTATCCCCACATAATTTAAATGAAATCGGTGAAAAAATGCCTAAAACAATAACGATTCTATCCTTGTTAATCCTCCTACTGTCCCTATCCTGCGATGACAAACAAAGCGTTGACCGCCGCCGGGGAGAATTGATTGAAGCGTCCGATACGCCATTATCATTACCCCTGTCACTCACTGCGTCCTGGTTTAATGATCTGGGATTGTCCGATGCCACGCTGCCGCAATATGACATCCAGGTTTACAGCATAACCTATTATACGGTAAATGCTGATGGTAAATCCGTCCCGGCCTCAGGCGCAGTCTATGTTCCTGTCAATACATCCGGACGATCTCTGCCTTTGCTCAGTATTCACCACGGCACAACTTTCGAACGCGACCAGGTAGCGTCCGTCAATGCCTATTACAATTCGGAAAGCATCTGGGCCGCCACCAACGGATTTCTGGTATCCTGTCCTGACGGACTGGGGTTAGGTGTTTCGGAGGAAGTTCATCCCTACATCCTGGCCGAAGGATCGGCCACGGCAACCATCGATATGCTACGGGCTGTCAAAACTTTTGCCGGTGAAAACAATATTCCGCTCAATAATCAACTGTTCTTGGCCGGATATTCCGAAGGCGGCTACGTCACCATGGCTACCCATAAATTCATTGAAGAATATTATTCTGATGAATTCACTGTCACCGCCTCGGCGCCGATGGCCGGACCTTACGATGTGCGTCTGATGGCCGATCTGGTCCTGGACGGACCAACCTACGATAATCCGGGTTATTTCGGTTATATTTTTGTCGCATACCGTACCGTTTATAATCTGCCACCCATCAGCGATATCTTTCAGTCTCCCTACGCCGGGTACATAGACTTTCTGTACGACGGATCGCACAGCGGAGGCGAAATCAATGATTCTCTTACCGTCGTTCTGAGCGATTTATTCACACCGGATTTTCTGTCGGACTTTCATGGTAATGGCGTCAGCGATTTGAAGGCGGCCTTGGATGAAAATGATGTTTCGCACTGGACAGCGACGGCCCCGGTTCATTTATTCCACGGCCTGGATGATATGACGGTACCTTATGCTATTTCTGTTGCCACCGCCGAAGTCATGTCCCTGCCCCTGGCTTCCTTTCCCGGTGATCACGGCGGTGCGGCCGTAGCCTGCCTCGATTCGGCCTTTGCCTGGCTGGAATCCTATGTTACACCATAATATCCTTATCCTGCAAAGAAGGAGATGGTCATGCTAAATCTTTTCCTGATTGTTCTGATTTCCTTGGGCCAGGCGCAAATCACTAATTCATCCTGCTGCACCTTGCCGCAGGGAACGGACTCCGAAACCTCCGCTGTTCCGGACCAGACAGAGAAAAGAACAAAATCGTGGGATATCACTGCTCCTTTCGGTCCTATCCAGCCCTTCATGACAGATGTGACGGAAGGGACCTGGATGAGTTGCGATCTTTCGCCCGACGGCAGTACTATTATTTTTGATTTATTGGGTAACATCTATCGCATGGCGGTTAGTGGCGGGCAGGCTGAAGCACTTACATCGGGACCGGCCTGGGATATCCAGCCTTCCTTCAGTCCCGATGGGCAAACAATTGTATATACTTCGGATCGGTCGGGTGGTGACAACATCTGGACCATGGATTTACAGGGTAATAACCCGACCCAAATCACCGATGAATCATTCCGGCTATTGAATAATCCCGTATATACACCCGATGGAAAACACATTGTCGCCCGTAAGCACTTTGTCAAATCCCGTTCGCTGGGTGCCGGCGAAATGTGGCTCTACCTGGCCAGTGGTAAGGGAAAGGGCTATTCCCTGACAAAAAAACGGGACTGGCAACATGATGCCGGGGAACCGGAGTTATCTCCGGATGGGAATTATCTTTACTATTCCCAAGATGTTAGCCCCGGAAAAACATTTCAGTATAATCGCGATCCATACCAGACGATTTATGCCATCAACCGATATGACTTAAACACCGGTGAAACTGTCAGGATTACCGGTGGTCCGGGCGGGGCGGCCACACCTCAGATTTCACCCAACGGAGAATATCTGGCCTTTGTAAAGCGGATTGGCCTTAAAACCGTCCTGATGGTGCGGGATTTGGCCACGGGTACCGAGGAAATGGTCTTTGACAAGCTGAATCGGGACGCTCAGGAAACCTGGGCCATCTTCGGTGTTCATCCTGGTTTCAGTTGGTATCCTGATAATCGGCGCATCCTCATCACCGCCCGGGGTCATTTCTGGACGGTGGACACACGGACCAAAGCAGCATCGGAAATTCCTTTCACTGCGCATATCGAACAAACATTGACTCAACCGATAACATTTTCCCATGCCACCTGGACGCCGGAATTTCCGGTAAAGGCGCTCCGTAATCTCCGCGTCAGTCCCAATGGAGATCTGGTGGTATTTCAGGCCCTGGGTAGTCTCTGGGTAGCCGGTATTGACGGCTCTGACCGGAAGCGACTCACCGACCCCGCAGAAGGCGTCGGCCTGGTTCCTACCTGGTCTCCCGACGGAAAGAAAATTGCTTTCTCATTTTGGTCGGATAAAAACAGCGGCAGCATCCGGATCATATCCGCCCGGGGCAAGAGAGAACGAACGGTTGATCTTCCGCCGGGACATTTTGGTGACTTGGCCTGGTCTCCGAATGGAAAATATCTTCTCTACCGGCGTCAGGGGGGGCATTGGTCCCGGGGATTTGAACACAGCACCGAACCCGGTCTTTATCTTTTAGCACTGGAAAAAGGGGCTCAGCCTCTGCTCATCGCCCAATCAGCCCGGAAGCCCCGCTTTAATGGCAAGGGAGACCGCATTCTATATTTGGATCGGGAAGACGAAAATACCGTATTGGTAAGTGTCGATCTTCGCGGTTTTGACCGGCATGTGTTGGCAACTTCCCGGTATGGAGACAATATAGTCCTTTCTCCGGATGAGAACTGGATCGCTTTTCATGAACGTTACCAACATTATGTAGCACCGTATTATCCCACCGGAAAAGCAGTTGAACTATCCCCGTCCATGTCGGCCGTCCCGGCCTTTCGTCTCACCGCCGATTCCGGCTTCAACCTGCAGTGGTCGCGGGACAGTAAAACCCTGTACTGGACCCTAGGTCCGAACCTTTTCCAGCGGCCCGTCAGCGATTGTTTCACCTTTGCAACCGGTGCTCCCGATTCCCTGCCGCCCCTCGATTCCGCGGGAGTAAATCTGAGCTGGCTGGAAAATGCCGATCAGCCGTCGGGCTTGCTGGCTCTTACTGGCGTCCGCATTATTACCATGGACCATGATCTGGTGATTGAAGATGGCACCATTATCATCCGTGACAACCGGATCGTCGCCCTGGGTCCCGTTGACAGTGTTACGGTTCCATCGTCTGCCATCATCATTTCCCTGCCGGGGAAAACCATTATTCCCGGACTGGTTGATGTACACGCACACATGGGTGTCAATTGGGATGGCATCCAATCACAGCAACGATGGCAATATCTGGCCAACCTTGCCTTTGGCGTTACCACCACGCATGACCCTTCCAATGATACGGAACTGATCTTTGCCAATTCGGAACGACAGAAAGCCGGTCTAATCCTGGCGCCCCGTATATTTTCCACCGGGACGATTCTTTACGGTGCCCAAACCTCTTTCACCGCTGAAATCAATTCGTTGGCCGAAGCTCGTTCCCATATCAAACGGATCAAGGCATTCGGTGGTTTTTCGGTGAAATCGTATAATCAACCTCGCCGGGAACAGCGGCAGCAAGTCCTGAAAGCCGCCCGCCAACTCCACATGTTAGTCTTTCCTGAAGGTGGTTCCACCTTCCAGCATAACATGAATATGATCGTGGATGGCCACACGGGAATCGAACATTCCATCCCCGTTTCTCCTCTTTATGATGATGTCATAAAGTTATTTGCTGCTTCCGGTGTGAGTTATACACCGACCCTGATTGTCAGTTATGGCGGCTTGTGGGGTGAAAATTACTGGTACCAACACCAGAAGGTATTTGAACACGAACATTTACAGCAGTTTATGCCACAGGTTCTGTTGGACCAGAAGCGCCGACGCATGATGGTGGAAGATAATGATTATAATTTCATTGATAATGCCCGTGCGGCGAAAGCATTAGCCGGTGCCGGCGTAAAGGTGAACAACGGGGCCCATGGCCAGCTTCAGGGATTGGGCGCCCATTGGGAAATGTGGATGATGGTCCAGGGCGGAATGACACCGATGGAAGCCCTCACCGCCTCCACGCTGAACGGCGCTGCCTATATCGGCATGGAACAGGACATCGGCAGTCTGGCGCCGGGTAAACTGGCAGACCTGGTGATTCTTGACAAAAATCCCCTGGAAGATATTCGTAACAGTGATTCCGTAAGCATGGTCATGCTCAACGGACGGTTATATGATGCCATGACTTTGACACAAAAGTTCCCGGAAAAATCTAACTCTCCTTATCGCTGGTGGATGCAACGATGAAGGTAATCATTACCGGTGCCACCGGCATGGTGGGAAAGGGTGTATTGCTGGAATGTCTGGAGACAGAATCTGTTGCGGCTGTCCTGGCCGTCAATCGTAATTCCCTGGATATTGCTCACCCCAAGCTGAAACAGGTTCTCCTGGAAGATTTCAGCCAGCCCGAGACCATTAAAGACAACCTCTCCGGTTATGACGCTTGTTTTTACTGCATGGGCATTTCCTCCTTCGGTCTGAATGAAGAATCCTATACCCTGGTCACCTATGACATGACCAAATCCTTCGCCACCCTGCTTCACGAACTGAACCCGGACATGATATTCAATTATGTTTCCGGGTCGGGCACGGATAGTTCCGAAAAAGGCAAGATCATGTGGGCGCGGGTGAAAGGACGGACTGAAAACATGGTTTTGAACATGGGCTTTAAGGATGCCTACGCCTTTCGCCCGGGACTGATTTTACCCGTAAAAGGGGTTAAGTCGAAAACTGCTTGGTATAATGCCTTTTATGTCGCCGCACGTCCCCTTTTTCCTTTACTGATCCGTTTGAATTCTGTCACAACCAGCGCAGCCGTGGGCCAGGCCATGATTGCCTCAGTGCTTCATCCTGTCAACAAGAAACACCTTGAAAACCGGGATATAAACGAATTGGCTCTAACCCTAAATCCCAAATAGGCTGTATGAATCCCATTCTCATCATGGCGGGTATTATCGCCGTTGTGGCAGTTGTCACGACGGTGTTTGCCCTTAATCATTATCGCAAAGAACAAAAGCTTCGTCACCAGTATCCTGGGTTTCCCAAAGGGTACTGGATGAGTCAGGGCATGGGTATTGGCGTGGCACTTGGGGCCGGAATAGGGGTTGCGTTGGGCAATCTTGCCATTGGGATCGGCGTGGGTATCGCCATCGGAGCTGGTATTGGATCTGCCAATGAAAAGAAACATGCCCATGAGACGCGGCCTGCCACGCCGGAGGAACTGGTCTTGCGCCGTCAGGCTATGCGGTTTATGCTTGGGATATTTTTAGCAGGACTGGTTGTTTTACTGCTCTTGTTTTTATTTCTGAGGGAATAGCCTGTTGACCACAAAGTCTTCCTATCGTACATTAAATTTGGGAGTTATATCATGACAAAACGATTATCAATTGTTCTCTTGTGCCTCACGTATGCTTGTGTCCCTCCGGAACCTGTGCCTGTATCTGAATCAATGAGAGAAACTTCGTCCGTATTACCAATCGATCCAGCGGTTCGCATCGGACATCTTGAAAATGGATTGACCTATTATATTCGTACCAATTCCGAACCGGAAAACCGTGCTGAACTCCGCCTGGTCGTGAATGCCGGATCTGTTCTTGAGGATGATGATCAGCAGGGACTGGCCCACCTCCTGGAGCACATGGCGTTTAACGGTACCAATCATTTTGAGAAACAGCAATTAGTCGATTACCTGGAATCTATCGGAACCAAATTCGGTCCCGACCTGAATGCCTACACCAGTTTCGATCAAACCGTCTATATGCTGAAGGTACCTACCGATAGTCTCGATCAGCTGGCAACCGCCTTCCAGATTTTGGAAGACTGGGCCCACAACATTACCCTGGATCCGGAAGAAATTGACAAGGAACGGGGCGTTGTGCATGAAGAATGGCGGCTGGGGCGCGGTGCCCAGGCCCGTATGCGGGATAAACAGTTTCCCATCCTGTTCAAAGATTCCCAATATGCCAAACGCCTGCCCATCGGTCAGTATGATGTTATCGATACGGCCCATTATGAAACCATCCGGCGTTTTTATCGGGACTGGTACCGTCCCGACCTCATGGCTATAATGGCCGTCGGTGATTTCGATCCGGGCTGGGTCGAGGAAAAAATCATTTCCCATTTCAACGGATTGACTAATCCACAACCGGAACGGGAACGCATTTATTTCCCCGTGCCGAATCATGATGAAGAACTGGTTGCCACGGCCACGGACCCGGAAGCAACCATGACGTTCGCTTCATTGTATATCAAACGCGATCCGGTCAGGCCTGTGACCGTAACGGATTACCGGGATATATTAATCCACGATCTTTTGTCGGAAATGTTAAACGCCCGGCTGGAAGAACGAACCCGGGAATCCGATCCGCCTTTTATTTTTGGTTTTACAGGGCAGGGTTCTTTCGTCCGCACCAAGAATATTGTTTACCTGGGGGCCGCCATGTCTAGCGACAAAATCGTCACCGGCCTGCGGGCTCTGCTCGAAGAAGTGGAACGGGCCCGGCGATTTGGCTTTACTCAAACGGAATTGGAGCGGGAAAAGGCCGAGCAAATGAAATGGATTGAAAAAACTTATAATGATCGGGAAAACATTTCGTCCCGACGGCTGGTCAATCAATATATCAATCATTTTCTTTTGGAAGAACCGGTGCCGGGAATTGAAAATGATTATGCCCTTTACAAGATGCTGTTGCCGGACATATCCCTGGATGAAGTCAATGCCGCCGTACCGGAAACCTATACCCGCGGCAATAATGTGTTCATGATTAATGCCCCGGAAAAAGAAGGTGTTTCCATTCCAGACGACCAGGAGATCCTGGTCCTGAGTGACGATGTTGCCACCATGGACATCACCCCTTATGTCGACAATGTCAGCGATGAACCGCTGATTGCCAATACTCTGGCGAACGGTACTATTATACAGGACACCGTCTATGACAATGTGGGAATCAAGGAATGGACCCTGTCCAATGGTGTGAAAGTACAATTCAAGGTCACCGATTTTAAGAATGATGAAATACTCTTTTCCGCTCAGAGTCCCGGCGGACATTCTCTTACCAGCGACAGTAATTTCCTTTCGGCCGCCTATGCCACCGCCATTATCACTTCCTCCGGCCTGGCCCAGTTCGATGTCAACACATTCAAGAAGAAAATGAGCGGAAAAGTCGTATCGGTGCGACCCTGGATCTCCAATCTCCAGGAAGGACTGTCCGGCAATACCCGTCCCGAAGATCTGGAAACATTAATGCAAATCATCTATCTATATTTCACACAACCGCGGGCTGATTCTGTCGGTTTCAATGCTTTCCTCCAATTGCAGCGCGGCGTACTGGAAAACCGGTCGGCCAGTCCAGAGGCAGCTTATCGTGATACGCTGAATGTTACCTTGGCTAACTATCACTCCCGGCGACGACCCATGACAATTAAACGATTGCAGGAAATCAATCTAGATTCCGCATTTTCCTTCTATGTGGATCGTTTTCGTGATGCTTCTGATTTTACCTTTTTCTTTGTAGGGGCCATCGATACGGCTGTATTTCGGCCCCTGGTGGAATATTACCTGGGCAGCCTGCCCGCTTTCTCCCGCAGGGAAACCTGGCGGGATATCGGCGTTCGAACCCCGGAGAATACGGTTAAGAAGGCTATTTACCGCGGCGTTGAACCAAAGAGTCTCACGACCATTTCCTTCTCGGCGCCCTTTGACTGGACACCCTATAATGAGTTCATCCTGAAATCGTCAGTCCAGGCCATGCGAATCAAATTGCGGGAAGTCCTGCGGGAAGACCAGAGCGGAACCTATGGCGTCCGCCTGTCCGCCGGGGCCACGCATTATCCCATCGAGCAGGCCCAGCTGACCATCTCATTCGGCGCTGACCCGGATCGGATTGACACCCTGACCACCATTGTATTTGACCAGATCGACAGCCTGAAACAATTCGGACTCTCCGATAAATATGTGAAAAAAGTCCGGGAAATCCTGCGCCGGGAACGGGAAACCAATCTCAGGAAAAACCGCTTCTGGCTGGGCACCATGCGTTCATTCACTTTTCATGGCCGGGATTATTCTGATTTCGACGACTATGATGAATGGATCGCCGGTTTTTCGTCCGACCATATCCGGGAAACCGTCAACGCCCTGTTTACCGATCGTTATGTCCGGGTGACACTTTACCCCGAAAACGGAGAGAGTCCCTGATCAGGAAGGAAACGGCTCATGGCATTAGCAGGTGCTTCTTCAATCCGGGAACTGGAGGAACGATATGACCTGATCGCTCCCTGGTTTCCTCTCTGGGTACGGATTCTGGAATACCGGACGCGGCTTTGGGAAATCCGACAATTACCGGTATCCGATAGCCTGATCATATCTCCTCCCGGCGACCCTTTTCTCGGATTGTTATTGAAAACTAATACCGGTCGCTCTTCGTACCTCTGCCTTTCCCCGACACTGGAAAAACGAGTAAAGCGTTATTGTGCCCAAAAGCATCTCTCCGGTCTACATCTGATCCGGGGTTATTCCCTGCCATTCGCCATACCCGACAATCATTTTGATGCCGTTTTCGCCAATTGCCTCTTTGATTTCTGTGACGATTCCCTTTTGTCCGTGTTGCTGGCGGAAAGCCTGCGTATTCTGAAACCCGAAGGTCGGTTGTATCTTGTTTTAATGGATCAGCCCCGGACCCTGATGGGAACCGGGTGGCAATGGGTGTTTACTCATTTTCCCCGTCTCAGCGGAGGCTGCCATCCCGTTGCCAGCCTCCCTCCGGCAAAAAGGTACACGATCCACACCGGTGAGCGATGGACTCGTTTCGGTTTTCCGCTGGGATTATTCATCCTGAAAAAACGGTAAATAATAAATTCCCACTGTTTCGCTTTACACAAAAACAGTAGGTTAAACCATGTCAATTTCTATCCGCAACATGCGAAACGTCCTGATTTACTATTATGCGACTTTGCAAACATTGCATTTGCTGGCCCTGTTGCAGGCCGGTCGGGAATATTTAACAACCGGACAAATCGGTTTTCCGGCCGCAACGGTTACGACTTGGTCGGCGGATGCGATTCCTTTTCTGGTCGGAACCGCCATTCTGGACCTTCTCATGATTCCCCTGGCCTGGGTCCTGGTGTGGTGTCTTATCAAACGGGATCCCCGGGAACGAATTGTTGAAACCGTCGCTCTTACCGGGTCGCTGTATTCCGCCGGAATCTTCCTGCTGGGGACCTGGCCTTCCGGCGCCTGGCAGGCTCATCCCCAGGCCTACGGCCTGCTGGCCATTTTGTTCAGTCCCGTAATTCTCTTGGTTATCCTGGAACTATGGTGGAGGAAAAACCCATGACAATGGATCTCTTTTATACTTCCCTGGCGGAAACGGCCAAGGCCTGGCTCTATGTCTTCTTCATCCTGCTGATCTTTTTTGCCCTCTGGCAGCGAAAGCAGGGTCGACCCGGCTGGAGGAACTGGATCCACGCTATCATTCTCATCAACTTTATCATCGGTGGTCTCTACTGTGGGCTGCGCATGCTTACCACCGATCCTATGACCGATATGATCGTACGGCGCATGTTTGCCTGGGAAGCGTGGTTTTGTTTCGGCGGTGCCAGTTTCTACTTTCTGGGTCTCACATTTTTAAGTTATATAAAGCAGGGGCATTCCGGGTCCGAAAACGGTTAAATTTCCCGACAACTTTTCCTGAGACCAGAACCAACATGTGGAGCGTTTCTACTCCGAATGTGTTTTGAATCATTACCAATGACCATTTTATCAGATAAGGAATAATTATGGAAAATATTCTCATCAATCAATCGGTGGCCATCCTTTGTGATGGAAATAACATTGAACGCAGCATCCATGAATTATCGGGGACTAAAAATGCCATGATAAATTTTGACATGCTGATTCCCAAATTACTGAATGACCGCGGCCTGAACCGCTTATTATACTTCCGGGAAGGGAAGTCCATTTCATCCAAATTTGCTGAACGGCTCCATGAAAACTATTATGGGTCTGTCATCCCGTGCCATAAATCGGCTGATATTCCACTCTCAATCAAGGCTACCCAACTGGCCTCCAAGGTGGATACCATTATTATCATGTCCGGTGATTCCGACTACGTGGATCTAGTTTCACATTTAAAGGGGGAAGGGGTTCGCGTGGAAATTGCTGCCGTGAAACAGACCACGGCCCGGGTCCTGGTGGAAGAAGCAGACTATTTCCACGAAATCACTAAGGAAGACTGGTTTATATACAAAGCACCGCGGAAGCAGAGATAAACCAAAGCGTTAAACGTGGGAAACGATTCTAAAAAGCCCAACGGACAGCTTTCCAGTGCCATGCCTGTGGGTATTTACATGACTTTGTCTGAATTCATGGGGCAGAAGATATTTAAAGCAGAGCCTGAGCCCGCTCAATATTGCCTGTTTTCCCGTAAAGCCCAATCAATATTTTCTTGATGCGGTCGTTCTTGGGATTTTGTGTATACAGATTTTCAAACAGGGGCAGGGCTTGTTGAAATTTTTCCTGCTTGATGCGGGTAATGCCCAGCAATTCCGTGTATGATTCATCCTCCAGGATGGAGGTTCCGGCACTTGTCAATACTTTTTCCAGGGCTGTCAGGTTATTGGTTTCCTGATAGAGATGAATAAGCCGGTTTATAATTTCACGATGATTCGGGCGTTTTTGTAACAATTCTTCATATAGGTCAATGGCATTGGGGGCATTTCCCAGATCGGAATACAAACCGGCCAGGGTGAATTTTATTTTTTCGTCGGGAATCAGGATATCGGTGGAAACCCGTTTTTTTTGCCCTTTCAGTTGCCGGGTTACCCGCAATAGTTTTTTCAGATAAAGAACGGCCTTTTCCGGCTGCTGATCTTTAAGAGCCAGTTTATATTGTAAATAATACCCGGCGGCCTGTACCGGCTGCAGGCTCAGCGATTTCCGGATATATTTTTTTGCTTCCTGATATTTTCCCAGTGCAAACAGTGTTTCACTGTAAGTATTATACAGGGAGACGGTCATTTTTTTATCAAATTGTTTCAACGCGACGGCTCGCTCATAGTGTCCCAGAGCCTTATCATAATCCCGGTTAATTGCCAGATGCTGGGCCAGAGTATAATGTGCATAGGCACTTTTGGGATTTTCCTCTACCTGTTGCAATAACAAATTCCGGTTCCGTTCGTTTTTGGCCGCCGCCTTGCCACCGGAATAGTTGTAACCCGTATGGTACAATACAATGTTGGATTCCCGTTCCACGCCGCCCAGACGAACCACACTGGGAGACACCTGTTCGTGAATCCGTCCGATAAAATAGATTCCCTTGAAATTATTGAATAGCCGATGGGCCCCGGACAAGGAATAGGTTCCGTCGCGCTTTATGTTTTGGATTTGCACACCGTAGATGACGGGGGACTTTTCTTCCCTGAGCAGTGACAGCAACTCTTTCTGTGATTTTTCCATTAATGTTTCATCGGCATCCAGCCACAGAATCCAATCTCCGGTGGCATAGGAAATGGACGTATTCCGGGCCGCCGAAAAATCATCAATCCAGCGAAAAGAGTACACCTCGGCCCCATGTTCCCGCGCAATGGCCACCGTTCGGTCGGTTGAACCCGTATCGACAACAACAATTTGATCCGCCACCGGGCGAACGCTGGCCAGACAATCTCCCAGGCATGATTCTTCGTTCTTAACGATTAGACAGACGGACAGTGTTTGACGTTTGAGTGTCATGGTGTATGGTTCAGATTTTTCAATTTGGTTTCAATGGCCTCAATCACGGCCGCTACTGTAATGTTCTTTTGACATTTGACGGCGTAAGGACAGGGTTCTTTTCGGTGAACGGCAATAGCATTGTATTCACGGTAACAGGGTGAACAGTCTTCGCCTGACCATAAATTTGTGGCCGTGGGATAACCGGAACCTACGGGGCTGGTGCTGCCGAAAATGACAACCGCCGGTTTCTTAAATGCCCCCGCTACATGATTGGGAAAACTGTCAATGCCCAGAAAAAGGTCTGACTCCGCAACGCAGGCCGCGCTGAGCCGGATATTCATTACGCCGTTCATGGTGACGGCATTTTTCAGGACCGGCTCATTCCGGCCACCGATCTGAATAAACACCAAGCGACCGAAAAAATGATTCACGACTTGCTGCCAGTTTTCAACCGGCCACTCCTTATAGGGCGACCATCCGGCTTTGATATGGATTGTGGCGACGGGAAGCGGAGAAAATTTCCGTACCAGGGTCCGGGCAAAGGAACGTTCGCTCTTGGTGAAGCATATCCGGCCGGCAATTTCCATCACCGGTATTCCATTTGACCGAGCAAATTCCCGGGCCAGATGATCCTGCAACGGAACATCTGGATAACCGTCTTTCACGGGATACTCGAACCAGACCGTACGATTCGCCTCAAGATTCACGGGAGAAATTTCATCAATGTCGGGATTTTCCAACAGAAGATCGGGATTCATGGTGACAAATCGGATCAAGGCATCCGGGTGCTTCTGTCGCAGGGCTCGAACGGCAGGTGTGGTCATCAGAACATCACCGATGGCACCGGCACGGCAGCATTCAATGACATAGGGACGCGACATCGTGCATCTACGTTTTTTCATATCCCAGATGTTCCAGAGTGGGGCCGATAGCAGATTGAAAATAATCACAATCTGCGGTAGATAATTCATGACGATAACGGCCTGAGATTCCGGGTCCGGGCTGGATCACATTGTGTTGCCGGTTAGGACGGACAGGTGTTTTCAATGGCTTGCCTAAGAAAATGCTCATTTTTTCAACCGTAGCATTGAATTCATCGTTTAGGTCTTCATACTGCAGAACAAATATTTCCTCTTTCGGTCGCGTAGCGGCGAAAGACAACCAACCCCGCACATGAGATTCCCAGCGGTGAAGGACCGTGGGTTCCTGTTCTTTCTGATAGCGCAACATGGCGCCCCGGGGAGCCGAACGGATAAATTCACCGACAGATGAACAGTTCGGACCTTCATCCCATCCTCGGGCATGACCATGATTTATCAGGTGCCAATTACTGAGCATCGTATCCCGGGGGTCACGATAGATATAAAAAATTTGAAACTGCGAACAGAAATAATCGGCAAAGGGTTTAATAAAAGCAACCGGATGATGTGATTTCAGGACATTGATTACCGGTTTATTGTGTACCTGTCGAAAATAGTTCTCCAGGCTTTCTGTTGCGTGGAAATTCAAGCCCTGTTCAAAATCCAGATTCCACCAAGGCTTGGCGATATAACCGAAATTCTCCGCCAGTGTATTCATTAAGAAATGTGTCCCCGACCGTTCGTGACTGATGACGGCAACCTTCTTCTGCGGTTCCGGACTCAGACTCAGCGTTAATTGGGGCATGGGTATTCTACCTGTCTATCCGGTCTGAAAGATGTCGGCATATTTCTCTTTATAGGCCGGGTCGCGTCGATCGGCCATTGTAAATAATGATGCTGCTTTTTGTTCATCTCCCATTGCTTGTACTATCATTGCCATTTGATGATAGGCCCCGCCATTTTGGGGGTCCAGCCTTAAGATTTTTTTGACACATTCGAGAGCATGAGCCGTTTTTCCTGACGCGCGATATACAATGGAAAGGATTAATAAAGCCATTTGATCTATCGGGTTTGTTAAAAGGACGGAGTACAGCAGGTTTTTTGCATCGTTAAGTTTATCGTCTCTCAAATATTTTAATGACATTTGGCATCGTTTTTTATTCCTGTCCACCAATTGTTCAGATTTTTCCATGAATTTATCATAGTCAATATTGGGCCATTTTTGTTTGAATTTTTCTTTTGTTTCTTTTAAACTCTGCTTGTAGTCAATATTATTTTCCATAAAGGTTCTACTTCCGTAGTGATGGATAAAGACGCTCTCATCACACATTAGTGAAAAACCTTTATTTCGATACCTAATACAAAGATCATCGTCTTCGTAGTTACCCGTTCCTAAAGTCTCATCAAAACCTCCCACCATAAAATATTCATTCTTTCTAGCAATTATTGCAAACCCTGCTAGCCGATTGCGTGGAGTTAATTTTCCCTTATTTACTATTCTTATTTTATTGGCAAACTCCTGAAACTTGTCTCCCCTGTATGGCAATCTTTTTACCATTTGTCTACCACTTATGTAGTTTGTAATCGGGCCAACCAGACCAATTTGAGGATCTTTTTCAATGGACGCAACTAAAGATGTTAACCAGTTTTCTGCGACTGTTACATCGTTGTTAAGGAATAACAGGTACTTGCCGGTTGCAATTCTTGCCCCTTGATTATTTGCTGCTGAGAACCCACGGTTATCTTTATTAAATATTAATTGTACATTCTTGTGATTCTCCTTAACCTCTTCTAAATAATTCTTTGTTCCATCGCGTGATCCATTATCAACAATTATGAGTTCAAATTCTGATTGATCCGTATGCTTATAAATAGATTCAATACATTTGATTGTAAACAACTTTGCATTTAACGTGAGAATAATTATTGATGTTTTATTCAATTTATTGATTCCTTAATCGAATTGTTTTTTTTAGAGATAATTGAGAAATATGATATATTTTATTATCGTTTTCTGTCATCTTTTTAGACAGATCTACAAACCACAAATCATCTTTATACGGTTTCATGGAATAATGTTTGTTCCTTAGAGCAAAATATTCCGGAATAACACAATCAATTGGTTTGAGCTGAAAATTATTAATTGTATTTCTCTTGGCCCTTAATTCAATTAAATCAGAATTAGCAAACTTATATCCATATTTTACTTCCGTTTTTGTGATGATATTCCCACTAATTGCATTTGCTTTTTCAAGCTTCATAAAAAGCCTGTTAATTAATTGATGTTCATTGTACTTATCAATAAACCTGTAGTTGATATTATTAACAATAATATATTTCGAGCGTGAACCGAGAATACTTTCAATAATACCAATAGAGATGTCATAAGAATCGACTACTTTTACAACTTCTTTTAATTTCGCCACTGAGGCTTCATCAAACAATCCGCGCTTTAAAACTATTATATTTTTTATACTATTAGACCCATTAGCCAGAAGGTCCAAGCAGTAATCGTAATAATCCTCAATTTTTTCGCTTCCGTAAATAATTTTCGTTACCATACTATTGTGTATCTTTACCTTAAAATCATATTGTTTTAACTTTATGTTTATAGTTCTGAGATGAGTATCATCCAGGTGCATTCTCAAAAGTCTTAATTTTAATATATTATTGAGTCTCTCATTAATATGACCTTTTACAAGTTCTTGCCAATATCCTTTACCCCAATAGTATCGCATTATAAAGTCATAGGATTTAAACAATTTTTTTATTTCCCTGAAGGAATTCAATTCATATTGATTTATTTGCCCACCATGCAAGGCTTTTAACCAAACACCTTGATAGTCAGGAATTTTTTCTATGGCTTTTTCGAGTATCTCTATTTTTTCAAATTCATTTATTAATTCTAAATCGGAAATACTTAAATATGATTTAAGTAATAAATCCAGATTACTTATTTCATCCTCAAAACCTGGATGCATTTTTGATAATTTTACAACGCTTGCACCAGCTTTTTCTTGTCGTGATAAAAAGTTGTTTAAGTAAATAATATGGTTATGATAACCAACAGCATTCGCATTAAAAACTATCCTGGTGTCACTTAGTTTTAGCCGGATTGCCAGTTCGGTGTCTTGTGATCCAAATGGTAATGATTCCTGGAATAAACCGATTTTCATAATTACTTCCCGCTTCATTGAAACATTCGGCGCATATAAAAACTGTGGTGGTACATCTTGATGATTTTTAATTTGGTAATAGGCGAATTGCCAACCACCATTTACAGAATAAAACATAAAAGGACTGATTGCTATGTTCTTTGCGTATGGTAAATAACCCAGTACAACTATTTCTTCATTAGCGTAATCAGAGTGTGTTGTTAAATGTTCAGATATTAGTTTTCTATCAAAAATAATGTCTTGTGCAGAAAATAATAAATATTCTCCGCGGGCATTTTTTATAGCAGAATTTGTTGCAGCAGACTGCCCGCTCTTTAAATGTTTTATCATTTTAAAGGAAAATTGGTATTTACTGTTTAAATATTTTTCATAAGTCCCATCCGTTGATCCATCATCGCATACAACAACTTCAACCTTATCCATGTTAAAATTATTTTTTGCGATTGAATTCAATGTATCACCAAGCAGGTTAATACCATTAAAGCTCGGAATAATAATACTGATTAAAGGTCGGTCATTCATTGATTACTGTATTGATTTGTTGTTCCAGCCTACTTGCTTCCGCACTTTGTTCTCCAATACGCCCATTCTGATTATTCCCGACTCGAATAAAAGTATTGGGTTTCGCGATATCGGTTTGATGTGTGCTTAGAATATCTGTTAACCATCCGGGATATAATCCTTCAAATGATTCCATAAATACAATTACTTCACCTTTCATGTATGATTTAGTACTGTTTATGATGAAATCACAAGATTTGTCTTGAGAATGCTTAAAGTCAATATGTCGAATGGTTCTCCGATTGACTTTTATTAAATATTCACATGTTCCATCCGTGGAATAATTATCAATAAATAAAACCTCGAAGCTTGGATATTTCGTATTCTTGAGGATTGATTTTGTACACTCATGAGTATATAAAAGTTGATTATATACCGGAATAACAATGGATACCAAGGGGTGGGTGTTTTTTACATCAACCTGGGAATGGTCTAGCTTTGGATCAATAACATTTTTTGCGATTGAGCTGAGTTTTTTCTCTATCCTCAGAAATTGTTGTATTTTTCCCACTGCCTCCTTAAATGCCTCTCCTAATAAATTCTCATAATTGATATGTATATTTTCATATCCTTCAGCAAAATGGTCTGCTTGAGAGTTATATTTATCATATAGTTTCCCCGCTTTTTCCCGCGTAAAGCTATCGCGTCGTACCAATGATTTTATCACCGATTCTCGATCTCGAATTATTCTGATAATTTTCATATCAGGAGGTAAAAGGTCTTTCCACACCGGGAAGGTTAAACACAGACGCGGATCTTTAATTGCCGCTTGTTTCTTGTCTTTATAACACTCCAACAACGATTTAATTAATGGATCTATTCGTATACTCTTGACATCCTCTGAATCTGGTGGATCATCCCACGTCCCACCTGCCATCTTTAATATTATATCATTGGCCTCCATTACACTATTGCGCTCAAAATATCCCTTGGGATTATCCGGGGTAGATTTCATCAAATCATTATCATCGCTCACATAAAATCCGGCCTCATGAAGAATGTTCATCATCATTGATGTACCGCTGCGATGCATTCCCAAGACTATTACAAACTTTTTTGTTTGATATTTTTCTTGTGATTTTACTTTTTGCAAAGAATATCCCATTTAATTCATTGTTTCAGGTTCTCTCAAGGATCCCTTGGATAAACTGATTCTCCGGCTCCAGCTCCCGGGCTCGTTCCAACAATAATTGTGCATCTTCGTGGCGGTCCACTTCGGCGTATAATCGTGCCATTCTCACCAGGGTAGCCACATCATCCGGGAAGTTCTGCATGATAATCTGCAGTGCTCTCAGACCATTTTCATAATCCCCTTCTTCCAGTAAAATTTCGGCATAGTTGCGCTGGGCATCCACGAATTGGGGATCGTATTCGATGGCGGCCCCGAACAATGTTTTGGCGCTGTCATAATCACCGGTCTGGGCGGCAATGATCCCGGCCAGATTATAGGCTTCTACGTGGTGGGGTTCTACCAGGATGATTTCATTGAGCTGGGTAATTGCCAAATCATAATTTTTCTCAGCATAGGAACAATAGGCCAAACCATACAAGGCATCGGGGTCCTGGGTTGTGGAAAAACATTGATCAAATAGTTTTTTCGCCGCCACAATCTGACCGCTCTCTGCCAGTTTATTAGCCTGTGTTATTGCATTCATTTTTTCCTCCTCTAATCAACCATTTCTTCTTCAGCCTGCTTACCGTAAATATTGAACAGGTTTTCCAGAACATGGGTGGATGTCATAATGGATTCCCGGTTTTTATTCCGGATTTTATTATAAACTTCTTCCCGATATATGGGAATTTCACGGGGAGCCTGAATCCCCAGCTTAATCTGGTCGGCCTCATTGGATAACACGGTAATGACAATATGTTGTCCAACCTGAATTTTTTCTCCTTTTTTGCGTGTCAGCACTAACATGTTCCCTCCATGGATAATTCGGTCTATTTCCTGTTTAAGGCATAATTCATGGGCAGCGCCTGCTGGTCAAGAATGATCTGTCGGCCCGACTTACTGCTCTCATCCACCACAATCGGGGCCCGCAGATTCGCCGTGAATCCCTTTGTCCCCCGGTTGTACTGCAATACCGAATACACACAGACCGAGGTATTTGACATGAGCGTCGGATTGCTTTTCTGCAACGCTTCACTCAATTGGTCGGCAATATCCGGTGGAAGAATTTTCTTATGCTCGATCATGAGAAAAGCAACTGTGGGATCGTGGTGGGCGTGTAGAATCTTGAATGGTGTAAAACCGGCAACATCACGGACGATGAATTTTGTCAGTGATTCGAATCCCGGCAGGCCGTAGGAAAACGTGTACACGTCACCCGCTTTCTGATCGTCCTCTGCCAAAATTGAAGCTCCTGAATCCCCGCTGAATTCCTGGTTTAATAATTCCATGATATCACCCTAAAAAATCCAGCAAATTCGTCCTGATCACATCGGATGCCGTCCGTAATGCTGCGTTATAGGAAATTTCTTCATTGTTATAGCGTGTAATCGCTTCCACCACGTCCGTATCCTCAATTTGTGATAGATAGGAGGCCAGATTAATGTTGGCCGTGTCCAGTCTCTGACGCGCCATTTCCATATGATTCTGGATGGAACCGACACCGGATGCCAGTGATGCGATCTGATCGCTCACATCGCGCAAGGAATTAATCATATCATTGATGGCGGTCTGATCATTATCATTCAGAGCATTCTTCAAATCGGTGAGCGCTGAAAAGACCCCCGTATTGGCCAATTGATTGCCGTTCACATTAATGGTCACGCTCAGGCTGGATCCGATTTTTCGATTGATCTTCCCGCTATTCCCATTGTAGGTCAGCGATCCGTTGGACCAATCAAAAGCCGCTTCTTCCTTGGTCTTGGTACCGGCAAACAGATTTTTGCCCAGATACTTGGTATTCACCAGAGAGACAACCTCTTCAATCAGACCGTCAACCTTATCGGCCAGGGCGGCACGATTGGTGGCATTCAATGTGTCATTAGCCCCTTGCGTGGCATATCCCTTGGCTTCCATGACCCGGTCCAGAATATGGTTCAGGGCGGAAGATGTCGTCGAAAGCCAGCCGTTGGAATTGGTAATGTTCCCCATATATTTTTCATTCTGGTTTATCATTTGGCGATAGCGAGCCATGCGCGTGTATCCCAGGGGATCGTCTGACGGTTTATGGATGGTTTTCCCGCTGGCAATATCCCGTTGAGCATTATTCATATTTTCATGGCTACGGTTAATGCCGTCCAGGATTGTGCGGGTAATAATGGATTGTGTTATTCGCATGACACGCCCACCTTCCTATTAAATCAGGTTTAAAATGGTTTGGATCATTTCATCAGCTGTAATAATCATTTTGGTTGCCGCCTGAAAACCTCGTTCATATTCAATCATCTTGGTCATTTCTTCGTCCAGGGATACGGCTGAAACCGAGTCCCGCTGGTTCATCAAACTTTGTACAACTTTCTCCTGGCTCTCGCGCATGAATGTCGCTTCCTGGGCCAGGTTTCCCACGCGGCTGACCGTCGTGCGGTAATAATCGGAAATGGATTGATTGCCCACCATGCTGGATTCACGCAGGGATGCGATGGCTTGCGCCAGGTTACCGTTGCCCTGCTCACCGATGGTATCCGCAGTGGCAATAATCCTGGCATTATCCAGAATTGAATCCGTTACAGCAAAGTCTCCGGCGTGTTGCAGGGCAGGATCAAAGAAATTAAATCCCGTATCGTCATCACTGCTGTATCCGGAGCGGTGGAGAGCATTCACATCTTCCGTAATGGTCTTCGCCAAGGTGTTGATCCGGTCAATCTGATCGGGAATTACATCGTTGATCGTCTGGAGCAGGCCACCGATTACTCCCGATTCGGGTACAAAACTCTTATTCGTATTTTTGACACCAATCTCCATGCTGTAATTACTGCCTTCTTCAGTTTGGTTGGCTTCCAGCTCCGATATGGTGGAAGCAGAAAGCAGGATAACACCATTAGAAGAAATGGTCAGGGTCTGATCGGATGATTCACGTACATTAATATTCAGTATCGCCGAAAGTTTTTCCACCTGAGCATCCCGTTCATCCAGTAATTCATTGGTCACATTGAGGCCCAGTTGCTGATTGATTTTGTAAATCTGATTCAGGATGAGATTGGTTTCCGCCACCTTTTCCTGGACGTCATAGCCGATCTGATGTTGGAATTCCGTCATGTCATGGTGCAGGGAATTAAATACATGAGCTACCATCTGCCCCTTGTCCCGGACCCGATAGCGGGCCGCATCATTTTCCGGATCTGAGGATAAATCCTCCCAGGCATTCCAGAATTGCATCAATGTATTGGCCAGGGCCGAATCCCGCGGTTCTCCGAAAATGTCTTCAACCCGTGTCAACAGGCGCTGCGATGTGGAATACTGACCCAATTCATGCTTTTCCTGATATAGCTGTAATTCGGTAAAACGCTGTCGTACCCGTGAGATTGCCTTTGATCCCTGTACGCCATTCAATCCCGAAAAGCCGATTCCCAGTTTGGAAAGGTCAACCTTGCGCCGTTTAAATCCTTCCGTGTTTACATTGGAAATATTTTTCGCCGTTGTATTGATGGCAGTTTGGTGCGAAAGCAGGGATCGTTTGGAAATATCGAATATTTTTGAAATTGACATCTAAACGCTCACAATTGAAAATCCAACACTGTGGTTGGGGTGGATTCTTCTCGGGAAAGCTGGCCCTTGTTATCATAGAGTTTCGCATCCTTCCGTTCCAGCGATAAAAAGGTTCGGATCAAGCTTTGTATGTATTCGATGGATTTCAACAATAATCGACGATTTTCCAGATTGGTCCATTGGATTTCCCTGACAACGCTGCGCAATTCATCCCGGAGCGCTTCCAGCGTGGACCGGTATTCATCCGGAGCCCGAGCAATAATGTCTTTTAATTTCATGTCTTTTCCATCCGGGGATTCGATTAACCTGGACAGCAAACGGTAGCGTTTTTCCGAGAAATGATTGGCGGTTCGCAGGGTATATTGTTCTTTTACCAGGATGCCGTCCAATTCAGAAATTTTTCCGGCCACAATCACTTTTGATTTTTGCCGCATGGTACGCAGGACGTTTTCGTAGAGATCCTTCTCTTCCGTAAGCAGATCAATGCACAATTGCCAGTTCACAGGTTCACTCATATTCGCCTCCTTCACCGCTTATGGCAGATAGATCCGGCAGGACATTTTCCTGTAAATCATCCATTTTACCCAGAGCGGATGTGCCCTCTTCCGACAATGATCGATATATCATTTCGGACAGACCAATGCCGCCGGAACCGGCAATGGCATCGCCCATGATGGAACTGAACATCATGGTGGAAAGGGATTGCCCTGAGCTTTCTTTGGGAATCGTTTTTTCCATCACCTTGATCAGATGAGACAGAAATACGGCTTCCAGTTCCTTGCTCTTTTCGCGCAGGGCAAGATCATGACCGGAATCCTTTGAGGCGGGACGTCCCTGGATAAGCTTAGGAAAGGAGTCGGGAGTTACTTCCATGATGATCAAATGATAATCAGTTTGGCGTTCAGAGCGCCCGCCTCTTTAATGGATTGAAATATGGCGATTACATCCCGAGGTTTTAATCCCAGGGCATTCAGAGCGGCAGCCAGATCGCCGACCGTGCTGGTTTTGGGCAGCATGGCAATGGTTGAACTTTCCTCCGCCGTGGTTGATGTCTGTGGTACCACCACCGTCTGACCGGAGTTGCTAAACGGGGCCGCTGGCTGGGAAATGATCGGTCGCTGTGAGGTGTGAATCGTCAGGTTGCCGTGAGAAATCATGACTTCCTGAATATTGACATTGGCACCGGCCACAATGGTGCCGGTCCTTTCATTCAGCACAACCCGCGCTTCCACGTCCGGCTCCACAAACAGCGTCTCAATACTGGCAATAAAAAAGATAGCATCTTCCTGAGTCATGACCAGTTCCGGGTAATTCACTTCCACCAGAGCCGAACTGATCGGTCGGGCAATTTGGTTATTGACGACCAATCCATCCGCAGTCGTGTATCCGCCCCGAATGATATTGATTTCCTGGGCTATGCGGCTAGCGGTCACAAAATCCGGCTCATTCAGGACCAGTCGCAGGGGCTCGTTTAAATCCATGATGGGAGAAGCCAATTCCTTGGTCAGTGTGCCGCCGTTGGGAACACGTCCAACCAGAGCATGATTTTTCCGCAGACGTTCCCCGCCAATGGTTTCCACATTGAATCCGCCAATGGAAAGAGGCCCCTGGGATTGACCGTAATAATTCCCTTCCTTGTCCAGCAACGGCGTCATGAGAAGCACGCCGCCTTCCAGCGTTGTTGCATCTCCGATGGAGGAAACAGTAACGTCAAATTTGGATCCCACGCGGCCATAAGACGGGGTGGTCCCTGTCACCATTACGGCTGCGACATTCCGGATGCGTAATTCATTTTTAGGGACTGTAATTCCAAATCGTTCCAGCATATTACTAATTGTTTGAACAGTAAAGACCGCACCGTGACGTACATTGCTCCGGTCGCCTGTGCCGTTCAGTCCCACCACCAGGCCATAACCGATGAGGGCCTCCTGCGTTGTGTTTTCGATGCTGGCAATGTCCTTCAGACGTACCTGTCCTGATAAAACCAGGGATAGACAAAGAGTAATAACGGTTATTCTCATATTAATTTGCCCTCATAATGGACATGACTACCAACCCGCCGATCATGGCCTTTGATAACCAGCGCTGGCCCCAGCCCGGTCGGCCGACTTTATTAGCCAGTCCGGTTTTTTTATACGAGATCGTGGCATCGGCAATGTTATAGGAATAAATCGTGTTGTTATTCAATATGTCCCGGGACCGTACCGTTCCCTGCAGTTGCATCATATTTTCTTCACCGTTAACATTCACCAGGCGCTCTCCATAGATGGAAAACAATCCTTTGCCCATATCTTCCACGATAGTGGCCGTGATTTTCCCCGTTAATTGTTCTTTTTGTTTCGTGCCATCATTGCCATCGAAAGATGTGGCTGTGCTGCCCCGGGCACCGAATACCGGAAGAAAATTGGATAGATTTCCTGAAACCGAACTTTCGGCCGATGCATCGGTGCGGGAAGAATTATTCACCGAAGATTCGCGGGACGCATTGGCCTGCTCCACAATAAGGACGGTTACCACATCACCGACTTCTCTCGCCTTCAGATCGGCATACAACGACGGAAACCCCTGAGCGGTCAACACATCGGCAACCATAAGCAAGATCGCCACACAGAGACTGGTCGATTTAATAAACATTTTCATGCTTGTTTCCTTTCATCCTGACCAGGACTTCCTTGTTCTCATTTGCCAGACCGTGCACTATTTTGCCAGTGGCCAAGGAACGAACACGGACCTGATCGCCCTTTTGTCCGTTGCTCTGTGCAATCCCATCGGTTTCCACCACCAGATTACCCACCACTATCTTCAGGGCCACCTGCTCTCCCCGTAAAATGGTATAGGGCTGGGACACCATATTGGTTTTCAGGATTTCTCCCGGCTGAATAACATGACGCGCCTGGCGGCCTACCAATTCTTCCCGGGAACGAAAATATGAGGCCAGATTTCTTTCAATGTCCACCGTCTTAAAGGTCAGGTCTTCCAAAGTAAGTATTTTATTCCGTGAAACTTTCCTCGCCACTGTAACAACTGGAATGGTGACCGAAAGTTTGATTGTCACCGGATATCGTCTGCGGTATATTCCATTTTCATAGATTTCCAGCCACACCGTTTGAAACCCGATCTTGTTTTCCGAACGGATAACATAATCTGCTTCGGCCGGTGCCTGGGGACGTACCTCAGGGATGCTTTTAACCTGGATGCGAATATCCTTTGCCGCAATGGACTGAGCCCGGGAATAATCTTCCGTCACAGCTTCGACCACGGCCCCTTCCCACGTGACACTGGAACCCGGTGAAACTGCCGGCAATTGGGCCGCCAGAAGAAAACCAGCTATGATCCCATATTTCATTTATCGCTTAATATTGTTGGTGAGTGCCAGTAATTCATCGCTTGTTTTCACAGCTTTGGAATTGATTTCATATGCCCGCTGGGATACAATCAGATTGATCATTTCCTGGACGACATCCACATTTGATTTTTCCAGATATCCCTGGAGAACCGTGCCATAACCGTCTTCCCCCGGTGTGCCGTAGGACGGCTGTCCCGACGACTCGGTGGCTTCATATAAATTGCCACCTATGGCCCGGAGTCCCGCCGGATTCATGAATGTAACCAATTCCAGCTGCCCCACTTCCTCCGGTTCGGACTGTCCCTGAAAAATGACGGAAATAATTCCATCCTGACTGATATTAATGCCCGATACACCCTCTGGAATGGAGACCTCGGGCTGAATTCGTAATCCCGAAGCGGTGACCAGGCTGCCGTTGGCATCAATCCGCAGGGCGCCATCTCGCGTATAACCATAGCTGCCATCAATGCGTTGTACCTGGAAAAAACCTTTCCCCTGGATGGAAATATCCAGCGGGTTTCCCGTTTCCTGAACCGATCCCTGAGAGAATGTCTTAAATGTGGATACCGGCCGGTTACCGTGACCGATTTGAATCTCAGACGGTTTGCTATTGGTCTCGCGCGATGCCTGGCCGGACTGAACCGTTTCATATAATAAATCCTGAAACTCTACCGATGATTTCTTGAAACCATTTGTATTCACATTGGCCAGATTATTGGCGATTGTATCGACATTCAACTGTTGAGCAGCCATTCCCAACGCTGCGGTTCTCAAAGCACGTAACATAAACTTATCCTTTCACTAATACCGGGGAATATCATTGACGGCTCTCCCCAGCGCCATATCCAGAGAACGAATGGTGCGTTGCAGACTTTCATACTGGCGCTGTATCTCAATTAATTGTACCATTTCATCGATGGGATTGACATTGGATTCTTCCAGTTTACCCTGCAGCACAGCATGATTGGATGCCGGTTGTATTTCCGTTTCCGGACCAGCCATAAAATATCCGTCACCTGTTTTCTTCAGGGTTCCGGGATCCGTCACCGAAATAATTTTCAGAGTGTCAAGCTGGGTATCCCGGTAAAAAATATCTCCTTCGGATGAAATGGTAATATCACCAGGCTTGCTATCTTCGGATGGCAGATAAATCCGTCCCGCTTCACCCAGAACGTAATCACCCGAACCGGTTACAACTGCCCCCTGTGCATCCAGAGCGAAATGCCCGTTTCTGGAATACCGTTCTCCCTCCGGCGTCTCAATCGCAAAAAATCCGGCACCGCTGATGGCTAGATCCAGGGAGTTTTTCGTGTCCAGAAATTTTCCTTGGGCATGGCTTGTTTTTACTGTGGACTTGACTGTATCCGACTGTTCCAGGTATTCCACAAACATGACATCTTTCTTATATCCCGTGGTCTGGATGTTGGCCAGGTTATTGGCAACGACTTCATTCTTTGCTTGCGTAGCTAATAAGGTGTTTTTTATTTGTTCTAATTTCATTATTCTTCTTCGTGTACCCCTTTTATGCAAATGAAATGCCAACGCTGAATTATTTCAATAATATCAAATTAATGAAATCTGTAATATCATTATTTATATACCATTACGTTCGTTCTATGGATTATTTGTAAGGGGCGGGGGTTGCTGGTGTTAGGGAATTTTACTCCCGGACATAGAATATTTTTCCTTATCCTTACTTTAAACGAAAAAAGATGGTCGTCAGGGGTGGAGGTGCGGAGACGAAGCGGTGGATTGCCGGGCAGGAACGTCCCGTTCCATTCGCTGAGACATTTTAAGCAATTCCGCTTTTATTGCTTCCATTCCAACGCTGATCCGTTCCAGGTTGCCGGTAGGCAATGACAGAGTCAGAAGATCAATTAATTCCAATATGATGTTTATCTGACGACGAAAGGACGGACTGACTGGCGGGTTCCAGGACGATTGTTCTTGGGCATCCTGTTGTTTCATAATATTCTTTTCACGGATTAAATGCATTAGAATCAGGGAAACCTGGCGGCCCAGATATTGATAATCTTCCCGGTAGCAGGCCTGATACGTATTCTTTTCCACATGGCCCAGGTTTAATACACCAATGGGGGTTTGATTGTAATGCAACGGAATGGATACCATGGAATTAAAGGTTGAACGTTCACTCCATTTTGTGCTTTTCAGCGATGGGAAGATAATGGGATAGGATTGGGTGGAAATCCACCCGGCAATTCCATGACCATTCTGAAATCGAAAACTACTGGCCAGGTCAACGGGTTCATCGCCATGCTGAAAAACCGTTACCAGCGTCTTTTCCGACCCCGCAAGAGCATACAGGGTCGCCGATGAAAAGGGAATCATTTTATTGACCAGATTAAACAGGGAATTGAAAATATCTTCCCGGGACACGCTGGGGGATAATAGGGTGGCAACATCGCACAGCACCAAGGGTTGAGTCATCTGCATCTCATCCTCCATGTAACATTTCAATTAATGCTTTCAGTTGATCCCGTTCTCCGTTTTGCCCGGAGGGAAGCATGATTACAAAGGTTGTCCCATCCCCGGCCTGGGAAGACACCTTGATTTCTCCTCCCAGAGTATGGATAATATTTCTGGAAATGGCAAGCCCCAGACCGGAATTCTCCTCCGGTGGCTTGGTGGTAAAAAAAGGATCAAATATCTTTTCCAGAATGGTCTGGGGAATACCACCAGCGTTATCGCGAATGGTCAGTTCCACCCATTTATTGTCTATAGCTTTGGTCGATACAGATACATATTTATCTTTTTGCTTCCGGGACCGGTTGCTGAAAGCATCGATGGAATTATTCACCAGATTGATGAGAACTTGATCAATCAACAGCTGGTTGGCAATACAAAACGGTATTGATAAATCTTTTTCAATGCGTAATTCAATATTGTGACTGTCCAGTTCATATTGAATCAAAGCATGTGCATTATCAATGGAATCATTGAGATTCACCAGCCCCAGAGCATCATCATCGGTCTGTTGGGCAAAGGTCCGCATGTGATCCATGGTGTTGGCAATACGTTGAATCAGTAATAGATATTCAGCCAGGTCTTCTTGGATTTTTTCCGGTGTAGCCGCGGCCAATTGTGATTGTAGAAGTTCAATTTTTAACCGCAGGGTCGTTAACGGCTGACTGATCTCATGGATTATGCCCACCGACATTTCTCCCAAGGCCCGCATGCGATCCTTGGAAATGGAAACAGCCTGCTGTTCCCGCAATTTTTCTTCCAATTGCTTTTGCCGGGATATATTTTTGGCCGTAACAATAATATAGGCCGCCTCGCCTTCCCGATCCTTCACAATGCTGAAATTCAAAATTACGGGAATCAATTGGTCTTTACCCTGGAAACGACTCTCTAGATTTTCCAGCATCCCTGATTTCAATTTTTCCAGGAGATCGGACAGGGTATCGGTCTTCCGCCCGTCATAATAAATTAAAGAATCAAATAATTCTCCCGCCAATTCTTCCAGACTTCGTTGCAACAGCTTCTGCGCCGCTCGGTTGGTGTATTGAATTCTGCCCGTTTTACTCAGAAAAAATACGGCATCTTCAATGCTTTCCAGAATGGCGATGGTTGTGGTGTAATCTTTTATTTTCCCTGGTTCCTCTGTGTGTGCTTCCGTCATATTCTAACCTGCCTTATTACAGCCTCATATCCACAACGTGGCAGGCTGTTAATCGTTTATCCCTTTTGCTAAGGACCTGAAACTCAATCCGCGGGATTACCCTCGTTATGACCAAATCCAGTTCTTCACATCGCATAAAGGTCCCCCTGGCTTCGGTTAATATATTATACCCATGTACCCGTAATAATATTCGGTTGGATGAAAATATGTCCACAACACGACCACGGAGAACCGTACCTCTTTTCAGTCGTTTTTTCAGCCGATCGAGCGTTGGCTGGATCATGTAATTACGATTGGAAAGATGTTCATTCATGGTCGTCATTTTCGCTGTGTAACATGGAGAAATAAATTGGCTTCATCATAGGTCAATCCCCGCTCTTCCATCACTTTCCTTACCCGGGTCTCATGATCCTCTTTTTCCATCGGTTCCGACCTCTCTGGAGAAGGCTTGGCCTTCGTTTCCGGCTCCGGTTCCTCTTTCTTTTCTTTTTTCCCTGGCCTTTGGGCCCGAATCCAGGCCATTTGACCAATTACTGTCAGACTCAATACAATGATGACAGCCAGCATAATGGAATAATGAATGGGTGAAGCCATGTTGGCTTTCCCCATGCGGACAGAGCCGTCATCCTTCCAGGTATCCGTTGTGCCCGTCACATTGTCCTGTTCAAAGGGAATGGTCTTTTCCTGGAAATACGACTCAATGGCTGTGTAGTGATAGACATCGAAAATTAATGTATTCTCATTCAACACCATGTAGCTCACCAGACGGTCATACGGTTTGGTAAAACCCTGGATTTCCATGGAATGGGAATCGGGAAAGGTGGTGACCAGTTTTAAAGGAACGGCCCCGGCCGCCCGGATATATTTCCGGCTGTTATAATCCTTCTGGTCTATGGAGTTTACGAGAATCGTGAAACGGCCGGAATCGGGATCGGACTGTACCAGGGGAATGGTCTGTGTATGGCGTGGCAGGGTTACCATGATTCTGCGAACCTTATAGAATTCGTCGGTGGCAATGACAATGCGATCGCTTTGACCATCCGCCGTGAGCAGGGATAACCATCCTGTCAGAACCAGACCGTAACGATATATACGTAGCGTTTTCTTTACCATTGCTTATTGCAAAAGGATGTCGATTGAATTGCCTCGCGGCTCAACCGTATTCTTGTTTTCTTCTTTTTCTGTTTCTTGTTCGTTTGTTTCCTGTTCCGAAGGCTCATCTTCCTGATGTTTTTCCCTGGTGTTGTTCTCCACTTCCTTAATGCGTCTGATGGTAGGATAGAACGCGGAAGACAGGGGAGAAATCCGAGAAACATCGCCCATTACAGTACTACCTTTTTCTTGATACTGCGCAATGTTTCACTCAGGATCTGCGAAACCCGGGACTCTGAAATATCCAATACCTTTCCGATATCGGCCAGAGTCAATTCTTCATAATAATACAGGGCCAGGATCAGCCGTTGCCGTTCGGGAAGCTGCTGAACAATCTGTCGCAGTTCCCGTTTAAGTGCATCCTCCTCGAAAGATTTTTCCGGACTTTTCTGTTCCGGGTCCGGAATGATATCCAGCCAAGTTGATTTCTCTCCATTGTGCAGAATAATATTATCATCCAATGAAATATATTTTTGAAAGCGATTCACTAGGCGGACTTTCCGGATGCGTTCCAGAGATAATCCCACATAGGCCGCTAATTCTTCCGGGGACGGATCGCTGCCAAATTTTAACCGATGGGCATCCACTGCCTGGGAGATAACCCGTAAATCATGAATATATTCCTTGTTCAGATTGCTGGCAGCCCGGACCGTATCAATAACGGCTCCGTTGATGCGGGGATAGGCATAGGATTTAAATGAAACGCCTCGTTCCGGATCATATTTTTCCAACGCATCGATTACACCGATGACACCGGCCTGGATTGCGTCACGCTTCCGGATCACGCCACTGCCGATATAGTGCATCCGTCCCACGATATGTTTGACCAGAGGCAGAAAAGCCAGAATAGCCTCTTCCCGGACAGCGGGGTTCTTGGTGCTGACATATTCCCTGACGATTTCTTCCCCGCGCAGGGGTTCTGATTTGGTCAGATTCTTCATTCCGTATGTTGTTTGTCCTGATTTTTATGTACCATGAAAAACCCCAGCGCCAGACTGACATTCGCCAGATAAATCACCGCCAGGACACCGATGAAGACCACGGTGCTGCGAAATAGCAAAACATAAAGGGAAACTTCATTGAGCAGGCAGAGAAGAATGGTTATAACGGCCGCCAAAGATGCAAGTTTATACATAGCTATCGCTCTCATTCAGGAGTTGCCGGTTATTGCGCACGCGTTTGAACAGCGTACTTTCAATAGTGTCCATTTTTCTGGGTTGTTTGATAATTCGGTGAGCGATGGCCTTAATCGAACTGACGGCCGGAGATTCCGGATGTTTCAGAATAACCGGAATTTGTTGGCGAATGGCATCAAGGATCAGGTCATCCTCGGTGATTGATCCGGCATAAATAATCTGAGATTTCAAAAAACGCCGGACCATGAGATTCATTTTCTGGAAAATCCTTTCCCCTTCCACATTACTGCGTACCATATTGGACACCATGATAATGGGACCGTCGAAGGAGAAGCTCTTTACGATTTTAATGACACCGTAGGCATCGGCAATCGAAGCCGGATCTGGTGTGACCAGGAGTACGATTTTATCGGCGCCCAACAAGAAGGAAATGACATTTTCTCCAATTCCGGCCCCCGTATCCACCACAATATTGTCATACTGTGATTCCAGGTCCTTGAAGGCTCGCCCCAATTTATTGATTATGGATTTTTCCTGTTCAACAAAGGAATGAATGGAGGCCGAAGACGGCAATATATCAACGCCATGATAATTCCGCATGATCACATCCGACATGGCAACGTTATTGATGGCAAAATCCATGATGGAATAGCGTGGCCGGAGCCCCAGAAACAAATCCACGTTTCCCAGGTGAATATCGGCATCAAAGAGCAGAATACGCCGATTCATTTTTTGCAGTGTGAGTGAGAGGTTGACGCTCAGATTGGTTTTTCCCACACCCCCTTTCCCGCTGGTAATCGCTATGACTTCCGGGGCAGAGGAACTGCTCTGAGCAAAAAACTTATTGGTCAACTGATCCATAGTTTTCATCTTTTTTGAAAATGTTATTCAAGACTGTTTCACTTTTTGCCAATTGTATATCATGCGGGATCCCCTGTCCGTTACAGATAAAATGCATTGGCAAGTGAACCTCATTCAGGAGAGAAAAAAGTTTCCCGCCCTGGGTGGTTTCATCAAATTTTGTCAGGACCAGCCCGTTGATTCCAACCGGGAGATATAAACCAACGTCCAGAAGAAGATCTTCCAGAGAGGTTGTAAGGCTCAGGGTCAATAAAATCGCCAGTTCTTGCAGACCGGAAAAGGTGTCCATCAATTCTTTGATATAACCCGGGAAATAGGGACTGCGGCCCGGGGTGTCAATAATAATCCGATCCAGGTCACTCATTCGGTGAATGGCAGACAATAATTCTTTCCCATCGCGTGCCAAGGCAACATCCACCTGAGAAATATCACCAAAGGATTTCAGTGCCGCCGTGCCACCAATTCGGTAAACATCCGTGGTAATAATGCCCACTGTTTCAGCCGCGAATACCTGGGGACTGCTCACCATTTTCATAATGGTTGTTGTTTTCCCCACGCCGGTCGGCCCCACCAGGGCGATAATGCGGGGTAATCCTAGCGCGAGAACCGAGGGCCGGAACACCGTTTTTACCTGTTGTCGCAGCAAGTGCTCAACAATGGTTGACGGCGGTGGAAAGGACGAAAAATGTTTGAAAAAGCCAGGATCCAGTTCCAGAATATATTTCAGGGATAAGGCTGGTATAATCCCCAGAGCATTCAACTGGTTATACACCTTCACTCGCCAGCCTGTAAGGCGGGAAGCATTCACCGGGTTTTCCTCGGTGGAATGAATCATATCGGCTCTGAGAGACGACCGGGACTGGACCGCATCGGCCTGGTATTTATCCAGACGGTTTTTCAGCTTCATTTTAACATCCTGGTACGATCCGTTGGGGGGAACCGTGGCTGGTTTGTTATTCTGTTTTCCTTTATCCGCTACCACGATCTGGACCACTCTCCCGTTTCCGTCTGGGGCATCGATTTCGCGGGATTCAACCAGAAGAATATCATCACCCATTTCCTGGCGAGCTTTGCTCATGACTTCGCGCTGTGTTTTTCCGGTATATGTTTTAACGACCATGAGGATATTCCACAATACCAACAGTTTTAATACTGGTGTCCGGGGTCAACTCGGAAAATGAAAGCACATGAACATTCGGCAAAACCGGTTCTATGAAATTTCTCAACTGTCGGCGAATCTGGGGCGACACCAGCAACAGGGGTTTTTTCCCCTGTGATATCATGGCTTCCGCATTTTTATTCAGGCCGTCAAAAAGATCCCTTACTTCATCCGGAGTGAGGCCCATGTTTTGCGCATTTCCGTTTCGGGTGTTCAGGGTGTTGATGATTCTGTCTTCCAGCCGCGGGTCAAGTGTCGTGACCATCAATTCCTTATCGTCCTGCTTGAATTGGGCCGTAATGATGTCCGTCAGGGCTGCCCTTACGTATTCGGTAAGCATGTCGGCATCTTTTGTCACGGCGCAGTAATCCGCCACAGTTTCCATGATGGTTACCAGATTTCGAATCGGAATTTTCTCCTTCAGAAGATTCTTCAAGATCTGGGTGACCGTTCCCAGCGGCACCAGGTCCGGTACGATGCCTTCCACAACCGCCGGATAGGATTCCTTTAGATGGTCCAACATTTTCTGCGTCATCTGACGGTCGACCAGTTTATATATTTTCAGTTTCAACTCCTCCATTAAGTGGGTCGCGACAACAGCCGGTGTTTCCACCACTGTATAACCGGCTGCTTCAGCCTTTTCTTTTTCCTGCTCGTTGACCCAGAGCGATGGAAGTTTAAAGGTGGGTTCAACCGTCGGAACGCCGGCGAGGTCCACATCATCACCGGGGTTTAGCACCAGGTAGGCGTCCATCATTACTTCGGCACTGGAAACGGGAATTCCGTTTATTTTAATGACATATTTCGTGGATGATAGCTGGATATTATCACGAATGCGAATGGGAGGAACAATGACGCCCAGCTCCATCGCAATGCTCTTTCGAATGGTAGTAATCCGGTTAAGAATATTCCCCCCCCGGTTGGCATCCACCAATGGAATAAGTCCATAGCCAATTTCAATTTCAATGGGATCGGGATGTAGGTAATTCTCAATATTTTCTTCGGCTGGTTCCGTTTCAGTCTCTTTTTCCGCCTCTTCCATTTCTTGATCATGTTCTTCCTGCATCCGCCGGCGTATGACATAACCCAGAAAAATGAGTAAACCGGCTACCGACATGAAAGGAATGAAGGGAAATCCCGGTACAATTCCCAGTAATGCCAGAACACCACCGGTAATATAGAGGGCCCGCGGCTGTCGGCTGACCTGCTGGGCAATGTCAGCACCCATATCCGTCTCAGAAGATGCTTTGGTGATAATGATACCGGCTGCCGTGGAAATGATTAACGCCGGAATCTGTGCCACCAATCCGTCACCGATCGTCAGCAGGGTATAGAGAGAAGCCGCTTCACCCAATGAAAGGTCTCGTTGCAGGATTCCGATAGTCAAACCACCGATAATATTCACGGCTGTAATGATTAATCCGGCAATAGCATCCCCGCGCACAAATTTTGCCGCCCCGTCCATGGCACCATAGAATTCCGCTTCTTCGGTGATGGTTTTTCGCCGTGATTGCGCATCCTGGTCGTCAATTAGCCCAGCATTGAGATCCGCATCAATGGCCATTTGCTTTCCGGGCATGGCGTCCAGGGTGAACCGAGCCGATACTTCCGCGATCCGACCCGAACCCTTAGTGATTACGACAAAATTAATAATGACTAAAATCAGGAAAATGACAATACCGACGGCGTAATTCCCTTGTACGACAAAAGCACCAAAGGAAGCAATAATTTCCCCGGCATAGGCCTGTCCCAGGATCAACCGGGTAGTGGCCACATTCAGGGAAAGACGGAAAAGGGTGATAATCAGCAACAATCCGGGGAATACGGAAAATTCCAGAGGGCGCGGAATGTAAAGCGCCACGAACAGCATGACCAGAGCACCGGTTATATTCATCACCAGGAACATGTCCATCATGAAGGTGGGCAGAGGTAGAATCATGATACCCAGAATCATAATGACGGAACCCGCCAGCATGAGATTACTGCTGGAAAACAGGTTGATTTTCACCGGTTGTTTATCGGGCATAGGACCCCGCCAGGGATGCTTTATTCTGTGACTGGAACACTAGCGCTAATATCTCTGCCACAGCCTGGTAATACAGAACTGGGACCTCCATACCCACCTCCACTGTATCAAACAGTCCCCGGGCCAACGGTTTGTTTTCAATCACCGGCACCTGGTGTTCCTTGGCAATGGTTTTGATCTTTTCGGCTACTTTTCGTTTTCCCTTGGCAATGACAACGGGCGCATCGGAACGATCAACCGGATCATATTTCAGAGCGACGGCGATGAAGGTGGGGTTGGTTACCACGACAGTCGCATCCGGGACCGCCTCCATCATCCGGGACCGGGACATTTGCATTTGGATGGTCCGGATACGCCGTTTGATTTCCGGGTTTCCTTCGTATTGCTTTCCTTCTTCCTTGACTTCCTCCTTCGTCATTTTCAGTTGTTTTTCATGCTCCCACCGCTGATAGGCATAATCCCCCAACGCCATGATCAGCAATACACCACTGGTTTTTAACGATAATTCAAACAGGACCGAACCCAAAAAGGCCAGGGCTTGTCCTGTAGTGGCATTGGACAGGAACCAGAAATCGGGTAAATATTTATTAATGACGGAAAGGGCAATGAAACCGACAATAATAATCTTGAAAAGGCCCTTTATCAATTCCACTACCGACATGAGAGAAAAAATGCGTTTAATCCCCGAAGCCGGATTCAGTTTTTTCCATTTCAGCTTCAAGGCCTTTTTGGAAATGGCAAAACCCACCTGCATATAATTCACAAGAAGACCCACGATAATTAATCCTGCCAGAAAAGGTCCCAACACGGTAATGAAGAATGTAAATACCATGCGTATCTGTAAGGGAAATACAGTGGGCGTGAGTTCAATGGTGGACAGTTGAGAATAGGTCGCAGTGGTGACATCGGATAATTGTCCGATCAAGCGCGACGCTGAAGAATATAGCATCATGATGCCGGCCATCATGATCACCACGGAGTTGAGTTCACGACTGCGGGCAACATTCCCTTCATCCCGCGCTTTTTCCCGACGTTTGGCCGTCGGTTTCTCAGTCCGCTCACCTGACCAGTTGTCCGCCATGCTATACCGCTCCCACTGCGCCGATCATGGCACGCAGTAAATCAGTCATTTGTTGATAAATGGAATGAAACATGATCTGAAAAATGTCGAGGGATGTGATCAATACGAAAAGTCCGGTTCCAATTTTCATCGGCAATGTGACCAGGAAAATATTCATCTGCGGCATGACCCGGGCCGTTAGAGCAATTGCCCCATCCGCCAGGAGTAGGAAAATCATGGCCGGCAGAGCCAGTTTTAAACCAATATCGAAGGCCAGTGAACCGCTTTTCACCAGCAGGTCGGCCACGGCTGGTTTGAATTCAGCAAAGGAAGGTGCCACCAGTGTATTCGTTTTTACCAAGA
The DNA here is from genome assembly GCA_046861395.1 of Fidelibacterota bacterium. GTDB lineage: Bacteria > Fidelibacterota > Marinisomatia > Marinisomatales > JABMOV01 > JBHHUC01. The sequence goes on from JBHHUC010000005.1 coordinate 36,065, forward strand.
CCGTGATGAATAGGTGGTGCCCGTCAAAAGCTAGGAAATAGGCCATGATGACCAACACCCAAAACTGACTGATGACAGGAATTTGCTGCCGGCTGGTTGGGTCCATGACATTAGCAATTCCAATCCCCATCTGACGGGCGACAAAACTGCCGGCCATATTAAAGGCTTCGAATATCATTTTTACTCCGAACCCAATGAACAATCCCACAAAAATTTCCCGAATCACCATTCCGACCATCACTATAATGGAGTCAATTGTTTCCGCTGTCGGTGTCAGCATGGGAAGGATAAAGATGGTGATGGCAAAAGCCAGTAAAACCCGTACCCGTACCGGAATCACCGGATAGCTCAGAATGGGTAACACCATGATCATGGCATTAATCCGGAAAAACATGAGTAGCAGGACCGGGAGCCAGGGCAGGTATTGTTCCAGGGGGAAAAGCATCATTGCACCATCAGCGGGATCTGGGCGTAGAGTTCCTGTGTATAGGTTAACAGAATATCCAAAAACCACGGGACCAGCAATAGTATGACAAAACCAACAGCGGCAATCTTGGGAACAAAAACCAATGTCATTTCCTGAATCGATGTTATTGCCTGAAAGATTCCGATGGCCAGGCCCACCACCAGCCCGCTTCCCAAAACAGGAGCCAGGATATAGATGACCGTAATCAAGGCGTGTTTGCTCAACTCCAAAACATAATCGACCGTCATTTATACAAATCCTTTCACTAATGATTCAACCGTCAGATACCAACCGTCAACCAGCACGAATAACAGAATTTTAAAGGGCATGGATATCATGATCGGCGGGAGCATCATCATTCCCATGGACAATAAAATACTGGCAATAATGATATCAATGATCAGCATGGGCAAATAGAGAAGAAAACCAATCTGAAAGGCGGTTTTTATTTCACTGATCAGAAATGCAGGAATGATGGTTGTTGCTTTCAATTCCTGGGCGGATGAAGGCTTATCCCTACCCGATAAGTCCACGAATAATTTCAAATCTTTGCTGCGGGTATGTTTCAGCATAAAGGTCTTTATGGGCCGGAGAGCATTATCCAACGCTTCCGATTGGGAAATTTCTTCCTTGAGATAGGGCTGTAACGCATGTTGATTGACATCGGAAAACACCGGGCGCATGATGAAAAACGTCAGGAAAAGGGCCATGCTGATAATAATCTGATTGGACGGAACCGTTTGTGTTGCCAAGGCTGACCGCAGGAAGTGAAATACAATAACCAGGCGGGTAAAAGATGTCATCATGATCAGGATGGATGGTGCAAGCGACAGGATAGTCATGAGCGCCAGTATCTGAAGCGTCAGGGACAGGTCCCCGGGAGAGGTGGCCTCTTCCAGTCCGAAAGTAATTTTTGGTAGTCCGGTCTGGGCCGGGACAATTGCCGGCAGGAAGAGGAAAATAAGCAGCAGAACGTATCTTTTACGCATTGCCTTACCCTGGTTTTATCCGGTTGAGAACGGTGGCAAACGACAGTGACGGTGAACCCAGTCCCAATTTTTCCAGTTCGGAAATATCGTCAATTTCAGAGAGCAGTGTTATATTGTGTTCCGTGACGCCTAACAATAAATGTTGCTTCCCAACCGAAACGACAGTCAGGTATTGCCGGGGGCCGATATACTTTTTCATCCGAAAAACCAGTGCGCCGGAATTCGCCGGCTCAGATTGGCGACGTTTGATCAGGAAAAGGGCGACTACCAGGATAACGACTAAAAAAGCGGATGCCAAAAGCAACCACAGAACGGATGATTCATGTCCAATCGCCTCCGGAACCGGGGGTAAATTATTAAACAAAGAATCGGAGGCCGCCGGTTCCTGGCCGGGCGCTGCAGTAAACAGGAATAGTCCTGCCAGAAATATAGGTATCCTTTTCCTGTATACCCCGGAAATTGATATCATGGTCGCAACCGTCCCGTCAGCCGGCCATGCTTCCCAGCTTATGCGTCAAGCCGGCCAGTTTTGTAATACGAATTCCAAAACGGTCATCCACCACCACGACTTCACCCAAGGCAAACTTTTTATCATTTACAAAAATATCCAGTGGTTCTCCGGCTGCTTTTTCCAGCTCAATCACCGAACCTTTTCCCAGCTTCAGAATATCATTGATCAACATGGACTTTTGTCCCAGCTCCACAAATACACGGAGTTCCACATCCAGCAGCATATCCATGTTTTGTGTAGGACCGTTTGTTACGGGACTGTCCGGGACCTGTCCGAAGCTGGCAGGATGCACAGATACATTTTCTTTTCCAGTCTCTTTTTCCAATTCCCGACCTCTTATTGCATGAAAGATTTTTAGTGTTTCTTCACCATTGATTAAGTCGTATACCGCATAAGCAGACTCAGCCTCCGTCACGAATTGTTCCGCAGATTCTATAAATTTCATTTTCGGTTGACCGAGGTTCAAATCGGGAAGCGATTCCAGAATGGAAACAACCTGTCCGGAAAAGATATCCATATCCTCCTCTTCCAGGTCTTCCTTGGGTTGCTTTCCTGACGCCCATGCCAGCAGCCGTGCGACAGTGCCCAGTGATAGCCCAATTACGTGTTGCGCTGAACCGTCTGTTGTGCGGAAGTGAACGGCCACCAGTGGAAGTTCGGCCGACATGCTTTCAAGAATTTGATCTGAATTTTCCGGTAAGGTATAGTTCAGGGAAAATTCCTGCTTATACGCCTCTCTTAATCGACCGATAATGTCATCAGATCGTTTGGTAAAGAATTCCGTGAAAATAGATTTGAAGGATTCACTATTCATTGTCTACTCCTTTTACAATGGATGTAATCGCCACGGCATAGTTATTTCCGTGGGTTCCCACCAGGGCATCATAGAGATGGTAACCGTTAATTTTAACCGGGATGAAATCTGTTATCCCTTTCCCCAGTTGAATGATGTCCCCCTCTTGAAGATTGATTAGGTCATTAATGCTCACCATACGATCCCCCAGAATAGCCCGCAGAGTAACCGATGTTTTTTTCAGGTTATTTTCCAGTGTTTTCTGTTCCTTTTCATCGGCCGATTTGATTTTGTAGGTCGGTTTAGACTTTACTGGTACCTGGGTCAGAAGATTTGCTATCCATTTGTACGGATAGCAGATATTCATCACGGATTCCTGATCCTGATATTTCACTTCAAATGAAACAACCACCACCGGTTCGGAGGCGCTGAGAATCTGAACCGCCAGCGGATCTTCTTCATAGCGATTGAATTCACAGTTCAATTTATGAATGGGGGTCCAGCTCTTTTCCAGTTCATGACCAATGATTGTGATGATTTTCTTGACAATCCGTTGTTCGATTGGCGACAGGTTCCGGTTGATTTCGATTTTTTCACCCATGCCTCCCAACAGCCGCTCTACCAGAAATATTCCCATTTTGGGCTCGAATTCCAGAATAATATTGGACTCTTCTTTATTCAATTCACCAACATATAGGGCCACCGGTGTACCGATGGTGTTCTTATAGTCGGCATATTGATTTTGAGTGATTTCCAGAATCGCCATATCCACAATTAGGCGTAGCTGGTCGGATAAATAAGTACTCAGGCTGGCAGCGATGCCTTGATGGATTGCACGGATTAAGTCTAACTGTTCTTTGGAAAGGAGATTGGGGTGCTTGAAGTCGTACTTTGATACTTTCCCCGATTTGGCTTTCAGAGGCATGGTTTTATTGGCATCATCATAAAGCACATCCATCTCCGCGGCTGATAACACCTTCACGATGGCATTCCCGGTATTGGTTTGATAATCTGTCTAGGCATGATGCGGGATATAAGTCAAAATTCATGCCATTTATGAAAACAGGATTATTCGAGTATAATCTCTTCTCCGGCATGGAACCGAGTGGAATAATTTTCCGGCAGGTGCTTCTTTTTTCCCAGTCGGGCAGCCTCATGCGGAGGCTGCCCGACATCGTAAACATTAACCTAAGCGGACTGTCTCTTCCAGGAAGTCCGTATAGGTGGAAAGGACCCGAGCGGCTGCCTGAAAGGAGCGCTGGGCTTCAATCATTGACGTGAGTTCCTCCGTCAGGTCCACGGTTGAGGATTCCAGGGAACCGGATTCCACGTCAGAATCCAGGCTGTTGGGCGCGCCGATCTGTGCAATACCGCTGTCGATTGTATCAACGAAGTTGCTTCCAGACACTTTCTGCAACCCGCTGGGGTTATTGAATTTTGCCAGTGCAATCTGACCTAATTCCATTTTTTCCCCGTTGGTGAAGGACCCGAAAATGAGGCCGTCGGCATCAATCTGGAACCCGTTCAGAGAACCGGTTTTACGGCCATCTTGTTCCCGGGAATGGATGGTGGAAGAAAAATCATACTGTGAAATTCCCGAAAAACCTTCCGATCCCCGACCATCGATGTTTATCGTCTGGGTGGCAGCTCCATCACCCGGGGCGAACGTCAGGGCATCCACACCACCATCATGCTGCAAGGAAATGAAATTTCCCTCCGTATCAAAAAGGACTTTTCCGGTTGCACCACTGACCATGGTTTCATTGTCGGAGCCCGTTATGGTCCAGGTCCACTCACCGTCATTTTCGGTTTTTGTGAATTCCAGCGTCAAATTGTGGCTGGCACCGAGACTGTCATAAACAATCATCGAAGTGGTTACACGGCCGGTGAAACCGGGAACGGAATTGGTGAAACTGGGCAGGGAAATCTTTTCCCCGACGCTGGCGTTGCCTACGGCCAGAGCTATTTGAGATTCACTTTCACCGGGGACATCATCCGTCATAACGATTTGCCCGTCCCTCAGCGTCACGGTTGAACTTCCAGCAAAGACATCATTCATCACCGTTACCAGGTCCCCCAGCGTGGTACCATCTTCGGTAGACCCGAAAGTAAAGGTGCGAGCCAAGGATGCGCCTGCGGAATCGGACCCAGAAATGTTCAGAGTGTCTCCGTCTATGAAGTTGGAATGAACCTGAAGCAGGTCATTAATGGGTGTCAATTCACTGGCAAGGTTTCCGGACGTGGCGACCTGCCCATCGGTGAAACCAAGGGTTGACAGTAAATCATTGGTTCCAACCCGTAAGGTAAGACCCGTTCCGCTTTCGCCGTCGATAGCTCTGAATTTCAAGAACCCGCCCTCGGCATATGCCTCCACGTTTCCGTCCAGGACGGATGAATTCCCGATTTGGGTATTGATTTCCGTTACAAGGGAATCCAGATCGGCGTAACTCTGTTCCGTCAATGTGATTTCAACCGGTGAACCGTCACCGGTGGGAGGATCGTACTGAATCTGAAGCTGATTATTGGTGGCCGTAACATCCAACGGGAACGTGATACTCGAACCACTGGCGAGGATGGCCTTGGTCGTAAAGGTACCACTGGTCATCCATACTTCCGCCTGGGGTGTCAGTCCGGCATTCAGATTTCCGGACAGATACACATTTTCTGTTGTTTTGGCCGGCATGATCAGGTTGGGATCAATGACAATGTCCTGGAGCTGGTTGGCACCGGTATTGGATGATGATCCGTCCACTGCATTGTTGACCCAGCCCTGGACCACAAAGGAGTCGGCATTTCCCAGTTTACCGTTGGAATCAATGAAGAAAGCCCCGGAGCGGGTATAGACCGTTTCTTCACCTTTTTTCATAACGAAAAACCCGTTCCCATTAATCGCCAGGTCGGTTGCATTTCCGGTGAATTCCAAGGCACCTTGGGTAAAGGGTGAGCGGGTGACATTTACGATGGCGCCCAGCGTTTCAACAAAGGTCATACGACTCGTCTTATAGCCGGGAGTGTTAATATTGGCAATGTTCGTTCCCAACAATTCCAGACGGGAACGTTGATTGCTTAGTGCGGAAACCGCTACATCAAATGAACTCATTTTTCCTCCTTTTCCGTCTCTGTCGTTCGACGGAATCAGGGGCCTCCCTTGCGGGTCCGGCCCGGTTTGGTTTACACTACTGCAACACTGTCGATGTTCGTGAAAACATGTTCCCTAGTCGCTTCCGGTGACAGGGCAGTAATGATGGTTTTATTTGTCACGCTGAGAACGAAGGCCGTACCGTCCATAAACAACAGGGAGCTTTGACTTCCCTTTCGTTCCACCATTTGCAGGCCTTCCTGCAGGCGTTCCATGTTTTGTGGTGTAAGATTAATGTGCCGCTGGTCCAGACGCTTCATGGCATGGGCCGAAAATGTCAGATTCTGCTTGTCCTTGATCTGCTGATGCAGGACATCGCGAAAGGCTGGACGAGCCGATGCCGTGTTCTGAGCGACGTTTTCCGGTCCTTTGGCCGGTGTCGGATTGACCGTACGCGGCGATTGTATCCGGTGTTGAATGGTTAATTCTGCTAATTTCATCGTTGCTAATCCTAATCGTTGAAAGAAATTTCCAGTATTGAGGAGAACGGTATTTCCTGGGATCCGATCAGAAAGACGGCTGAACCGTCTTCATATCGTACACCGTTAATGATCCCCTGAACGAAAGGCGTGGCCTGGATTGAATTGCCATTGGGATCGGCCGCTTCGATGGAAAAGGTATAATTCCCTTCCGGCATCGTGGTGCCGTTATTGTTTTTTCCATCCCAGGTGAAGGTGTGTTCTCCCCGTTGCATTCCTGATTCTTCAATGACGCGAATCACGGCCCCTTCATCATCCATAATACTGATCTTTACCGCACTGGCATCACCGGACAAATCGAAGGACAGGGAAGCCTGACCATCCACGCCGTATGTGATTAAGTTCCCATCAGCACGTGCCGATTTCCCGATTGCGGTGGCCGCCAGTGTGTTATTGATCGTCTGGGACAATACCAGATCCATATCCACGCCGTACTGAATATTGCTGTCTATGCTGGCCAGTTGCTCCACCGATGTGAACTGGGCTAATTGTGCGGCAAAGGCTTCGCTGTCGGCGGGGGCTGTAGGATCCTGATTGGTTAATTCCGTCAATAATAATTTCAGAAATTCATCCATTTCAATTCCCGACTTACGGGCAGTCTGTGTGCTGGCAGCGGCCCCGCCAGGATTCATATTCAGATTTGTTATTCCTTCCATGCCATTTTCCTTCCTGTTTAGGCAATGATTTCCAGCGTGTTATAGCCATAGTCCAGCTTCGCCGGTTGTGATTTGACTCTTTCGGAACTAGTCGCGTCCTGTTCGTCGTCCACGTTGGTCCATTGATCTTTCATTTTCCTCCGGTCGGTTCGTGTTTCCTGCTCCCGTGTCTGCTGCTGGTTTATCTGTACATCCAGCGATGATAATTCGAATCCCTTCTGGTTCAGATTTTCCTGAATCATAGGAACCAGCCGGTCAATAAACTCCTTGCTTGCAATATTGTCAACTAAAATGGTGACATGTTCTCTGGCGTCCACCTGGGAAAACTGAACTCCTATTTTTCCCAATGATCCGGAATCCACGGAAAAATGTGTAACCCTGGCTGTTGTTGTTGCCATTTGCAGTATGATCCGTGCGATGCGTTCAATGTGTACAGTTTGGCTTAACTTGCTGAACCGTGGTAGGGAATTTGCCTCCCGGGAATCCTGGACCAGGCCAGATCGGTGCTCCGGCTTAACCAAAAAGCCATCTTGTTGGGGCGATAGATTGCGATGAATGGTGTGTTTTGCCTCTTGGCCGGCCTTTTCCGCTACATTCATGGGTGTTTGTTCTGGTCCCGCATTCTTACCCGACGCTGTTTTCTGCTGTATTGCTTCTTCCGAAACCTCCGCCGGCTCAGTGCCCTGTTTAGGGACGCTGCGGACCGAACGAACCGGCTTCTGAATTACTTTCAGCGCCTGGTCCAGCGAAAGTCCGGGAATACGGCGATCCATTTTCTCCTTTTTGTCCCGCTTCACGTCAGTTGCAATCACGGCCGGGTCTTTGGCCCGCAATCGTTGCTCCTCCATCGTCGGTGTTTTGGTACCTTCCGGCAGGGGACGAGGAGTGGCTAATGGTTCCGCGGATGTCGTTTTCGTTCCAGCGTCCCGCTCCGGATATGCGGCCCCGGACTGAGGCATTACATCTTCCTGCATGGCTACGGCCTGCCGATTCGGTTGCGGAGACTGAACCGGCGAAGGAGCCGGGTCCGCCGGGGCGTTTGGTATTGTGGGTACCGGTCTTTTCCCCGGGGTGGCCGTCGCAGGAAGAGGTGAAAGGTTTTCCGGCGGTTGTTTCTGAATGGTCGGGCGCAAGGAAGCGTTGATCACCGATTTGGGCCGGGGTAATATGAGTTCCGGCACCAACTGCGGGCGGGCCGGCAATGCTTGATTGACCGACGGCACTGGATTCATGGGTTTTACTGTCGCCGGGGCCGCTGCTGTTGCGGACGTCAGGACCGGTATGATACCCGGCGCAATATTCACTTTCCGCGGTTTTACCGATTCCATGTCGGGGGTTACCGGACGCTTCACGGTGCCGGGCAACATTTTCTTCAATATTTCGGGCGGGTCGGGTACCGGCATATTGCCGAACCAGATGGCGTTCATGGCATCATTGGGCTGAGGGCCGGTTTCCGCTCCGGGTTGCCCCTGAGGTGTCGGAGCTTGGATTTCTATGATTTTAATCAACGGTGACGACTCCTGCCAGTTGCTGGGTTAATACCGCGGCCCGGGTACTTGTGAGGGCCAGCAGCAGGTTTTTTCGATTCCGGCTGCTCATATTTTTATAGAGAGCAATCAGGGTCTGATCATCAATTTTTGCCAGAATGGGTTCCATTTCCTTGGGCTTGAGGGATTCATACGTTTTTGCCAACTCTTTCATGTTCATTTGTTGTGATTCAAGAGCTGTAACTTTTTCTCCCAAGGCGGCAATTTTGTTTTCAAATTTTGCAATATCTCTGTTAAGCTGTGAAATAACATCCAGGAGACTGTCCTTTTCCATGCTCAGGAAAAAATGATTACTGTTTAATTCATTGATCACCTGAATCAGACTATCTTTCTCACTGATAGTCAGAGCCGGTTCATCCGTTGCTTCGGCCGGCGGACTGACTGGTGCCTCGGCCTTGGCAGGAAAGAAAAATGTGAATATAATGAATGTAGTCGCTATGACGATCAATAACACACTGGCTGAAATGCCGCCTATCACATAGAGCTTTTTCATCCGATCCGACCTCCTCCGACATTTCGGCCGGCAGCGGTGATGGCCTGTTCATCCTGCTTTTTCTGTTCCGCCTTTTTTGCTTCACGGGCTTGTCTTTCCAGATATTTTTCCTTCAGTTTCTCGAGGACTTTCTTGGCCTTGGCTGCCGCCAGAAGCTCCCGGCGTTTATTGGCAACCTTGACCGTCGAAGCGCTGGTTTTTTTACGCTGATCTGCAATCGTGGCATTCAACCCGTTGATGTACCCGGCCGAGACCTGTAAGTCAAACAGAGAATGGGTCGTTTCCGGTTTTGCATGGTGTAAAAGGGCTGAATCTTTCACATTCTCCAGCTTTGACAACCGCCGCTGTGCTTCTTTTAATTCATCCTTGGTTTTTCGTAAATCGATCTCCAGTAATTCCTCTCTCAGGGATTTGACGTTCAGTACTTTTTCCAATGAAAACTGGTCTGATTTGCTCATCTCAGTCTTTCCCGCTGGTCAGTTGAAAAAGTCTGTCCAGCGTTTCCTGAAAGGAGGATGCTTCATCCATCCCCTGCCGGAGAAATTGATTGATGGCCGGTATTTTTTCGATTGCTTCATCGATTTTTGGGTTTGCGCCTTCGCTGTAGGCCCCGATATTGATCAAATCTTCAGCTTCAGTATACTGGGCAATCAAATCCAGGATATCCATGGATACATTGATCTGTTCAGGGTCCGCGACCTGTTTTTTCAAACGACTGACACTTTGCAATACATCGACTGAAGGATAATGTCCCTTGGAAGCCAGTTTACGGGATAAAACTATATGTCCATCCAAAATGGCCCGGGCCGCATCACTCATGGGGTCATCCAAGTCGTCCCCTTCCACAAGGACGGTGAAAAGACCGGAAATACTTCCGCGCTCATTGCACCCGGCTCTTTCCAGCAACCGGGGAAGAAAGGCAAATACCGATGGTGTGTATCCTTTGGCGGTGGGGGGTTCACCTACGGCCAGTCCGATTTCACGCTGGGCCATGGCTACTCGGGTCAACGAATCCATCAATAACATAACATCCTGACTCTGGTCACGAAAATATTCCGCAATGGACATAGCCATGAGGCTCCCTTTCAGCCTTAACATTGCAGCCTGATCGGATGTAGCCACAATGACCACGGATTTTTTCAATCCTTCTTCACCTAGATCTCTTTCAATGAATTCACGAACTTCCCGACCACGTTCTCCGATCAGGGCAATCACATTTACGGCGGCATCTGCGTAGCGCGCCATCATTCCCAACAGCACACTTTTTCCAACGCCACTACCAGCAAAAATTCCCACCCGCTGACCTTTTCCGATAGTCAACAGGCCATCAATGGAGCGAATTCCGGTTACCAGAGGTTTATCAATATTATTTCGCAACATGGGATTGGGCGGACGGTTGTAAACCGGTTGAAATTCCGTGGCCGCAATGGGTCCCTTGCCGTCAATTGGATTACCCAGGGCGTCAATGACACGGCCCATAAGGGCCGGTCCAACGGGAACGTGGAGAGGGCGTGGGCTAATTTGCACACCGCTGCCGGGAGAAATTCCAACCGTCTCATCCAGCGGCATTAAAAGGGCCCGTTGACCGTTAAAACCTACAATTTCAGCCCGTATTTCACGTTGGGAACGTGTTCGGATGGTACACAATTCTCCCATCGTACCATCCGGTAAATAGGCTTCAATGACCAACCCAATCACCTTGGTGACCTTTCCGATTTTCTTGTATCCTTCAAGAATATCAATCTGGTCTAGTTTATTGTCAAATATTTGAGCGGGCTGAATCATGCCAGGTCGCTTAACAACTGTTCCTCGATGTGGTTTAATTGGCTGCCCAGATCTCCTTCCAGGAAGTAATCATCCAGTTCAATCAGGCATTCCCCCGGAGCCAGACGGTCACTGGAAACAAAATTCACTTCCGCGTGGGGCGGGAAAATGATGGACTCCAGTTCCGTTGAAGTACACACCCAATTGAGTTGTTTGGGGTTCACATAGACGGTCAGCGATTTGGAATGGGTGACTTTTTCAACTAATTCCCTGATCCGGTTTACCAATATTTTTTCCTTATTCCCGTTTTTGTCCAATTCGGCACCGATGATTTTTTCTGCGATTTTTACCGATAGCCGGATCATGGGCTTGGCCGCCTGTTCAAGTCGGTCATCCACCTGGGCTTTCAGCGAACTGAGCATGGAATCATAGATGGCTTTTATTTCTTCCATTTGTCCTGTCAAATCCTTTAACGCCGCCTGGCGCCCTTCCGAATATCCGGCCTGAAAGGCCTGGTCTCGGGCTTCCGCCATGGTATTGCGCAGTGTTTCCACCTGCTTGCTTAATTCTTCCACCCGATCAGACGTATTGCCATATAAGTCACCGGTGTCGAACGACGGTCTTACCTGGTCGCCGTTAGTGACAATATTGAAACTGCTGACCTTCTTGCTTAATGGTAACCTTAATTCTCTCATTCAATCACCTCTTCCGATTCTGATCGGTCAACCACGATCTTGTTACTCTTTTCCAGTCTTCGCACGACTTCCACCACCTTTTTCTGGGCCGTATCAACTTCACTAACTTTCACCGGTCCCAGATACTGTAAATCATCTTTCAGCATTTCGGCCGCACGCTCAGACATGTTGCTAAATATTTTATCCCGCAATTCATCACTGGACGATTTCAAGGCATAAGCCAAGACTTTGGAATCCACTTCCTTCACGATGATCTGCACCGCTTCATCGGGCAGCTTAATAATATCATCATACACAAACATGAGGCCTGAGATTTCCTCTGCCAGGACGGAATCGTGCTGTTTGATAAATTCCATCACATTTTTTTCCGTGGCCCGGTTGGCATAATTCAGGATTTCTGCCATGGATTCAATTCCGCCAATCGTATCACTTTGCCGCCCGAATCCGGTCCCGATATTTTCACGCAATAAGGATTCCACTTCATTGAGCAGCTCATCGGATGGTTTCCCGATCGTAGTCAGGCGATAGGCAATGTCGGCCTGTGTTTCCGGCGGTAAACCCGCCATCAGGGTAGCGGCCTGATCGGGCTTAAGTTTGGCCAGCACCAGGGCCGCTGTTTGGGGATGTTCATTTTTAATAAAACTTAATAGAAGTTTATTATCTACCGATTGCAACAGATTGAAGGCGCTGGTTTCGGTGGCTTCCTGGGCACGGCGAAGAATTTCATTTGCCTTTTCTTCGCTATAGGCGCTCATGAGGACTTCCTTGGCATATTCCGGACCACCGGTGACGATATATTGCCGGGCAACAATCAATTCATAATACTCTTGAATTACCAGGCTCAACACCGCTGCCGGGATGTTTTTCAGGCGGGCCATTTCTATGGCGATACGTTCCGTTTCCTGATCGGTGAGATTTTTCATGACCTGCGCCGCGTTGTCCACTCCCAGGGCCACCAGGATCAGGGCAGCTTTCTGATAAGATGGAATCTGGATCTGGGCGTTATCTTCCATTGGGTGTTGCCGGTCGGTTATCCATGAGCCAGGTCCGGATAATCCGGGCCGCATCCTCTGGAACTTCCTTGCTGAAGGCCAGAACATCCTCCGTCACCTGGTCTTTTTTCTTCAATTTTTCCCGGGCTTCGGGACTGAGTTTTTCAAGAAGCAAATCGTTTTTCTTCTCGGCACTGTCAGCCTGTCCTCCAGGTAAGGCTTCTGGCTGGTCGCCTTCCGGCAGTGCCGACAGGCCCTCGCCGTCACTGAGCTGGAAAATCGGCATACCGTTTTTCAACAGGGATTTGATCAAGAAAAGTGCCAGGATCAAGGCCACGCCGATAAAACTTTTATCAATAACACTCGACCATAACTGGTTTTTTTCCATTGAAGCAAAATATTCCTGATCATCGGCAAAAATCGAACGATCGAATTTCAGGTTTTGCACCTCTACCACATCCCCCCGATCGGGATTATAACCCACGGCACTGCGCACCAGAGAAGCAATCCGGTCCAGGTCCTTTTTCTTCCACTCCTGGTACACGGTAGTGGGGTTACCGTCTTCGTCCGTGCCGGGAACCAGTAATCCATTTAACAGGACCGCAACACTTATATTTTTAATTGTGCCACTGTTACCGGTATAATGTTCGACGGTTTTATTCAATTCATAGTTCGTAATGACATTTTCTTTCGAATAATCTTCCTGGTTTGTGCCGGCCGAGTCGTTCCCGGAATTCGAAGATTCCGATAAGCGCTCTTCACTTACAATTACCACATTCTCCGGATCATAGAATTCCGAGGTTCGGTTAACCTGTTCAAAGTCCAGTTCAACCGACACTTCCACCACCACATTTCCGTAGCCGGCCACTCCTTCAACAATCCCCCGAACCTTGCTCTGTAATTTTCGTTCTATTGCATTACGCAATTCCCATTGCGAGCCGGTAGTGCCGGATGCTAGTTCCGTCTGAGCATTGGACAATAAATTGCCTTCCTCATCCACAACCACGACATTATCCGGTTCAATACCCTCCACGCTGTTTGCCACCAGGGCAACAATTCCCTTTACCTGATCCTGGTTGATATAAGTATTCTGCGCCGTGTAAAGCACAATGGAGGCCGATCCGTTTTTGCGATCTTCAAAAATTCCTTTTTCGGGAAAGACCAAATGAACCCGGCTGTTTTTGATCCCGGGGAATTGATTAATGGTCTTGGTCAGTTCGCCTTCCAGGGCACGACGCATATTGAGCTGTTGCATAAATGTCGTCATACCGATTTTGGAATTATCGAACACTTCATAACCAGTGGCAGAGGTACTTAAATATCCCAGATCGGCGAACTGGACCTTCAACTCGGCCACCTTGTCGGCGGGAACAAGAATGGTCCGGCCGCCACGTTCAATCTTATATTCAATTTTCCCCGATTCAAGATCACCGATGATATCACTGGCATTGGCCGGATCCAAGTCAGAGTACAGCACGGCAAATTCCGGGCGGTTGGCCCAGAGCAACAGGGAAGTGATGGCCGATATCATACCGATTATCACAATGGTAATCACCACCCGCTGAGCCACGGTATACTGGCTGATTACCAGATTGAATCGTTGCATAAAAGTATTCATAGCGATCCCTTGTTAAACCGTCATTCGTTGAATTTCCTTGTAAGAATCCAATAGTTTATTGCGGATTTCTACCAAGAGTTGGAAACTGATTCGACTTTCTTCCATCGTGGCCATGGCTTCCGAAATACTCTCGGACTTACCCTCCACCACCGCCGTCACTTTTTCCGCCGCCGCGGCCTGCTTATCATTTACCGTTTCAATAAAATCTCTGATTGCCGTGGCAAAGCTGGGACTTTCCGGTCCATCGGTTTTTTCTCCCCCTTCGTTGGTTTTTTCAATAATTGCCTTTGGAAGAATCTGTTGTTGAATAGGATCGATGATTGCCATAGTTATTCCTAACTGATCAGGTCAATAAAGTGACCTTTTGGTGTCGTGGGTGTCGTTTTCTGATTGTAGAACTGCATGGTATCCGGTTTTTCCGCCCCAAACAGCATGTGTAATGATTCTTTTTCCGGCGCTGTCAAGACCCGGGCGGGCGTGGTGACTGTCTCTGTTCTGTCAGATTCCGATATTGTACCATTGATTTCAAATACGGATTCGTGACCCGGCTGATCCGGACGTGCAGTTCGGTTCAGAGCCTGTTGCTCCGGACGAATTGCATTGAGGGCTGTTTCAATTTTCATCTAAATCTCCAGGGCTTTCTTGGCCATGCCTTTGGCGGCACGCATTACACTAATATTGGCTTCATACAGACGGCTGGCGGATACCAGGTCCACCATTTCTTCAACGGTATTGATATTGGGCATAGTTACATATCCATTCTCGTCCGCTTTGGGATGAGAGGGGTCATAGACTTTCTTGTCTCCCTTCATTTCCACAACCTTGAAGCTGTCAGCTTGATTTTCCGTTTGCAGACCGCTGCCGGCGTTGTGTTTATGTCGAATATGACTGCCTTTGGTCTGTCGCAACGCCAACGCCATTTGGCTGCCGAAATTTGACCTGCCGGTTGCAGGGGCCGGATTGCCGGAGACAACAACTGTTTTCCGATGATATACCTTACCGTTTTCATCAGGCAGCTTTTCCGCATTCGCTATATTCTCGGAAATGACATTTAATTTTTTCATTTGAGATGAAAGGCCGGCCAGTGTCGTCCGCAACGAAGAGAAAATTCCAATCGTATTCATAGCGAATTAATTCCTTCCCACAATGCTGTCGCTTAAGCCTCGATAATACCGTCCCAGGGCGCTGGTAGTAAAATCGTACCTGATTTGGTTTTCCGTTAGACTGACCATTTCCTCCGTCAGGTCTACTTCATTATTCTGCGTCTGGTTACTGGCAACCCGGGTTATGGTTTTACTGATGGCGTGGGTAATGTGTTTGTTATTGGTTGTCTTCAGCCGTGACTGGCCGATGGTTTTATCCAGTACAACGGAGAAATCCGAATTCTCTTTTTGATACGTAGGATCTTCCGCGTGAGCTATATTCCGGGCGATGACTTCCTGGCGTTTTTCTTGCCGCTGAATCGCTTCTTTCAGCGTGGTAGCATAGCCGTTTGTAAATAATTTGATATTCATGGCACTTTCTTCCGTTCAAGTGGCGTGCCAAGACTATCCGGTAGTATTTCAGAAAAATTGAAAAATGCTTAATGTGTTTAAATATATAGCGTTATACTTTATAGTGCATTGGGTCGGATTTCAGACAGAGCAGGAAAAACTATTACCAATCTTTCCTCTTTCGGGAAAAATTTTCCGTAATGATTGGAGGGGTATCAGGCGACCCGGATGAAAATATCAGTTGTCTGTTTCCAGACTGTATTGCTGCAGTTTATTGCGCAGTGTGCGAACATTAATACCCAGGATTTCAGCGGCCCGGGTGCGATTATTATTGGTGCGCTCCAGGGTGCTGATGATGAGATGTTTTTCCATTTCAGCAATTGACATGTTGCGTGAAAAAGGCTGTGATTCCTGCGGGGGATGAGGAATGATGTCCTCTCGGAAATTTTCTAGGGACAGTTTGATATTGTTGCCGGCATAAAGAATGGCCCGTTCGATGAGATTTTCCAGTTGACGAACGTTTCCCGGCCAATCCCGGCGGCATAAATCGTCAATGATTTCCTGATCGATTCGTTTTTTCTTCCCTTTATATTTCGCATTAAATTTTTCCAGGAAATGTTTGACCAACAACGGCACATCTTCCAGCCGCTCCCGGAGCGGCGGAACAACGATGGGAAATACATTGAGGCGGTAATAAAGGTCGGCCCGGAAGTTTCCTTCCTGTATTTCATCGGCAATGGATTGGTTGGACGTGGCAATAATTCTTACATCTACCGGGATCTCCTTCGTACTGCCAACGCGATTTATTTTATTTTCCTGTAACACACGTAACAACTTGGCCTGCATGGCTGGTGTTGTTTCCGTGATTTCATCCAATAATAAGGTGCCTCCGTCCGCTTCTTCAAAAAGACCCTTATGTTGTTTTATGGCACTGGTAAAGGCTCCTTTTTCATGGCCGAAAAACGTGCTATCATAAAGAGTTTCCGGGATGGCAGAACAGTTTATCTTGATAAACGGCTTATCGGCCCGGTTGCTGGTGTTGTGAATCGTGCGGGCGATGATTTCCTTGCCCGTACCGCTTTCACCCTGAATAAATACAGGAGCATCACTGTTACACACAATTTCAATCTGGGAATGAATGGCTTTGATCCCGGGACTTTCACCAATCAGAACCTGATATTTTTCCTTATCGGATAATTTTCGTTTCAGCGCCCTATTCTCACCTACCAGACTAATGTATTCGAAATAGCGTTGTACGCGGGATTCAATCTGTGAAATGGAAAATGGTTTGGTAATAAAATCAAAGGCGCCGTCTTTCAGCGTTTTCACCGCTGTTTCAACGGTTCCGTATGCCGTGATGAATATGAAACCGGTGTCGGGAAATTTCTCCTTTGTCATGGCCATGAGTTCTGGTCCGTTGACACGCGGCATTACAAAGTCCGTTATAACCAGATCACAGGGATTATCCTTCAAAGAATCAAATGCTTCTTCGCCGTTTTTGGCAATACTTACATCATATCCGCTGCTGGTCAGAGCATCCTTCAATATGCTGCGCATACTGTAATCATCATCCACGACCATGAGTTTTTTTCTGACTTCGGCTGACATTTCTGACCTTAGCTACTCGTTGGTAACAGTATTTTCTTCCGGAGTTGCAGTATGCATTGAATAGGATTGTTTCATCAGGTTTTCTTCCAGTTTCAGCACTTGACTTTCCGGCACAGGTTCATCTCTGGTTTCCAATTTGGCAATATGTTTCTTCAATTCTTGATTTTCCTCCATCAGTTGCAGGACACGTTTTTCCCTTTTTTCCGCCACTTCTGTTTCCTGCAGCAGATGTCGCCCCCGGTCCAGAGCTGCCTTCAGTTCATCCAGATGGAACGGTTTCATGAGGTAATCCAAATATCGCTTCCTCAGGGCATCAATACAACCCTTCAGGCTGGGGCGGGCAGTCATCAGAATAATGAAACACCGGGGATTACCATTCTGTACCACTTCCGCCAGCATGGGATTGCCGCGGGGTGTGATCTGCAATGATAAAAGAGCGAAATCCAATGTTTCACGATCACTGATTTTTCGGGCCTCCATATAATCCGTGGCCGGGTAAACAGTAAAGCCGTAGTCTTGCAGGGCGGTTTCTAACTGCTGAACCACCGCAGCGTCTTTGTCGGCCACAAGAATCGCTGAATGATGTGAATCTGGCACAAATATCCGTGTTTTATTTGATTTTTTATTGCTCCGTGAAGTTAAAATGTATTTCGACCGCTTGCCCGCAGGCACAGGTATGGACCACACCAACGATTTCATCATTTTCAATGAGTGGTTGAATATCATGATCCTTGGCAAAAGTATGGTGTTTTACCTGGATCGGCCTCGGGTCTTCCAGCCGAATCTGATCCTGTTTGATTACAGGATTCCGGTTTGGAACTCTCATGGATTGTCCTTCTATTATATGTTTTCCAAGCAGGTTAAATCCTGTTTCGGTGTGTTTATTTTCTAACATATTGTGTCACCAGGGTTTGTTCCCAGGCAATGTTACAACATTCTTGCCACGGCAGGAACCTGAAAGAAAACAATTTCATTTCCAAGGAATATTTTACCCATAATCGGAATTAAATTCCTAAGGCTGTGTAAAAAGAAGCTGTGACTATTTTTCCGGGGTGCGGGATTTGTCCAGATCGATCATGAGGGGACCGCCTTCGGAATATTCAACCGAACTCAGTTTATTGATTTCACCGATTTTTTGTGTAACCAGATGAATTTTGACGGCATTCTCTATGATGGATCGGAGATGTTCCCGCGTTTCCAGTGAAGCCTCTTTATTGGATAATAATAAAAATTCTGCTGTGGAAATGATAGTTTGCAGAGGTGTATTGATTTCATGACTGGCAGTAACCGCCAGTTGATGAATGGCATCAATGCCGTATTCTTTCATGGATTCCTGCCGGTCCCGGACTTTCCTTAAGGCGGCCCGGACGCGGGCGCGGATTTCCTGATTACTGCAGGGTTTTACGATATATTCGTCGGCACCGTGGGTGAGGCCCTTTACGATGCGCTTGGTATCGCTCACAGCCGTCAGCATAATAAAATAACAATCGGAATATTTAGGATGCGTTTTTACCCGTTCACATAATTCTTCCCCGGACAGATTCGGCATCATGATATCGGAAAGAATCACATCGGGTTTCTCTTTCTCGATCTGTTTCAGGCCTTCGGCTCCGTCCCTGGCCAAAAAGATATCCACATCATCCTTTTTGAATAAAAAATGGAGCGCCTTTAAAAAGGGCTCATTATCCTCAATAATGAGCAATTTCATCCGATCGCTCATTGCCGCCCCCGGGGTTGCGCTGGGATATATAATTTAAATGGCATACGACCTTTTTCCTTTGTTGAATTCTTCCCCGATTTTGGTTTCAACCGATTGATTAACGCCGTATAATTTACACAGCCTGGTAAGGAATCTTTGTAACATTCTAATTCCAGACTAATTATCGGCCTCCGTGTCCGATTCCTTTTTCATTTCCCCTTCCATTTCTCCCATCTTCATACGTTCGATACTGCCTCTTTCATAAACAATTTCTACTCGTCGATTCTTGTTCCGACCTTCCACTGTATTATTATTGCCCACCGGTCGGTATTCTGCAAATCCTTCCGCCGATAATTGTTCGGGGGGAATACCATTTTCGATGAGATAACGAACAATTCTACTGGCCCGGTTGGCCGATAGTTCCCAGTTGGAAGGAAACAGTTCGGTGTTAATGGGACGATTGTCCGTATGCCCCTCAACCTTGATATGGTAATCAAATTGTTTGAGCATATCTTTTACCTTGTTCAGAATATCTAACCCTTCCGGGTTGATGGCTGTTTCCCCCGGGGGAAACAGCACAAGATCCGATATTGTAATGACGGCGCCGCGGCCATCCTGCTTGACCTGAACCTGACCTCCTAATTTATTTTTCATTATGAATTCTTCCACTTCGGACTGGATGCTGTCCAATTCAGCCTGGACCATTCCACCCAATTCATCCACCGCTTCCGGTTTGCTTTCGGTACCCATATTTAACATTTCCAGTCCTTCGCGGGTCCCGGCCATGGGAACATCCTCTTTTCCAATGGCAGAACGCAACGATTGTACCAGCTGAGCAAATTTATCCATTTTTGTTTCACTCATGGAAAACAGCAGAATAAAAAAGGTTAACAACAGTGTCATCAGGTCGCCATAGGTCATTAACCAGCCGGCGCCCTCCTCACCAGATTCGGGTTCGTCGTCAGGAATATAAGGCTGGGTTTCTTCTTCGGACATAACGGTTATTTCTTACCTTTGACTTTGGGCTTGGCCGCTTTTTCCGCTTTTTTCGTTTCATTAGAGGCCAAGAATTTGTTCAGCTTATCCTCCATCAGTTTGGGGTTTTCAGAGGCCTGAATGGAACGAATAGCTTCGATGACCAAATTGTTCAGCAGGGCTTCCTGATGACTCCGACGCTGAAGTTTGACGGCGATAGGCACACAAAACATATTTGCAATAATCGCTCCGTAAAATGTGGTCAACAGTGCCACAGCCATTTTGGGTCCGATGGTGGACGGGTCGGACAATTCTGCCAACATCTGAATCAGGCCGATTAGTGTTCCCACCATTCCAAAGGCCGGAGCATATTTTCCCATCTCAACAAAGATTTCCCAGCCGACTCGGTGGCGGTGTTTGATATTCACTACTTCAATCTGCAGAATATTGTTTATGGACGGATTAGGAACACCATCGACAACCAGTTGCAAACCCTTCCGCAGAAAATCATAGTTTACTTTACTCAGTTCCTTATCCAGGGCCAGGAGTCCGTCCCGACGCGCTTTGATTGATAATTCCACCATTTCTTTTATCAACTTCCTGGGATCGGTGGCCTTAAACAGGAATACCTTCCTTAATGTACCGAAGACTTTAAATACTTCGTTTAAGGGGTAAGCAATAAGGGTTGCGGCAATCGTCCCGCCTACCACAATTAAAAATCCAGGTGCATTAACAAATAATTCCAATCCTGAATTCAACAGAATGGAAAACACAATCAATCCTACACCGGTTACAATACCAACTACGGTTGCAATATCCATCGTGCTCTACTCATGGCTGTATCGTATTCATTGTTTTTGTTCCCAATCATCCGTTTTTTCGCCGGGCTGAAACAGATTTAACAACGCCTGACGATAAAACCTCCATTGACCGCCGATCTTTACAGCAGGGATTTTGCCTTCATGAATCAACTTGTACATGGTTCGTTCCTTGATGCCAAGGAAAACGCAGGCTTCTTTTATGTTTAATATTTGATTCATCTGTTTTCTGCCTCGGTCCTTTCGCCGTAATCCGGTCATACTCTTACCATCGGTGAAAACGGGTAAATCTTTAACTTTTTTGCAGAATTTTGAACAAATTAACGGTAGAACAACCTTAGTCGCAGGACATTGCAGAACATTGCCGGTTTTAAGATGGTGAATGATCCAAAATACAGGGGCGGAAAGAGGTTATGTCTGAAATGTAAGAATCGATTTTGAGCTCTCAGAACTCTTCATCCAGAATTCTCCGGACGATTACAGCGACAATTTCGTCTGTGTTGTATTGACCCTGGTTGATTTTTTCACGTATGGCGGTAATGTCTACCGGCCGGGATGACGGTGGGTCCTGGGTTTCCCTTTTTATTTCCTGAAAAAGATTTTCGACTACAACATCCGTAATTACATCTTTCAGGTATTCCCCTTTCATGACCTTGGCTTTAATGGCCGCCAGCCGATCATGGTCCGTATCCGGCAACCGGGAAAATGCATTCACATATTTATTGACTTCGGTCCCTTCCTGCAGCAAAGCCTGACCCGTATCAGAAATGGTGACTTTGTCCTTACCGGGACGAGGATCACCTTTAGCCGGATCCGATGATGGAGATATGGTTTCTTTCTCCTTTTGGGCCTGTTTTGTCTTTTCGGATTCGGAAAGATCGTTGGGAAAGGGCGGGATGTTCTTAATCGTTGTCATCTGTTATTTCTGCAGGATATCAATAATCGGTTTGGTGGCCGTGTTCTGCCGGATTTCCAACGGAGAATTTCGGTTTATCAGGGTATTCAATTCACTCAGGACTTCCGATTTCATAATATGAACAATTTCCATGACCCGGGCATCCAGGGCAATGATTTTCTTGGAAACGTTGGATATTTCATTCAGGATGTGTTCCGCATTGGAGCCTGAATTATATTGAATTTCCTGTTGATAGATCTGCTCAATATCATTGATCAGATTGATATGCTTTTCCCGCTCATCCAGCAATTGCAGAATTGCTTCAATCGTGACCGAGTCCAAATCATTGATAAACCGGTTGGTTTCCCGGAGAATATGATTAAAACAATCCAGTTCATCTTCGAGTAATTTTTTAATATTTACGATTCTTTCTTTCATGATTATCGGCTAAATACCTGGAAATATGATTGTTGTGAACTTAACCGTATCATGGCTTCCTGCAATTTGGAAAAATCGTCCCGCAGACGCATTTCCCTGTCATACAATAGATCTTCAGTAAACGAAATCCGGTCTTCCAGCAGCGTCAATTCATCTTCAATGACATTTTTACTGCCGTCGATGGTTCCCCCTACGGCAGTATAATTTTCGATATATGATTTAATATTGGTCGCCACACCGTCCGTGGCGTTAAATACATCAGAAATATTGGTGGATAACCCTTCAATGGCGGTGGTGAACTTGTCCATATCCACGATGGATAATTTGCCTTCATCATCAGCCTCAATACCAATATTGTATAATTTTGTATACGATGAGGACTGTGCTCCAGAAACAGTGGATACCGTATATCCGCGCAAGGTATTGGTAATATCCTTGTAAACCAAATCGTTGGATAGCAACCCGTTTTCTTCCGTGTCGGGATTGAATCGGGCATTTTCACGCATAAAAGTGATAACATCGTTATAGGCCTCGATAAAACCGTTTACTTCTGTTTTCACTGCATCCACGTCTGCATTCACGGTAATGGTTTCAGTAGTGGTAAAAGTATCCAATAATTGAATTGTCAGACCGGACAGGGCATCGGTTACATTGTTCGAGTCGCGGTAAAAGGTAAGACCATCCATCGTAAATTTTGCATTTAATTCACTCGTCGTGGCTGATGTACCTACGGTTGTTATGTAACCGCCACTGGTTCCGGTCGATAACACATTATTGCTTATTTCCAACGTGGATAAAAGTGAATCCGCACTATCCGTAAATCCTTGCCGGTATGTATATCCCGATCGTTCGCTGCGAAACATCAGGCGCGATTTTCCGCTTTCTTCGGTAACCACGGAGGCGTGTATGACTTCATCACTGTCTATTGTTTCAGCGGTAACGGCATTGGACATGGCTGAATTCACGGCACTGGCGATATCCAGCAGTACCTCATCATCGGTTTTACTGAACGTGGCACTGGAAACTGTCACGGAAATATCCACGCGGTTCGAGGAATCGGCATCCGTCGGGTGAGCCACATTAATCGTAAAGGTCTGATCCGCTGTGAAGCCGGTGAAACTGGTGGCGGTATCGGTGTATTGTGTCGACACCCGGGTATCTGAAATGGCCAACCGTTCCACACTGATGGAATGATTGCCCAGTACCGACGACGATCCAGCTGAAGCTGTTACTTTGGTTTCATCACTGGTGGACGCTTTTTTTGCGGAAAAATAATCGGTAATCGGATCGGTAAGTTTTTCAGTAACAGTATAAAGGCTGGACAGTTTTGAATCCAGTTCATTAAAGACATCCTTTTTGGATTCCAGGGTGTTTTTTTTGTTCAGCAGGGCATCAAGTGGCTGCCGCTCCAAGGCAATATACTGACCTACCAGGCGGTCAATGGAGGACTGGGAGCTAAAGATACTTTCAATATCGACCGACATGGGTAATACGCTATTGTTTCATGGCCTGTTTCCAGGTTGTCCGCAAATCGGACAACGCATCCCGGGCAGCGTCAAATTGTTCATTTTGAATGAGAAACTGAATATGGCGATATACTTGGAAGAATGTCGTAGCCAATTCTTTTTCATTAAAATTCAGGGCATTGATTAGCTCCTGAACGGCATTTTCGGCCTTTATCCGGTCTTTTCGAGAACAAAAGGCTATGCCGGCATCAAAGATATAGGTTATTAATTGTTCTGGGGTAGCGGTTAATACTTTTTGTTTCAAGTAGATATTTGAAGTATGAACCTTGGACATGTCGGAACTTTTCATATTTTCTTCCTTCTTTCAATCTTTATCCGATAATCATACTGTTATTGGACGCATACATATTCATTACCCAAATATCGTCGCTTTTTCGTAATTCTTTAGTGTTTTTTTGAAAAATCTGGGAGGACGGGAATTGCTTCCCGTCCTCCTGTGATCGTTCTGTGCTTATTTTTATTAGAATAAGGACAGAACGACTTGCGGCGAAGAATTCGCCTGAACCAGAGAGGCTACCGCAGTCTGCTGTAATATCTGTAGCTTCATCACCTCCATCTGTTCTTTCGCGAAGTCAGCATCCTCAATCACGCTACGCGCCGACTCCGTATTCGTAATGGCCACCGCCAGGTTTGATTCCTTGGCCGAGAGGCGGGATTTGAATTCTCCCACATCCTGGACACGACCGGCCAGGGTGTCAATTGCCGTGCTAAGGGTGCTGATGGCGGCACTGGCACTGGCAGCCGATGATACATTCACACTGTCGATACTGAGATCAGCTGAATCAGCACCATTCAAGGTAACCGACAATTCATCCGTTGCACCTTCGCCAGTATGGAATGCTTTACTAGAATAGGATCCATCAATGAGCGCGGTTCCGTTAAAGGATGTTTCAGTTACGATCGCGTCTATTTCCGAAATCAGAGCGCTGACCTGGTCGTTGATGGCTGAACGCTGGGTGCTGGACAAAGACACATCCGAGGCCTGGGTGGCCTTTTCCTTCATGGTCTGCAATAGATCCATGATGGTTTGATAACCACCTTCCGCAATGTTCAATACATTCTTGGCCGTACCGACATTTGCCAGGGCCACTTCCAGTCCACGACGACGACGTTCCAAACCGCGTGCGATCTGGTAGCCGGCTGGGTCCTCTTCCGTGGAGTTGATTCGTTTACCGGTTGCAAGACGTAATTGTCGCATTGCAATCTTGCCATTAATATCCGAGAGTGAACTCAGAGACTGCATCGCCGGAACATTGGCGCCGATTTTTGTTAAGTCACTAGCCATGTGAACTCCTTTTGTTA
This sequence comes from Fidelibacterota bacterium, assembly GCA_046861395.1. Classification (GTDB taxonomy): domain Bacteria; phylum Fidelibacterota; class Marinisomatia; order Marinisomatales; family JABMOV01; genus JBHHUC01. Next base: position 60,961 of record JBHHUC010000005.1, read on the forward strand.
TTGTTAACTTCCTTGTTATCAGACGGCAGTTTTTTATTGACATGGGAACCGTCTGCCTTCCGGCATGTCAATCGTTGTTGGTTTCAGTGTTATTATCGGAGGATTGACGGGGCCCTTTATTCCGCTGGACGGCCTGATAAAATTGATGGGGAAAAAAGATGATTTAACGGTTTTTGATAAAAATCAGTAATAATGATAAAAAGAAAAGCCCTCATTTCGAGGGCTTTTCAAGCGCAGGGTTGTTGTGTGCGTTAGTGTTTCAACTCATTCAGTTTTTCCGTCAGAATTTCATCGAACATGCGATCAATATGTTCCTGTTTCATTTTCCATTGACCTCCGAGTTTTAACGCAGGGATTGTACCATTCTGGACCAGGCGATAAATCGTTTGTTCCTTGATCTTCAGATACTGCGCTGCCTCTTTTATTCCCATGATGTCATTTGCCATAGGACGGTCCTTTCATCACGTTCTTTTAATTGATATTCCGATCGGTTAACCGAAGAGAGAAAGAACAACCTGCGGGGATGCATTAGCCTGTGCCAAGGAGGCGACGGCTGTCTGTTGCAGGATCTGCAACTTCATGACTTCCATCTGCTCTTTTGCAAAGTCGGCATCTTCCACCAGGCTGCGAGCTTCCTCGGTATTGGTGATCGCAACCGCCAGGGTCTGCTCCTTGGCAGTCAGACGGGATTTAAATTCTCCCACATCCTGCAAACGACTGGCCAGGGTGTCGATTGCCGTGCCCAGGGTGCCAATGGCGGCACTGGCACTGGCGGCCGTTGATAGGCTTACCGTGCTGATTGTAAGATCGGCTGAATCCGCACCGTTCAAGGTAACTGACAATTCATTTGACGCCCCTTCGCCAGTATGGAATTTCTTGGCTGAATATGAACCATCAATGAGTGCAACACCGTTAAAGGATGTTTCGGTAACAATGGCATCAATTTCCGAAATCAGAGCACCGACTTGATCGTTAATAGCTGAACGCTGGGTGCTGGACAAAGATACATCCGCAGCCTGAGTGGCTTTTTCTTTCATGGTCTGTAACAGATCCATGATGGTTTGATAGCCGCCTTCGGCAATGTTCAATACATTCTTGGCCGTACCGACATTTGCCAATGCAACTTCCAGCCCGCGACGACGACTTTCCAATCCGCGAGCAATTTGATAACCGGCCGGATCTTCTTCCGTAGAATTGATCTTTTTTCCGGTTGCCAGGCGTAACTGGTGCATGCCAATTTTCCGGTTGATTGAGGATAATGAGCCTAAGGATTGTAAGGCTTCTATATTGGCACCGATTCGTGTTAAATCACTTCCCATAGTGACCTCCATGTTGTTTTTTATGACTTCCTTGTCTTCGGGCGCTGTGAAGCTCCCGACAGTCGGCGATTTCCATCACCTGCTAACAACATCGGAGAAAATTCAGGAAACTTTAGGATTATTTCATCGGAAACAGAAAAAAACAGCACTTTTCGCCAAAACCATAGAGAAAAGAAGAAAATATTGTATTTTATATTAAAGTCTGTTGTTAAATATCTATTCTATCATACATTTCCATTCAATTGATGCATCACGCTGTGTGTCCGTTTGGCTTGCAGGATGAATGTTTCTAGCCTTGCTTCGATGACCTGAGGAAACGGATTCCCATCGCTCTCGATAGCCAAAAACGGCAGATTGGGAATTTCCTCCAGTAGTTTGCGTGTGAAATCATCCTTTCGGAAGCGTTGAACATGATCCTGGTCCATCCCCAGGTTCAACAGCGCTTCACTGAGCCGGTTAGGCATACAACCGAAGGGGCCTATGGCCACGGCACCGCAATACTTGCTTCCCACCTCCGCAAACGGTCCTCCGGTGGTTAAAATAGCTTCTCCCGGCAAATTTCGCGATAAAAACATCTCACCCGCTGCCACGATATGGTCTATATCGATAAAGTGGGGAGAAATCCATCCTGATTTTGCCAACAATTTTTTCAATTTGCGCTCAATTCGACCTTTGAGCTGACGTTCGATGGCTTTTCCAAGTCTTTCTTTCCATCCTTCTGCCTCGGTTAGTAATCGTTCCTTATGTAGCCAGTCCACATACATGCCCCATTCATGAATGGGGGCTACCAGCGGTATGATTCCGGCTTTCACCAGGCGTTCTGGTAACCATCGGCGCGAAAGCCCTTCTTTGCGAACATAGATTTCACCTACAACAAGAACCTGTGGTGTCTCGGATAAGGGCTGTTTCTGCGGAACCGTCGCCAGAAGCATTGCCGCTTCCTCCACGGCAGGGTTCAAGTGGTCGAAATCAGTTTTCAAGGCATTGATGATCGTTGCCCAGGCCTGCTCAAATATTTTCCTGGCCCGGGGCCAGGAATGTGCCAACACCTGCATCGTATAGAAAATATCTTCAAACAGATCGGCCAGGATCACGGCCTGCCAGATTCGTTGCGTAATTTTCTTTCCCAGACCGCCATAACCATCCTGCGAGGACATGGTGAAAAAAGAAACATCCCTAACCTTGTTTTTCTGAACATAATCACGCCAGAAGTCCCGATATTGACCAAAGCGGCAGGGGCCGTCGGCAGTTGGAACAAAATATATGGATATTTCATCCGGTTCCCGTTCCTCTTTCAGATATTTAATAAAGGCACCTGTTGTAATCTGAAGCGGGAGACATTCCTTGCAGGTAGTGTTTCCCCGTCCAAGTTTCAGTTCCTCTTCCGTTGATTCTGGCATTACAACCGTTTTTACACCCATGCCGCTGTAACTCGCACCTATCGCTTCCGAGGAAAATCGTCCCATGCTACAGAAGATCAACTTTACTCTGGGGTCGAAGAGATCAGTGACCTCACCCTCCGAAGTGACAATCGTATATGTTCCCTTGTGCAGCCATGATTCCGCCGGCCGGAAGGGCTTTTCTTTCTGCGTCACTAACGATGGTTGAATTTTTCGATAGCGGGCAACGATATCGAGGAAAGCCTCAATTCGGGTTTCAAGACCGGCATCAGCAGTATGATTATCCAATTCCAGAGTCAGGGATGGTTTTTTCTCCAAAATATCACGAAAGTATCCCACAATGAATGAATCGGGGCCACAACTGAAATTGGTAATGAAGGTTCCGAATAGCTGAGGATGGTGTTTGATAAATTCCGCCCCCTTCAGGTTGAATTGTCCCATCCCCCAGAACATATGATCTTTCACCGGTTGATCGGCCAGTTCCAAACAGTCCACGGGAATGATGGTGTAACCGCGAGAGGCAAACTTATGGGGAATCCCCTTATTCGCCTCCGGGGCAAAGGCATTGTAGGGTCGGCCAAACAGAATGACACCGATACGGTCCGGCTCCTGTTCCACCTGTGCCAGTGCTTCCTGGCCCAGGTTTAGCATGGCAGCAAAAACTTTCTGCTGAACATCACTGGCTTGCTCGAAGGCTTTGTCGATTTGGTCTTCCGATACCTTCAGACTCAGAGCCAGGCTGCGTAAACCTTTCCGCTGTGTTTTCATCGAATCGGAAAAGTTGATGACCGGCGATAAAATCAATGGTGCCGACGCCCTACGGAACAGAAACGTGTTGTTCAGGTAATACGGTTCCCCCTGAACCAGAGGACAGGTCCGGGCCGGGTTGTAACCGTTTTTTACGAAAATCCCGGTAACATGCGGCAGAAAGACATAATCCGTATCCTTGGACATTAAATTATGAAAACACCCGTGAGAAATTTCACAGGGATAACAAAAGGCGGCAGCACACTGGTCGATGCCCTCCTGGGATACTTCATCCGATAATACCGGTCGCATACCCAGAGACACAAAAAAGTGTGCCCACAGCGGATAATACGTATTCATGAGCAGGGAGCGCATAATGCCCACTGTTGGCGCGGTGTCGGGGAGAATATTGAGATCGGGCGCAAAGGTTTCGTAGATCAATTTCTGTCGCTTTACAACATAATCATGTTGTCCCGGTTCGATCCTAATCTTGTGCCGCAGATTATAAAAACGGTTGCAAGCTCCACCAAACGGAATGGTCTTGCCTTCGATTACAATTCGATTGATCTCACAGCCCAGATCACATTTTTCTTTACCACCGAAGCAGTTGATGGATTTCTTATACTCAACGTCCCTGTTGATGAGTGTTTCGAGATTAAAGCTCTTTGGTTCCAGGAGTCCTTTCTCCACCCGATGTAACACTTCCAATGCCACACCATAGGCACCCATGAGCCCCGGCTCAGGTGGAACAACGATTTCCTTTCCCGAAAGGGCCGCCATTGCCATGGGAATGGCCCGATTGTAACACACGCCGCCTTGCATAAACACCTTGCGGCCCACGGGACGGGCCCCCTTCACTCGGTTAACGTAATTCATACAAATTGAATACACTAGTCCGGCCAGAATATCTTCTTTCGGTATGCCTTCCTGAGAAGTGCTTTGGATATCAGACGATATGAAGGCGGCACATTGATCATTGAAATTCGGCGGACGTTTTCCTTCCAGGGCCCAATCGGCGATTTCCTCCATAGGTATTCCCAGGGTTTCAAACGCTGATTCTTCCAGAAACGACCCGGTTCCGGCCGAACATGCTTCATTCATGGCATAATCACTGGCCACACCATTGGTAATAAAAGTGTACTTGGCATCCTGCCCGCCGATTTCAAATATGGTATCAACATCCTTGTCAAAGTGAATGGCCGCCTCGGCATGAGCAATGATTTCATTGATGACACCATCGGTTTGCGCGTGTAGTCCCGCAATTTTCCGGCCTGACCCAGTAACGCCCAAACCAAAAATATCGACCTTTACACCGCCCAACCTCCCCAGCAGTACCCGGTAACAATTGCGAGAAGCCGCGACCGGATCACCATTGGTCCGCAAATATTCCGAAGCAATGATCTTCAGGTCCCGCTCCCGTAACAGAACTGCTTTGGTGGTCGTGCTCCCAACATCCAGCCCAAGGATGCACCGATCTCCCTCTTTGGGTGTACCGCGATCCAATGACTTAAAAACAACTTGATCCCGGAAATTCATTAAGGGGGGATGGAAATCAAAACGGGTGCCGGTCTCATTAAATAGAGTATCGATTTCACCCCAGGCACGACTTCCGTTCTTCAAGCCCCAGATGCCAGCGCCCAGTGCTTCAAAATAGGTTGCTTCATCTGGAATAATAACATTCTCAATTTTAGTTTTGATATAATCGATCATGGGTGATATCTGTGTTGTACCTCCCACGATCATAACCGAATTCTTGTCTGTACTTTTGAGTAACTCCAAAACTTTCTGGGCCATCATCTGGCTCAGACCAGCCACAACCTTACCTTTTGGAACTCCGATGTTTGTGGCATGGGTGCAGTCACTCTTACAAAATACGGAACAGCGTCCGGAAACATGGTGGGGGTCTTCATTTCGGCTCAAACGAATGGCATCATCCAGAGAAACATCCATACGGCGAATCTGCTGGAGAAAAAATTCGCCGGTGCCTGAGGCACATTTGTTTCCGGTATAAACTCGGGTGATCCGACCTTTCTTATCCAGGCTATAAACGATGAATGTTTCACCTCCGGCACTTATCAGGGCATCTATGGGGGGACCACCATTATACACATGTTCCAAGGCAATTTCAATTGCACGTGGTTCCGAAATATTATCGAAATTTAGACAATCCTTGAAGCGGCGGCCGGTAACACTCACCTTTGTCTCAGGCGACAAACGGGCCTTCTTCAGAACAGTTTTAAGTGTTTCTCTGGGATTCCCTTCATGGGTCAGGGATACTTTTTCCCTGATATCAACTTGGTTGTTATCATCGCTAATAAGCACACCGGTTATCGTCGATGCGCCTACACAGATACCAAATGCAGTTGCCATAAGTCCTCCATTAACTATCCCCACCGCACACCGGAGATCATGATCGTGGAAGGAGGAATAAACAGTAATTACAGCCGCTTGAGGAGCAGGGTTATAAAAAATATACGGTGAATTCTATATAATTCATAAATTTTATTTAATGGCGCCCAACTTGTACGGTTAACACACGAATTCTATTTTTTCCTTTAGAGCTTCGTTGCCGGCTTCTATCCGATACAAATAGGTGCCGGAGCCCCGGTCATTATATCCGCCCCATTTCCAAGTTATCAGTTCAGGAAACAACCCGCTTCCCTTAAGCGAGTCCGGGTCTCGCAGCCCTCCGGCCAGCGCAAATAACTCTGACGTGGTCGTCGGTGAGAAATCCTATACCGAAATGCCGGGTTACCGGGGACCATTCCTATGATCCTTTGTTTTCCCTTGATTTCCCCGTAATGTAGAAACAGAAAACCCCTGCTGGGGAAGAGCAGGGGTTTTCAGGCATACCGTAGGGTATGCAGTACAGGGTGAAAAAGGGGTTATTTCAGTAACACCATTTTCTTGGCCTGTCTAAAGCCATCCGTCTGTATCAAGTAAATGTAGGTTCCTGCCGCCAGGTTCCCGGCATCAAACCGTACCGTGTGATGGCCTGCCAACTGCATACCATTGACTAAGGTGGCCACTTCACGACCCAAAATATCATACACCTTCACGTTGACAAAACCGTCTTCCGTCAAAGCATAGTCAATATTGGTGGTGGGGTTGAACGGGTTGGGATAGTTCTGGCTAAGACTGTAGGTCTCAGGAATATCCGCCGCATAAATCGGTTCGCTCCAGGCCGCCAGCTTGGCATTGGCATTCCCCAACACGTCAAAGTAGCTGTCCAGAGTCAGTAAGACTTCTTTTTCAACTTTCACTTCTGAGGCATAGAGGGCGCCGGTCACATCCGATTCCTCTTTGACCTCCAACTCTGCATCCGGAGCATAGATGGTGGCATAAGTGTGGCTCTTCTTGCCCAGTTCGATTTCGTCGTCACCGGCCACATAGAAGATTATGGAGGATGCATCTATCATGGCGCCATTGGCGGGACCAATGTAGACATTTTCCTTCACCTTCAGCTTGTCGGCCACACGAACCTCACCGGCATTTTCAAAGCGCAGCTTGGCTTTCTTCTCCAGTTCCAGCTTGGCCACGTTATACACGCCACCGGTCAAGTGCAGTTTACCATTCTTCTTGACCTTGATCCGTCCGTAATCGCCTGGAGGCAGGGTCAGAGTTTGGTTTTTCTGAACCGTTACGTTGCTGTTACCGGCCGGAGCAGATTTGAAGGGAGGCATGTTCACATACTCCGGTACAGCAATACCGGCAATAAGGGCACCCGTCAGATCGGCATTGTTGCTGGCATCCAGGACATTGTAATAAATGTCACCTGCGACAACGGCATCTTTCTTGATCTGGATACTGTTGGCATGAAGGAAATAACCAGCAGGCGTTAGAACTTCCTTGTCCAGTTTCAGTTCATAGCCCTCTTCGTCATCATCGCCGTGGTCATCATCTTCATCATCACCATGGTCATCATCGCCATGATCATCGTCATCTTCGGAAGCGCGATAATCATTCACGATAACGTTACCGGTCACCACTTCACTTTCCTTGCCTAGTTTTGATTCGTGAGTAGCAAAAACAATGGACTGGGCCAGTGCCGGCAGGGCAATCACTTCAACAGTAAACTCATGAACTGTGCTGCCACCACAAATATCTGTGGCGGTCACCGTCACTGTGGCATAACCAAAGTCAACGGCATCCACCGTAACCACGGACCCATTCAGAGAGGCCGTAGCCACACCATCATCACCGCCAACCGCGGCAAAGGTCATGGGATGTCCATCGGGATCAGTAAATACCGTGGACAGGTCCACGTCGGCAGAAATCGATCCGCCAAATGTCAGGGTAACCGTACCGACGGCATTGGCCACAACCGGGTCGTTGTTTATCACTTCAACCGTCCGGGTGACGCTGGCGCTGTTGCCAGCAGCATCTGTGGCCGTGTAGGTGACTTCATAGGTTCCCAATGCCAGGGTATCTACGGTGGAACTCACGGTGACGGCCGGAGCCGCATCGCATACATCCACCACATCCACGCCGGGATCGGTGTAGCCATAATGACAAATGGTTTGCATCGGGTTATCACCCACCAGGGTCAACACCGGCGGTTCAACATCACCGTTTACGGTAATGACCACGTCAGCGGAGGCTGTTCCGCCAAACCCGTCATCTACGGTCAGGGTAAGCGTATGGACACCCACACCCAGGGAAACCTGAGCCATGGCGCCAGTGGCCAATGCTGTGCCGCCCTCACTCCAGCTGTATGACAATTGATCATTGTCCGGATCGGATGAACCTGATCCGTCCAGAGAGACATCCGCTGTGGTAAGTACACAGTCAAAAGTCTGAGCATTACCGGCAACGGCTATCGGGTCACGGTTCACAACCTGGACCACACGGGTGGCCGTAGAACTGTTACCGGCGGCATCCGTGGCCGTATAGGTAACCGCATAACTTCCCAGAGCCGTAGGATCAACTGTGCTGTTTACCGTCAAAGACGGGTTGAGATCACAGTCATCAGTCGCTGTTGCTCCCGGATCCGTATACGTCGGAACCCGGAACATCACCAAAGGATTGTTTCCGTCCACCGTGATAACAGGAGCCGTCACATCAGCCTCTACCGTGACCACCACTTCATCCGATGAAGTAAACTCACCATCGGAGACGGTCAGCGTGTAGGTATATGATCCTGCTGGCAAAATTCCCGTTGTAAAGCTGGCGGAATTAATTTCGCCGCCACTAACAGAAACGTTATCTAGAAACAGGTTGTTACCTACATATTGATAACTTCCATCAGAGGATAAATTTATCGTTGTGGTTGTGGCTGTGGCTGTAAAGGCAACTGAGTGTGAGCCTGTAGTCGAGAAAGTCTGGGACGCACCATCAATAGTAGCTACCAATGATGGAACACCATTCACGATGATGTCAAAGCTAAGCACATAGTCTGCTCCAACATCTGTACTAATCGTCTGCTCAACCGCTCCAGGGGTAGCATAATCTCCAGTACCAACCAGATCAATTAACCAGCTTCCGTCTGTTGCATTACCCCATGACCCCAGGTCGATGGAGTTTCCTCCGGCAC
>JBHHUC010000031.1:0-23498 GCA_046861395.1 Fidelibacterota bacterium
AAAGGTTCAGTGGAGTGCCCGGAACAGGAGTTGAACCTGCACAGCCTCGCGGCCACATGAACCTGAATCATGCGTGTCTACCAATTCCACCATCCGGGCAATAACGATTAAAAAAAGAACCCCGAATTTTACACGGAACCTAGCCGGGACAACAAGGATTAACCTTGGAAAATCGAATGGCGATTCCGTATTTTTCCCGTCAATAATTGATATGGATATACAACCTGTCGCAACAAACCGAAAAGCCTTCCATGAATTCCACATTCTGGAGAAAATTGAAGCCGGTATTGCATTGAGCGGGAGTGAGGTGAAAAGTCTGCGGGAAGGGCGGGGAAACCTGAAGGAAGCCTATGCGGTAATCCGTGACGGCCAGGCTACGATCGTAGGTATGCATATCAGTCCCTATTCCCACACTGGGTTTTCCGGACATGATCCCCGACGGGAAAGGCGATTATTACTCCATAAACGGGAAATCCTCAAGCTGGGACAAAAACTGGCGGAAAAAGGATTAACTCTGATTCCACTACGGATATATTTCAAGGGGAGTTGGGCCAAGGTTGAATTGGGACTGGCCAAGGGGAAAAAGATCCATGATAAGAAAGAAGCTATGAAGGAGCGCGATATCAAGCGGGAAACCAGCCGCGAGATGAGCAAATACAGATGACATTTTTACCGGTAGATAATCAATTAAAAATCATAGAACGGGGTACGGAAGAGATTCTACCTCTGGAGGAATTAAAAACCAAGCTGGAAGCCTCCCTGCGCCTCAACCGCCCGTTAAATGTCAAACTGGGTTGTGACCCCAGTCGGCCGGATTTACATATTGGCCATGCCGTTGTACTGAGAAAATTACGGCATTTTCAGGACCTGGGACACCAGGCAATACTGGTCATCGGTGATTTTACCGCCATGATCGGAGATCCTTCCGGACGAAACAAAACAAGACCTCAACTGACGCTGGAAGATACAAAAAGAAATGCCGAATCGTATGTTGAACAAGCTAAAGTTATACTTGATATTGATAAGTTGAAGATTGTATATAATAGTAGTTGGCTTAATAAAATGAATTTTTCTGATGTCATTTCTCTGGCCAGTAAGTATACGGTTGCACGGATGCTGGAGCGGGATGATTTTACCAAACGCTATGCCGAACAGGTTCCCATTTCCATTCATGAATTCCTTTATCCTCTGGCGCAGGGGATGGATTCTGTCGCACTTAAAGCAGATGTTGAACTGGGGGGGACGGATCAGAAATTCAATTTATTGGTGGGAAGAGATTTGCAACGGGAATCGGGTCAGGAGCCCCAGGTGATTATAACCCTACCCTTGCTGGAAGGAACGGACGGTTCGGATAAAATGTCCAAATCCTATGGCAATGACATCGCCCTTACAGAAACACCAGAAAACATGTATGGCCGTACATTATCGATTCCGGACGAGTTAATCCTGAAATATTTCCGGCTTGCTGTGGATTATGACGACGATCGTTGGAAGGAAGTGGAAAAATTGTTACAGGATCCTGCCACAAATCCCCGTGATGTAAAGCGTCGGCTGGCCCGGGAGCTGGTCGCCCTGTACTATGACCGTGATATGGCCCGCAAAGCGGAAGAGCATTTTGATACTGTATTTGTAAAAAAGGATGTACCGGATGATATGCCTGAAATCCGCCTGGAACAGGAAATGCCCTTATTAGATCTGTTGTTACAGGAAGGACTCATCGTCAGCAAGGGCGAAGGACGACGGTTATTGAAACAAAATGCCGTGAAGCTGAACGGTAAAACCTCTCAGGATCCGTTTCTGAAATTGACGACTGGACAAGAATATGTCATTAAGGTCGGTAAACGTCGTTTTCTGAAGGTTCTGGCATGAAGAAATTCCTGATATTCTTCATAACACTATTTCTGGCAGGATGCCGACAGGATGCACCACCGCGGTTGGTTGTACTTATTTCAGTGGATCACTTATCCCATAAGGCATTTACGCATTACATGCCCCTGTTTACCGGCGGATTTAAATGGCTCCGGGATCACGGTGTTTCCTTTACGGAAACTTATCATGAGCATGGCTATACCGCTACGGGGCCAGGGCATTTTGTGTTGGGTTCCGGTCGTTACCCCGGACCAGCTGGTGTGATCGGTAATTCCTGGTATGATCGTGAAAAAAAGGAAAAACATTATTGTGTCGGCGATGATCAGGCAAAACCGTTAACCATTCCCAGTGATCCCCGATCCTACCGACTGGTCGCTGCCACGGCCATCGGTGACTGGCTGAAAGCCACCTATCCCGGAAGTAAAGTATATTCCATTGCCGGTAAGGACCGGGCTTCGGTTTTCATGGGGGGTAAGCATCCCGATATGGCCCTGTGGTATAATTGGGCCGGTGGGTTTACCACGACCGATTATTATACAGATCAGATTCCATCCTGGCTGGATGCCTTCAATCGGGATGTTAATATTTCTTCCTACCGCGATTCCTTATGGATCAAGTCCCTGTCCAATGATCTTTATCTGACCTATGCCCGCGAAGACTTTTTCGATGGTGAAACCGATAATTATATGAATGCCATATATTCACCGGTTTTTCCCATTGGCTTTGATTCTACTTACAATGATGATATGGTGCTCAATTACTTTGCCGGAACGCCCTGGCAGGAACGAAATACATTACAACTGGGAGAGACCATTATTCGGGAAGAACAATTGGGGCAGGATGGGGAGCCGGATTTATTATGTATCGGACTTTCCGCCACCGATTGGATTACACATGATTACGGTCCCCGGTCTCAGGAAGGCATGGATAACCTTATAAAAATTGATCGTTACCTCAGCCATTTCCTGATGACGGTGGATCAATTGGTCGGATTGGAAAATACGGTTATCGTCCTGACTGCCGATCACGGCGGACTGGAATTACCGGAATTCATTCGTCAGACCACCGGACAGCGGGCGGGACGAATTGACGGTCATGCCCGGGACAATGCCGTGAAAAGGGCCTACGATCGGATTGATGCGAAATTCGGTCATCATGATTTTATCGTATCCTACGGCCTGGGGTTTTATTTTGATGCCGACATGATGGAAAAGGAGAACATTGATCAGGATTGGATCAGTACCGTCATTCGCGAAGAGCTGGTCCAGGTCGATGGAATTGAATACGTCCTCAACCGGGAGGATATATTGAATTCCACGGAAAAGGATACCTTACTGACGCGTATGAAGCATTTCACCCATCCCGTCAAGAGTCCCGATCTCTGGATTGTCCAGGAAAAACACTGGGTGTACCGCAATCCTTACGGCACCAGTCACGGCACGCCCTATGATTATGATGCTCACGTTCCCTTCCTCATCTGCCAGCCGGGATTTGAACCGCGAAATATTTCCGCTCATGTCCCGTCTGTGGATATTGCGGTCACCATTGCCGATATCCTGGGTATAACTCCTGACCCAAAGGTGGATGGTATCAGCCGTAAATCTTCTCTTCAGAGTCCTTGATGCTGCATATCGCTGCTGTTGCGAAGTATTTCAATACTCTCACTGCTGTGGATGGAGTGGATTTCACTGTGAGCGAAGGCGCAATCTATGGATTCCTGGGACCGAACGGAGCGGGTAAAACCACCACCATTCGGATGATCATGGGCATTATTGAACCGGACAGCGGCTCCATTACTTTCAAAGATAAACCGATCCGGTCCTTACCAGTAAATACGTTCGGATACTTACCGGAAGAGAGGGGACTGTACCAGAAACAAAAACTCCTGGACACTATCGTCTATTTCGGCACTCTAAAGGGATTGTCCGAATCCGAGGCGCGGAAGAAAGCCATCGACTGGATTGATCGTTTTGACCTTACGTTGTACAGCGACAAGAAAACAGAAGAATTATCCAAGGGTAATCAACAAAAAGTCCAGTTCATCATTACCTTGTTGCATGATCCGCAACTGGTTGTCCTGGATGAACCCTTCACGGGACTGGATCCGGTAAACCAATTATTGCTGAAAGAAATCATTCAGGAGAAACAGCAGGGAGGGACGACCTTTTTATTTTCCACCCATCAGATGGAACAGGTTGAACGGCTTTGTACCAACATTTGTCTGATCAATAAAGGGAAAATGTTATTGGAAGGAGCCCTGGATACGATCCGGAATGATTTTCATAATAACCAGGTTGTCGTGGAATACGAAGGACAACTGGACCAAAAAGGGCTGGATACCTATCTGGAAAATCCCACGATTGACGAACGTAAACTGTCGGGAATCATGCGGGCCGATTCTCAACCCTTCATCGCCTGGTTGAACGACCAGGTTACAATTAAAGATTATTCTCTTCGTCCGCCCACGCTGGAAGAAATATTTATCGCCACCGTAAAGGCTCAGTCATGAACCAGGTCCTGAAAATCATCAAGTGGGAATTCATGACCCGGGTGAAATCCAAAGTTTTTATTATTACCATGGTCTTATTCCCTCTGATTATCATTGCCATGAGCGTGGTCCCTAGTCTTCTCATCAATCGTGATACGGAAGAAGTCTTCATCATCGGCTTGGTGGATGAATCATCGGGTATGGGTGATGAATTTATCGATCATGTAAATTGGGAACACCAGACTGCCGACGGACAATCCCAATATGTGGTGCAACCCTTTTCGCTTCTGGACAGTGCCAAGGTAGCCCTATTGCGTAAAGATATTCATGCCGTAGTAGTATTACCTGATTCCGTGGTTGAAGGGGAAACACCGGAATTTTTGGCCTTATCACTGGGAAACTTCAAAATTCAGCAGGATATGCGTCAATCCCTGTACAATACTGTCATGCGGGAGCGATTCAACCGCGAATCAATCGATCCGACTCTGGTTCAAAAATTGACGGAACGGGTGCACTTTAAGGCGTATGAAGTCAATGAATCCGGGGAAACATCTGCCGGTAATGAATTGGTTAGTTTCATGATTCCCTTTGCCAGTATGTTTATTCTGTTCATGTCCATTTTCGTGAACGGGCAACTCTTGCTACGCAGTGTCATGGAAGAACGAACCAGCCGGGTGGTGGAAGTCCTGTTATCATCCGCTTCACCGATGCAGATCATGACCGGTAAAATATTAGGTCTGGGTTTACTGGGTCTTGTACAATTGGGGACATATGTTATTGTTGGATATAGTGTTTTGAGTTACCAAGGATTGGGACAGTCCCTGGGATTCTCCACCGGAGGATTTCTTTTTGTGTATTTTTTACTGGGATATTTTTTCTATGCCGCTGTTTTTGCCACGATGGGAACCTTGTTCAATTCGGAACAGGAGGCACAGCAATCAACCAGCATAATATCCATAGTAGCCGTTCTTCCTATGATGTTATCCAGTTTTTTTATTACCAATCCCAGTGCCACGGCTACAAAAATAATTTCTTTCATTCCCATCTTTACACCCTTCATGATACCCTTGCGGGTCGGTACCGGTTTCATTGAAACCTGGGAAATTGTTTTCAGTGCGCTGATTCTCCTCATTTCAGTGTTTTTTATGTTTCGTGCGGCCGGGAAAATATTCCGGACCACCCTTCTGATGTACGGGAAACGCATTACATTACCGGAAATCTGGCGCTGGGTCCGGACCTGATCTAACCTTTAACGAAATGAAATTATGACGGAAAAACGAAAAGATACGTTTCGCAATATTGCCATCATCGCCCATGTTGATCATGGCAAAACAACCCTGGTGGACGGTTTACTTCGTCAGAGCGGCACCTTTCACGCTCATCAGGATGTCCAGGACCGTGTCATGGATTCCATGGATTTGGAGCGGGAGCGGGGCATCACGATTGCAGCGAAAAATACGTCCGTATTTTATCAGAACGTAAAAATCAATATTCTTGATACCCCGGGCCATGCCGATTTCGGCGGAGAAGTGGAACGGAGCTTGAATCTGGTGGATGGTGCCTTACTTCTGGTTGATGCCAGTGAAGGTCCCTTACCGCAGACCCGGTTCGTTCTGAAAAAAGCACTGGAAAAGGAACTGAAAATTATTTTGGTCATCAATAAAATTGATCGCGGCGACGCCCGGATTAACGAAGTACTGGATGAAGTCTATGATTTATTTATTGATTTGGATGCCAATGATGATCAAATCGAGTTTCCCGTTGTATATACCAACGCCAAGGCCGGTGTGGCCCACCGTGAATTTGGCGATAATGCCGAAGATTTAACCGTATTGTTCGATACCATTCTATCGGAAATCCCCGGTCCCGTTGCCAGTGATGACGGTCCGACTCAATTCCTGGTGACCAATCTGGATTATGATTCCTACGTGGGACAAGTGGCAGTGGGCCGATTGAATCATGGCATCCTGGCCATGAATCGTTCCTATGCCTTGTGTGGCGCGGACAACGTTCGGGGACAGATCAAGTTTTCTGCGATTTACACTTATTTTGGTTTACAGCGGAAGAAAGTGGACCAGGTGGAGGCCGGTGATATCGTGGCGATTGCCGGCGTGGAAGGCGTGACCATCGGCGACACTATTGCCGACAATGACAATCCTCAACCCTTGCCCCGGATTCAGATTGACCAGCCTACGGTAACGATGGTGTTTTATGTCAATACGGGCCCCTTTGCCGGGCAGGACGGACAATATCTCACCTCACGGCACCTGCGGGAGCGTTTGGAAAAGGAAATCCTGAGCAATGTTTCGTTGGAAGTGAAGGAAACCGACCGGGCCGATGCCTTCGAAGTCTGTGGCCGGGGAGAATTGCAACTGGCCGTACTCATCGAAACCATGCGTCGTGAAGGGTATGAATTCATGGTATCCAAACCCCGGGTCATTACCAGGGATGTGAATGGTCAACGCATGGAACCTATGGAACGAGTATATCTGGATATTCCGGAAGAAAAAGTGGGTGTAATCAGTGAAAAACTCGCCGCACGGAAGGGTCGCATGACGAATTTGATCAATCACGGCCACGGTCGGGTATTTATGGAATATGTCATTCCGTCACGGGGCTTGATTGGTTTTCGAAGTCAATTTATGACCGACACTAACGGGGCTGGCATCATGAACAAACTTTTTGAAGGATATGCTCCCTGGTTTGGACCCATTCCCCAGCGACAAACAGGGGCTATTATCGCGGACCGGCCGGGGAAAGTGACGGCCTATGCCTGCGTGGGCATGGTGGATCGGGGAACTTTGTTTGTTGCCGTGGGTACGCCGGTGTATGCCGGAATGGTGGTGGGCGAACGTAATCGCAGTGGGGATTTGACCGTCAATATTGTGCGGGAGAAGAAATTGACTAATATGCGGGCTGCCGGCTCCGATCATACCGTCACACTGAGACCGCCGCGACTATTATCCCTGGATCAATCCATTGAATTTATTGCCGAAGATGAGTTGGTTGAAGTCACGCCCAAACGTATTATTTTGCGAAAAATGGAACTGGATGCCAATCGCCGTCATGCAGCCCAGAAGCGAAATAAATGAATCTTACTCTCCCTGAAATATTTTCTGCCGCAATCCTTCTCCTGCTGGTCATGGATCCGCTGGGTAATATCCCAATTTTCCTTTCCGTCCTCAAGAATGTGGATCCTGCGCGCCGGCAGCGAATCATTCTGCGGGAAGTCTTCTTTGCATTGCTGGTTCTCATTATCTTTCTTTTCTTCGGTCAGGATTTGCTCGCGTTTCTCCATCTGCAACAGGAAACCGTAAGCATTTCCGGTGGCATTGTCCTATTCATCATTGGCATCCGGATGGTTTTTCCTTCCCGTCACAATGCCTTGATGGGGGCAACTCCGGATGAAGAACCGTTCATTGTTCCCCTTGCCATACCACTTATTGCCGGACCTTCCACTATTGCAACCCTCATATTGATGGTACATACAGAACCGGAGAGTCTCCTGAGTTGGTTTCTAGCTCTGCTTGTGGCGTGGGTGATTTCGGCTGTTATTCTGTTATTGGCACCACTGTTTTTCAAAGTTTTGCGAAATCGGGGACTGGCTGCCATTGAACGTTTGATGGGGATGCTCCTTATTATGATTTCGGTGCAGATGTTTATTGATGGCCTGAAAGTCGTACTATAATTAACCGCAATTTGCCTGTTCCCATCGTTATCATTTAGCGATAGTTTATTCCCGCTTATAATGGTGAATCGAACAAAAATCCTGTTTCTGATGATGTTCACCACCGGGCTATGGGGTGACATCCGTTACGAATCGGGCAGCCTGCGCGAATTTATCGGGGGAAATTCTCCGGGTACGGCCTATGAGAATTATATCTCCCATGTGGTGGAGGGAATCATTGATACAGGATATAATGATTACGGTCCGGACTGGCTGGACGTCCAGACCAACGGGTTTGGTCATTATCGCCAGATTCCCGTTAATTCACCAACACTGACCTATTGGAGTAATATATTTACTCATGTTCTGACCGGTGACACAACCGCGGCTGATCAATTGCTGACTGACTCCCTTACGTCCTTCAATTATGAGCTGGTCTTGTTTTCGGATACGACCAATAACCGGGACTACCTCATGGTTCGTGAAGGTTTGGATTATTCCTACAATGATGAAAACCTTCCCGAGATTCCCGAGGATAATGTGGCGGGAAGTTTTCGAAACGGCTGGGGGCTGTATATCTACTGTCCCACTGCATCCCGACCGCAGCTCATGTATGAGGTGCCCCATCCCTGCGATGACTTCATTGCCCCTTATCTGGCCGTGGAAGCATTTCTTCAGACTGATGCCCGCGCCCTGTGCATCGCCGGGGCCGGACGGGAAGTGGCCTGGACAGGGGAGGGGAATTATAACAACAATAAATCATTGTCAGACCCTTCCCGGAATGCCAATACTGTTTTTCAGCAATTCCATATATTACTGGCTGAAGCGCTGGCCGTGGAAAACATGCATTCGCCTGTTATTTTTCAGTTTCACAGCTTTGATAATGAAGCGCACGAAGGATTGAATTCGGTTATACTCTCGGCCGGTTCAGGGTATAATGTTGCCAATAAACCGATTCGTGATTTATCGGTCGATCATCGGGATATAGTTAATTTTACCAATGAAATTACAATCATGCCCGGTACTTACGGATCCCATGGTATGGTTCGCGTCGATCAGTACTATGAAGTAAATTACGACGGAGAATTTTTCTATTCGGGGGAATATGGTACCTATTTCATCAAGAAAGCCACCGGATTGACTGGAGCCGGGGGAAATGTTCAGATAAACCATACTCATGGTCTTTATCCGGACCGCGACGTATTTGAGCGATTTATTCATGTCGAATTCGATGAGAAACCTGAACTGTTCGAGGATTTGGGCTGGTCCCTGGACACCCTCTACGCCGGCGATTACCCTACGTCCTACCATAATTTTTCCACCCTGTTATCCTATTATCAGCCCTTCCTAATGGCGATCAATGACTACTTTATCGATTGGGAAAATCTGGTGGATCAGGAATCGCCGGCCGGTATAGATTTGTTTTATCCGGCATCCATAACCCCGGGACAGATTACTTTTCGCTGGCAGCCGTCAGACGATACAAATTTTCTCACATATCGAATCTTTTATGGAGTGGATTCAGTTACATTATCATCGCCCTTTTTCGCCCGCGATGATTTTCCGCTGCTCATGGATATGCGCCAGAATGTAATAACCGTACCGCGATATCTGTTTCCAGATACGGCCCAAGTGGCCATCGGTGCCATTGATTATTTCGGGAACCTTTCACCGTTATCTCCGGCTGTTCCCAATTTCTTTCCGGGCCATTCGCCACCCGTCTCAATTATTACCTTTGATTCTACCCTGGTTCTGGATTCTTATCCCGGTGAAGATATGGATACGCAGGACTGGGCAGTTGTTTCCATCGACGACTACAGCGGATTACAATTATCGGGAAATACCTGGAAAACCGCCGCCGTGACACCGGCTGTCCTGGATTCAGAATCTGTCTGGACGATTACTGTTCGAGTGGATTCTGTGGGTGAAATTCAGGGATTCGGATTAATGGATTCCCTCCATTTTCTCCCGTATTCCCTTTTCGGGTCGGAGCAGGTGGATGCCGATGTATGGAAAACGGCCTATCAGGGCTATTATCCCATCGGACAATGGTTGACCATCCCTCTCCCAGTGGGACGGGATTGGTTAGCCCTGTTTGATTATTTGCCGGATATCAACCGCCTTGCGTTCATCAATGATGCGGATACGTCACCACCGGGCACTATCATCTTCAGCCAGGTCATGGATTTGACTCCCGATCAAAATATTCCCCCGCAAATCACTCTCCATTATACGATCGGTCGCCAACGGATGATCGGCAATAATCGCACCGTGTCCGTTTCTTTTTGGGTCGACATTACGGATCCGGATAGTTTCGTTTTTGATTACCACTGGGACTTCGGTGACGGGACAGACAGTAATGAAGCGAATCCGGAACATACGTTTACTATTACGGATGATCATGCCTATCGGGTCCTGGCTACGGTGACGGACCAGCAGGGAGCCGTTGCGCGATCTGCGGTGACGATTGCAGTGGATGCCGGGAACAGCAGTCTGCCGTTGGCAATAAATTTTGTGGGAGATATCATGCTGGCCCGGGGTTTGGAGGAAGAGGGGGGCATCATTCCAACTTACGGAGTCAGTGCCTTATTCGGTCCGACACAGGAATTGCTGGGAAATGCCGCTGATATTTCGGTAGCCAATCTGGAATGCGCCCTGACCAGGGAAGGGGATCCTCATCCTACCAAACCCATTATTTTCAAGGGCAACCCGGAGAACGCCAGCGGATTGGCATTTGCCGGAATTGATGTGGTTTCTCTAGCCAATAATCATTCCCTGGACTATGGACTCATCGGATTGCATGATACGCAGTCAGCGCTGGATGAGTTTGGCATTCTTTATTCCGGTGCCGGAGAGAATGCACCGCAGGCTTCGGAACCGTTAATCGTAATCGAAAAAGGGCTGGCGGTGGCTTTCCTGGCATTCAGTGATAGAACGGGCCAGTATAATAATTATCAACCTTACCTGCAGGCTGGTTGGGATAAACCGGGATTTGCTTATATGACGCCGTACAACATCAGGACAGGAATTGCGAAAATCCGCAACGTAGTGGATCTTGTCGTGATGGAATTTCATGCCGGCAGTGAATATTCGACCGGTCCGGGATCGGGTTACGATTCGTTTGATCCCGGAGGTGATTTCGGCAATCGCCGAGAAAGTCGGACCACCCGGTTTGGTGTTGTCGATCCACTAGCCGCCGATGAAGACTATACCTACCGCATCGATGTCCCGCATATGTGGGATCGTGAAATCAGGCAGTTTGCCATCGATGAAGGGGCGGATTTGGTCATTGTCCATCATCCCCATAAAATCCAGGGCATTGAAGTATATCAGGGAAAAGTCATTGCCCATTCTCTGGGGAATTTCATCTTTGATCTGGATTATCCCGAAACCATGCCGTCAGTAATTTTCGAAGCGCAAGCTACTACCGATGGATTTGCAGATTTTTGGGTCTATCCGGTATTTCTGGACCATTATATTCCTCGCCCGGCCCAGGGAGATCTGGCTCTCTATATTCTGGATGATCTGGCGATGAAATCCAGAAATCTTCAATCCTATCTCCAAGTGAACCGTTTGGCCCGCACGGCAAATATTATTCTTAATCCGGAAGATACGTTCCCGTACCGGAATCCCAATCGACGTTTTGCTTCTTTCGTGAATGATACGTCCCTGTCAATTCTCCTGCATCAGACGGGAAGCATTGCCCGCCTGGGGCAAATCAATCCACCAGCGGACTGGTCGATGCGTTTGGGACGGGAAAAAATCTGGATGGGAAATTTTGAGGACGAAGGTGCGAATCTCTGGAATCTGAACAGCAGTGACGAAATGATTGATCCCGAGGCAGGTGTTGACGGCAGGGCAGCCCTGTTCCAGCGCCGGAATGCGAATGCCGGAGATAATATAGTCACTAATTTCCAGCAACGGTTTTTATTGGCGCCGGACCGGCCGGCCACGCTTTCGGCCTGGATAAAAACGGAAAATGCTGCTCAGGTCAGTGTGGAAATCCGTTTTTATGCCAATCGGTATACCACCGATATTTTGGCCCAGAGTGATCTGGGTGTCTGGTTAAACGGAGATCATGACTGGCAGAAATATGAAACCAATATTTCCATCCCGGAGACGGCCGAATTTTTTGATATTCGCTGCAATAGTGGAATCCCACCCTTCGGGGAAGCACTTTCCTGGTTCGATAATGTAAGTTTGATTCAATGGGAGCCCTGGTTTCCCTGGACAGAAGGGGAAACCATTCTTTGGCCCAATGATTATTATGCCATGCAACTTACAAGCGGCAATGCTCCCGATTCCGCCATCGTGGAATTCGAAGAGAATTATCTGGCTGTACCACCGCCCCTCATTCCTGAATTTATGGCTAGGGAACGTTCCGGGGCTGCTCCGCTGGACATTCATTTTGTGAATCTGAGTGAAGGACTGGACGGTTGGTGGGAATGGGATTTTGGTGACGAAACTATATCCGTCCTTGAGAATCCTGTTCACCGCTATTCACAACCGGGAATATATGCCGTGACCTTGAGATTGAAAGACCATGCCGGTATTTTTCATTCCCGGACCAAGGAGCAATACATTATTGTTTCATCGTCCAATCCGCCGCTTGTAGGTGACGTAAATCTGGATGGCGAAATCGACATGGTGGATTTAGTCCTGGCGACGTACATTGTTATGCAGATGGTGACGCCGGTAGCTGATCAATTCCTGGCGGGAGATTTGAATTATGACTATGAGATTGATATTCATGATGTATTGTTGCTGGCTGATATGCTTTGGACGAGGCAGGAAGCAAACCGGGAGGAAAATAATGTACCACCGTATAAGATCAGTAGCATCAAAGCAAACAAGCAGTACGAAAGACATGAAGAACCATACGGACCAACGAATGTCGACGGTAACGGACAATAAGCGAATTAATGATTTAAATGATCTGATAGTCGCCACTAAATTCACATCCTATTTATTGAACAAAAGGAGGTAAAATGGCAGAAAATTTGATTGAATTTACCGACCAGAATTTTGAGACTGAGGTTATAAAATCTGATATTCCAGTACTTGTGGATTTTTGGGCCGAATGGTGTGGTCCCTGTCATGCGATTGCACCCACCATTGAAGAAATTTCAAAAGATTATTCCGGAAAAGTAAAAGTTGGCAAAGTGAATGTTGATCATAATCAGCAAACGGCCATGCAATACGGAATCCGGAGCATTCCCAGTATTTTAATCTTTAAAAATGGGAATGTAGTTAACCAAGTGATTGGTGCAGTACCAAAAACTAGTATAACCAAACACTTGGAAGTAGTATTATAACTAAACAAATGAATCGGAAAGTCATAATCATTGGATCTGGGCCGGCAGGGTTAACTGCCGCGATTTATACCGCACGCGCAGATTTAAAACCCCTGGTATTCGAAGGCAATCAACCCGGTGGTCAATTGACCATCACAACCGATGTTGAAAATTATCCCGGTTTCCCAGAAGGCATTATGGGGCCGGAACTGATGGATAAGTTTCGCGGCCAAGCGAAACGCTTTGGTGCTGAATGCGTATTCAAGCATGTAACAAAAGTTGATTTTTCAAACAGACCCTACACCGTATGGGTCGGAGATGAAAAGTATTTTGCCGAAACAGTCATTATTTCTACCGGAGCCTCAGCGCGGATGCTGGGATTGGATTCGGAAAAAGAATTAATGGGATACGGCGTTTCGGCCTGTGCGACCTGCGACGGATTTTTCTATCGTGATAAAAAGGTCCTGGTCGTGGGTGGTGGAGATTCGGCCGTTGAAGAAGCGGTGTTTCTTACAAAGTTTGCCTCTGAGGTTGGCATAGTCCATCGCCGGGATGAATTACGGGCCTCAAAGATCATGCGCAAGCGGGCTGAAGAAAATTCCAAGATTCATTTCCATTGGAACGCGGTCATTACTGAAATTATTGGTGATCGTAAAACCGGAGTTACCGGAGCCGTGTTGACGGATACACAAACGGGAGAAAAAAAGGAAGTGAACTGTGACGGAATATTCATGGCAATCGGACATCAGCCGAATACCGCTCTTTTCAAGGATATTCTCGATATGGATCAGGCCGGTTATCTGGTGACCAAACCGGACAGTACAGCTACCAACCTTCCCGGTGTATTTGCCTGTGGTGACGTGAAGGACCATGTTTATCGCCAGGCCATTACGGCCGCAGGTTCAGGTTGTCAGGCTGCCATCGAAGCCGAACGATTTCTGGAAGCTTCCGAATAATACTTTCCGATTCATCATTACTGCAGGAGTGGAATGATGAGTCAAAAAACAAAACTTATTTATGAGGTCAAGGACCTTAAGAAGGTCTATGACAACCGTATCGTATTGCAAATCGGCAGATTGCAATTTCATCCCGGAACCATCTATGGTATCATCGGTCCCATCGGTTCGGGTAAATCAACGCTCTTCCGAATCTTAGCGGGTCAGGAAATGCAGACAGATGGTGCTGTCACGTTTGAAGGACAGGCTTTTGAGACAGGATGGTTCGGCAAGATCAAGGGCAATGAAAATATCGTCTATGCTTCCTCCGAAACCCTTCCCGAGCCGAAAAAAGTCAGTCAGCTATTCCTGGAAAATTATCCAAAAAAAGTGAAAAATATTCAGAGCAAATATTTTTCCAAGGGTGTTCAGAAATCCTATTGGGAGCAAACAATTAAGAATCTGTCTCCGGGAGAACAGGCCTGGATTTCCATGATTTTGGCGGTAGAATCCGATCCCCGCGTTCTGCTGGTGGATGATTACGGAACCTTACTTGATGGCGATTCGGAATATGATTTTCGCCGCAAACTGAAGAAAATGAACAAGGACCTTGGTACCACCATTATCCTGGCGGCCCCTACGGATAAAAATATCAAGAAAATCGCTGCCGTCCTGATTTATCTGGATCATGGCCATGTATCGAAAATCAGACCCGGCGTCAATCGCGGTAACTCGCAAGGATACCGGCGCTAGAGGTCATGGTCACCGGCGTCGTTTCTTCGGATATTTATCAGCAGCATCGTACCGGCCCCCATCATCCTGAATCTCCGGAACGTATTAAATATATTAATACGATTGTTGAAGAGTTATCTGTAAATCACGCGATAAAAGTATATAAGCCGAACAAAATTTCAATGGATATCATTTCGGCTGTCCATTCCCGGTCCTATATCAGTGCTTTTCAGGCAGCCGTTGAAGCGCAGTCTGACTGGTTTGCAACGATGGATAATCCCATTTCCTCCCGATCGTATGAGGTAGCCGTTTCAGCTGTTTCCGGTACTATCCGGGCTGTCGATTTGGTAATGAATGGAGACGTCGACAATACCATGGCTCTGGTTCGTCCT
Source organism: Fidelibacterota bacterium (assembly GCA_046861395.1). Lineage (GTDB taxonomy): Bacteria > Fidelibacterota > Marinisomatia > Marinisomatales > JABMOV01 > JBHHUC01. Next base: position 15,378 of record JBHHUC010000031.1, read on the forward strand.
CCCGGCCACCATGCTGAAACGAACCGGGCAATAGGGTTTTGTTTTTTCAACAATGTGGCCGCTGCGGCCCGGTATACCCAAACGCAGTATAAATTGAACCGCATTGCCATCATTGATTTTGATGTCCACCACGGCAATGGTACCCAGCATATTTTTCAGTCCGACCCGTCGGTATATTATTTCAGTATTCATCAATTCCCCTTTTACCCCGGAACCGGGGAAGAAAAAGAACAGGGGACCAACGACGGCCTGGGGTATACGAAAAATTATCCTCTCCCGGCCGGTACGGATGAAAAAGTATATTTTGATATACTGGAAAACGACCTGGCCGATAAATTATTGTCCTATCGGCCTGAGATGATTATTTTGTCGGCCGGATTTGATGCTCATGTCTATGACCCCATTGGTGATATGCGTGTTACTTCCGCCGGATTCGGACAAATTACGAAAATTATTTCCGACCTTGCCCAGTCCACCTGTGCAGGTCGGATTGTTTCCGTATTGGAAGGCGGATATTCATTGCAGGGACTGGCTGAGAGCGTCCGGGAACATTTACTCACCTTAGCGACGATGTAATATGGAACAGAAAAGATTTCAGGACATTATTTCTTCCTTCGCAGAGCAGAAGGTTCTCGTCCTGGGTGATGTAATGCTCGATTCATACTTATGGGGTACGGCCAATCGGATTTCGCCGGAAGCACCGGTTCCCGTCGTGGACATTCAAAGGCGCAGCCACAATCCCGGGGGAGCCGGGAACGTAGCCTTGAATCTGCGTTCCTTGGGCAGTTTGGTAACGGTGGCTTCCGTAGTGGGACAGGACGAAGCAGGTCGGCAACTATTGAAAAAATTCAATGATCTGAAAATCGGGGCGGACTTGATCGTCATTGATGAATCACGTCCCACAACAGTGAAAAGTCGCGTGATTGCCCAGGGACAGCAGGTTGTCCGGGTGGACGAAGAATCGCGCGAATTATTTAGCGACGAAACCTATGGGAAACTCAAGAAGATCATCACGGACCACATACCGGACTACGATGCACTTATCCTGGAAGACTACAATAAAGGATTATTCACAACTCACCTGATTGAATTTATCATCCAACTTTGCCGGCAGCATTCCATTCCGGTTTATGTCGATCCGAAAATGGAAAATATTTCTTCTTTCCGGAAGGTTCGCTTATTCAAACCCAATCTCCATGAATTTCGCCATTGTACCCGGGCCTATCCCGATCCCGGAGATATGGCTGCCAACGCCAGAAAATTAAAACAGGAATTGCAGGCTGAGCTGTTGATGATTACCCGCGGTGAGGATGGAATTTTAATGTGTACGGATGAAGAAATATTTACTGTTCCAACCAGGGCCCGGCGTGTTCATGATGTTTCCGGTGCAGGAGATTCGGTTATCAGCACGTTTGTATTGGCGGATTTAGCCGGAGCAACCCCCAGGGAAGCCTGTCAGCTGGCCAATTATGCGGCGGGCATAGTCTGTGAAGAAGTAGGTGTTGTTCCAATTACAATTGAGAAATTATCTGAGATTATCGATTATCATAATCCGATCTGAAACTGCTGTCATACCACGAATTCCATTTACAGGACGAATGATAAGATGGGTTGCGTTTCTACTCTGCCTGTCCGGTGTTTCCTTTTCTCAGTTGGACCGGCGATACCAACCCGATGATTGGATTCTCTTTACCCAACCCGGCCGTATCACGTCAATCTCCGAGGGGTTGAGTTATATATATTTTGCTTCTGCTTTGGGCGGTATTCAACGCTATCAATACTACGCCGGAGAATTTGATTTTCCCATTACTGTAGCCCAGGGATTACCCGAGAATGCCGTGGAAGCGGTACATTTCGATAAAAATACCGGCATTCTGTGGGTGGTGACACGGAAATATATCTGTTATAGCTATGACCGTATTGGGGACTGGTACTATCAATCGAAGGAAGATTACGGTTTTCCTGCCAATACACCGGTGATCCAACTGGGACATGATTCACAATCGCTGTGGGTGGTAACACCCACCATGATATATCAGTTGGACCACAATGGCGGAGTATTGCTGGGAGTGATGCCGAGTATGGATCCTCTTAATATTGTCTGGAGTAGTTCACCATTACGCACCGGGGAACCCTTGCCGGAATTTCTTCTGGATTTTGCCATTAATGACGGTTGGACCGTTTTTCCGGATCGATTCCTGGATCATTATGGCCGGGATATTGTTCCTACGGCCATCTTTCAGCAAGAATTCGGAGAAATATGGATCGGAACCGCGGAAGGATTTATTCTGAAGGTTGATATTCAATCCGAAACTATTTTTCCTCTGCGGGTTGGTCTGGCGAATAATGATGTAAATCTAATTGTTCGGGATAAGGCCATGTGGCTGGCCGGTAATGTGGGACGATGGTCGCGGGGAATAACACGATTCAGCTGGAAACGAAATTTTACCGATTGGTATGAGTATGATGTTACCATCAATCTTTCACCGGTCAATTATTACACAGGGTTGGCGTGGGGAAATGAAATCTGGTTTGTCGGAAATTCGGTCCTGGAAATCTATAATAAGAAAAATGACTTCTGGCGTATGATAAGTCCGATGACCTTTGGAAGGGCTTACACAATAAAGGCGGATAGTGCGACAATCTGGATCGGATTGTCTACCGGAGCTATGCGACTGAATCCGAAGACCAAACGGATCATCGCACCGGACATCCTAGATCGTCTGGAACAAAGACCGGTTTATGATATTGAATTCATCCGGGGCAACGTCTGGTTCGCCACCGATGAAGGAATCTATGTTTACAATCCCATTAACGAAACGCTGCAACCTGGCGATGCATTTGAATCAGAAATGCGCTGTCTCATGTTTCCCACTTGGCAGATCGGTGTGAATAATGATTCGGTGTATGTTGCCAATAATCACGGCCTTTGGTTATGGGCCGGTAATCAATGCGAGTTGATAATTTCGTTAACCTCATTTCATAACCGTCCCGTTACGACTTTTGCAATCGTGGACCACCATCTTTTTATTGGGACGACTGATGGATTTTACCGCATGAACAAAGATGGATCCGGCTATTATTCGTACAATTATCCGTTCGTGAAACCAGTGAATGATATGTATATTTCCGATGAAGAATGTTGGCTGGCAACCAATCATGGATTGGTCCGGTTCAACTGGAGAAGCGACCCATGAAACCATCACTGATCCTCACCTACCTTTTGCCCGTGATCCTGCTGACCTTTGGTCCGGCCCAATCCCGTAAACCGGATGAAATATTTCCCATCAGTCAATTCAGCCTGAAAGCATTTCCGGTAGCCCATGTACACAAAGATTCCATCCGTGTAGTATCGCTGATTGAAATTCCCTACACCAGTATTCAGTTCTTGAAAAAAGGAAAAACATTTTACGCCGATCTCGAAGTGACGATTGTTATTAAGGGAAAGGAAAAACAATTCCAACGATTTATCTGGCAGGAACATATAGAAGCGGACAGCTATCTAGAAACAGTTTCCCTGAACCGTAAACGCGCTTTCAGTAAATCGCTCATTGTTCCCATCGAACCCCTGGTAATTGTAGGCGAAATCATCGATCAAAGTGTCAATCAATCCGGTGTTCAGGAGTACGAACTTCTCATGCACAAGATCCAATCCCTGCCGAAGGTCTATCCACCGATTCCTATGGTCAATTTACCTGGAAACTGGGGCTTCGGGCCGGATAAATATCCTCTGATTTCCACAATTTATGCCGAAAGAGCTGAATCATTATTCGTATTTATCTCTGGCTATATTTCATCTCCCACCTCACAACTGAGGGTGAAGGTAACGCATAATGAATCGCAACTATGGGAAACCGAATATACGGTAAACCGGGTAGAGGATTCGTTTTACCAATTGGTGAATCTTCCCAGGGATATTATAAAAAAAGTGAATATAAACATCTCGGCGGAAATCAGTGACGATGGCAAAAGTGATGAATCACAATCCCCATTAAAAATTCGGCAAAAGGGAATGTCCCAATATATCAGCGATATTAGTTCGGCCCTGGAACAAATGAATTATATTCTTACCCAAGAGGAAAAGAAGAAACTGAAACATGTTTCTGACGAAGAAAAGGAAGATATGTTCTTTCAATTCTGGGTCGCCCGTGATCCGACACCCAACACGCCGTTCAATGAATTAATGGATGAATTCTTCAAGCGGGTTAGTTTTGCCAATGAGCGATTTTCCGGCTTTCAACCGGGATGGAAAACGGATATGGGTATGATCTATATTCTCATGGGTCCACCAGATGAAGTGGAACGGTATAATAATCCTTCCGGACGTAACTCATATGAGGTCTGGTATTACCACCGTTTAAACGAACAATTCGTTTTTGTTGATATTAATGGATTCGGTGATTATCGATTGGATAAACCGTTCTTAGGGTATCCTTCCCGTGGCTGGTAATCCCATCGTCTATTTTTCCTATAGTCGATTGTCAACTTATGATCATTGCCAGTATCGTTTTAAACTGCAATACATTGATAGGCTGACAAAACCGGATGAGTCCATTGAAGCATTCGTGGGAAAACGTGTCCATGAAACACTGGAATATTTATATCAACTCCGGCAGGAAGAAAAGATGGTTCCCGTGTTTGATGATCTGCTGGTTTACTACCGAGAGCAATGGGTCAAGCACTGGCATAACCGGATTGGGCGGGTGCAAATGAGATTGCCGCTTACCTATTATGAACGGTTAGGTGAAGAATGCATCGCACGATATTACCGGACCAGTTATCCGTTTACGGAAAATGTCATCGGGATTGAAAAGGAGATCGAATTCTTACTGGATGATGATCCGCAATTCCGGTTTAAAGGTATTATCGACCGTATTGATCAGAATCCCAATGATACCGTGACTATTACGGATTATAAAACCGGTAAAAAGGCCTTGTCCCAGAAGCAGGCGGACTCTGATTTACAACTCACCATTTATCAGTTGGGTGTCGAAGCAGCGGGATTGGATACAAACCAGGCAATCCTGAGATGGTACTTCCTTCAGGTCGGAAAAATTATTACATCTGTTCGGACTCCGTCGCAGCATACTTTATTGACGCGTAAGGTAAAGCAGAAGGCAGAGAACATCCTGGAACACGTGGCGAACGGAAAATCCTTTCTTGCCCGGGAAACCATGCTTTGTAACTGGTGCTATTTCTGGGAGGAATGCCCGGTCAAAAATGCAACCAATCCATATGTAGGGAATCTAAAATGAATTTATCGGAACAGGAAATAATTGCCCTGAGAAAAGGATTAACCGACGAAATACTGGCACAAGTCAAGGAGCCGTATCGTTCAACATTGCAGGACATCATTGCACGGAGCAAGGATACCACCGTCGCTGAATTATTTGTTGATGGAGCTGCCGATCTTCACAGTAAGCGGGCTGGCATCGGTGGTGTTTTGTACCGGAACGGAGAAGAAATTCTGAGTTTTTCCCGCTACCTACCCGATGTAACCAATAATGTAGCTGAATATGAGGCTTTGTTGCAGGGACTGAAATCGGCCCTGGAACTCGGTATAAACAGTATCAACATCCGGTCTGACAGTGAATTGGTCGTGAAACAGATCAAGGGTGAATATCGTGTGAAGCATCCCAATATGAAAAAACTGTACGAAAAAGTCACAGCATTGTTAAGGCAATTCTCCTCCTGGCGGATTGATCATGTCCCGCGGGAACAGAATAAGGTGGCTGATAAGTTGTCAAAAGAAGGTATGCGGTCCCAATCCGGATGTTAAACATTCATATCAGGGAAGCTGGTTATCCGATAAAGGGAGGATTCGACGGTCAGCGAATCGCTCACATTCTTACTGAGATCCATCTTTCCGTTTCCGCCGGTGAAATCGTGGCCTTGGTGGGAGAGTCGGGATGCGGTAAATCCACACTGGGAATGTCCTTGGTGGGACTAATTCCTCATGTCCGCGGACAAATTTCACTCGATGAGAAACCGATTGACCTTGGGTGTGCCACGACCGGCGTACGCCAGATACAATACATTTTCCAGGATCCCATGAGTGCGTTAAATCCCCGCATGACGATCGGGCAGACATTCACTGAAATCATGCAACAGACGGGCCTTCAGGATGGATCGGCCCGGGACATGATCAACCTGATTGAGCTTACTGATGATGTCTGGTATAAATATCCCCATGAATTATCAGGCGGCCAATGCCAGCGGGCCAATATCGGGCGGGCCTTGCTAATGCGACCGCTTTATTTGATCTGTGATGAAATCGTATCCGCTCTGGATGTATCAGTACAGGCTAAGATTCTCAACTTGTTGCAGAAATTAGTCCGCCGGGAGAACCTGGGCATCCTGTTTACGACTCATGACTTACATGTTGTACAATCCTTTGCCCAGCGGGTCTTCATTATGAAATCGGGTCGCATTCTGGAGGAAGGGGAAACCCGAAAGGTATTTGCTGCTCCGTCACATCATTACACCAAAGATTTACTAGCCGCGGCCTATCCGTTACGAACCATTTAAATTGCGTAATGATAATGTATAAAAAAGAAGTAAATTATTAATCTGAATTGGAGCATTAATTAACAATCTATGGGATTCTTACAATCATTCGGCGGTGCCTTCAACTGGATTTCAGGTGATATTGCAATTGATTTAGGGACTGCGAACACACTGATCTGGTTAAATGGTAAAGGAATTGTTATTGACGAACCTTCCATTGTGGCTCGGTCAGTGAATGATGGAAAAATTGTAGCGGTAGGCATTCAGGCCAAGGCAATGTTAGGAAAAACGCACCGGGAGCTGGAAACTATCCGGCCTCTGCGTGACGGTGTCATCGCCGATTTCAATATGACCGACGGTATGATCCAGGGTTTTGTTAGGAAAATAAATTTAAATCGTATGGCCCGACCCCGGATTGTGATTTGTGTTCCCAGCGGAGTAACGGAAGTGGAGCGACGGGCGGTCAAGGATTCGGGCATTCGAGCCAACGCCCGGGAAGTATATTTGATTGAGGAACCGGTTGCCGCCGCTATTGGGATCGGACTTGATATCAGTCAACCGGTGGGAAACATCATTGTCGACATCGGTGGCGGAACGACGGAAATAGCCGTTATTGCACTAGATGGTGTCGTGACCAAGGAAACCATCCGAATTGCCGGGGATGAAATGGATGATGCCATTGTACAATGGTTCCGGAATGAACATAAACTGGATATCGGTTTTCCCACGGGAGAAAAAATTAAAAAAGCCGTAGGATCGGCGATGCGGATGAAAATTGAAACCATTGCCGTAAAAGGTCGCGACCTGGTTTCCGGAATTCCCAAAACAATCGAAGTTTCATCGGATGAAATTCGACAGGCTTTGAAAGAACCCGTGAATCAGATTGTGGAAGCCGTAAAACGCGCCTTGGAAACCACGCCGCCGGAGCTGGCCGCTGATATTCTGGACCGTGGAATAATCATGACAGGAGGCGGGAGTTTATTAAAAGGAATTGACCAGATTATTCGCGAGCGAACCAATGTGCCGGTCAACGTAGCCGAAGATCCATTGCTTTCGGTTGTCCGGGGGACAGGCATGGTTCTGGAAAATGTAAAACGCTACGAGGCAGTGTTAATGTAGAGTTATATGCGGTACCTGATTAATGTAACCCTCCGGTATAAAAGTCAGATTTCATTTTTCCTTACTCTTTTCATATCCATTATACTCTACACCAATAATTCCACGACTCAGGTTCTGTATATCCGAACTCAGTTTTCAGACATTGCCCGTTGGATTCTACAACCTGCTTCTCATCTGCAGTATCTGGTTTCCGTAGAAGAAGAAAATGCCTTGTTACGTGCTTCGGAAATTCAGCTACGCCTGCAATTGGAATCTATGCACTATTTACAGCGTGAGAATGAACGCCTTCATGCTCTCCTGGGATTCAGGGACGAAAACCCCTTGAATCTTATTCCTGCCAAGATTATTTCCAAGGGAATAAAATCATCTGTCCAGAGCGCCATTATTGATGTAGGGACTCAAAATGGGGTCCGGGATAATTCCGGTGTACTTTCCACCCGAGGCGTTGTGGGGAAGGTCATTTCCGCCGGAGAAAGATCCGCCATTGTTGAGCTG
>JBHHUC010000032.1:0-22942 GCA_046861395.1 Fidelibacterota bacterium
CCCACCGCCAGTCCCGGCTGACTCGTACCGCGCATGGATTTTCCACCGTTGGCCGAACAATTTTCAAGGGGACCAGTCCCCAGGTTGATGAAATCCGGTTTGAGGTGGGCCTCCGATACGATTTTCTGGAAATTTCCCAGGATGATATTTTTTCGTTTAACATTTCTCCCGGGACCGACGAAACACTGGATTATCTTCGTCCGGTACGCTACCGTTACGATACCAATTCCACCAAACGAATCGGGATGCAGATTTCGGGAAAAACCACGCGGCTGTCGTATGAATTGTTTATCAATCAGGGCAACAACCATCGTTCACCCACTTTGATGGATTATTTCCGGTTTTCCTATGTGAACCCTGATATTCAGGTTGATTCCCTGTTGGGGAAGGAATATTTAAACACCACAGAAATCAATATTTCAGCCTCTCAGACCGATTTACATCTAACCTTGCCCATAAGCGAAATTGAAATTGATGCCGGCCTGTTCCGTAATAATTACACCGATAAAATTGCCTACCTGTTTACGGAGGACAATACACCCATTCCCTACAATGCACCTCAGGCCGATATATCGGGACTGGAAGGAAGTCTAACTCTGCATTTCGGTGAAGAACGGCTCCTGTTGAAACTGGCCTCCACCTGGCTGAATATCAGTTCCCCTCTCGTCTTTCCCAACCGTCCCGAAACCCAGACCATGGTGAACCTAGAATACCGTCAGGGACCGGTTACCATTAGTTATGATCAATTTTATTATGGTAAACGCTATATTTACATTCCCGGCATCGGCGAAGGATTTTATGACCCCACCGTCACTGCGAATCTTGCCGTGACCTTAAGGAAAAAACTATTCCATATGTCCTGGTATCTGAATTATACCATCCGAAACCTCATGTCCGACCCGGCTCCGCCCATCACGGAAAATCCGACCTTCAATTACTTTGAACAGTATCGTCATATCGTTACGCTGATGGCGGAATTATGAAAATTTCAGTAGCAGGTATAATACTTTTCCTGTTGTTTGGTGGGTGTGAAATCCCCACCAGACCCTCAGCCTCCAATGATGCCTTTTCCCTGTCCTATTCCCTGACTACCACTACCATCAAACGCCAGATTCCCATCACAATTACCTGGTCGGAGATTACGATAAGCCGTTTCAAGCAATTCGAAATCGAGCGGGCTAAGATTGTTGGGGATACATATCAATGGATGATACGCGGTATCGTAACCGATTCACTGGCTACGACATTTATCGATACCATCGATGATGATGTTACATTCCAGTACCGGGTTCGCATCGTGGACCAGAATAATCAATACAAAGTTTCACTGGCTGAACCATTTACCATCCCAACCGTACGGTCCGTGACGATTCCCATAGATTATTCCTCCATCCAGGAAGCCTTTGAAACGAATTTCATCGATGAAGGTGATTCCATTCGCGTACTGCAAGGGTCGTATCCCTGCTCCCTGAATATCGTGGATAAACCGATTTCTCTTTACGCTCCGGATGGACCAGACCGGACCTTCCTGTTCGGGATTGCGCAGGCCATGAAACCGGTTGTTACCATAAATTGTGGTGATATAAACGCGTTTACCATCACCGGCGGAAAGGCCTTTTACGGAGGCGGGGTCCTGGCGGAAGGCAATGCGGTGGTCCGTAACTGCGTCATCAGCAATAATGAAGCCCGTGAAGACCCAAACCAGAACCTACCCACTTTCCCCATCGGATGGGGTGGCGGTGTCCATGCCCGCGGGGAAGCCCTGATTATTGATTGTGAAATTTCAAACAACCTCGCCATGCGGGGCGGCGGCGGTATCGTACTGGAAGAAAATGCTCAATTCATCCGTGGCTTGGTTAAAAGTAATCGATCCCGTATTCTGGGCGGTGGAATTTATTTTCATCTCAATTATACCGGAGACCTGACCCTATGCCGGATCATAAATAATAAAACCATGTACAACATTACCGGATTGGGTGGCGGGATTTATTCCAGTCGTGGTGATTTGACTATCTCGAACACGGTATTGGCTAAGAATTCTGCTGGGGTCTATGGCGGAGGTATATACTCCGATGAAGCAAATTCCATCCGATTTATCAACTGCGTTTTTTTCAGGAATTCCGCCCTGAATCGTGAGAAACGCAGCGGTGCCATCGGTGGTTCCAATCCCTATCAGATCATGAATTCCATTGTTTATAAGAATTCCGGCCCTATTGAAAACCGTCTGTTCGGCAATGTGCTTTCCTGGTCACTGACGGATCAAATGTCTTTTGCCATTGGGGAAGGAAACCTGATTGGTGATCCCGGATTTATCAATACACGCGCTAATAATTACGGTTTGATCACCACATCACCCTGCATCGATGCCGGCAATCCCGATTCTCAGTATAATGATCCGGACGGTACCCGCAATGATATGGGTATCTTCGGCGGACCCGGAGCGGTCAATCCTTGATGATTCCCCAGGTATAGAGAGTCGTCAAGCTATGGAGCCCTATGACATCGGAGCGCAAGCGAATGGGATAGACGCTGTTGGCGTCGATATAAAACATGACATATTGATTGAAACCCAGGGTGTCCCCCGCTTCCAACGGGGCATCGTAATCAAAGAAAACACCGGTATACTGTAAGGAGTCCGACGTCACCAGGGAAACCTTTACTTCCCAGCCATCAACGGGATGGTCAGAAGTATTCATAATATCCCAATCGAATTTGATCAGTCCGTCGTAGCCCTCCAATTCTATATGTCTGATGGCGGATTCAATCGGGACAGTGGAGTGGACTTCACCAGTCTTTTTTTCACAGGCTGTGATGAACAAGATTAGAGTTGGAATCAATAATTTGATGCTGGACATGGGATGAACCTAAACAGGGCAAGGGCGGGAAATCCAGTCTCATTGATCGATAATTCCGTACACTTGCACATTACCGTTTACTACCCGGCCTGTCCGGTGTCGGACAATTTCAATCCCCATTTTTCCTCTATGTTTACATGCAACGAAAGTCCATCCTATGTCAAAGATCATCACGCTTACCATTCTTTCCCTTACGCTGCTCAGCGCGGAAAATCTTTCCCTGACCTACCGTGGTACGTTGAGCAATCATGAATTGCTGGACGTCTATATTGACGGAAACTGGGCCTATGTTCCGGCCGGATTGGGCGGACTGAATATTGTCGATTTATCGGCACCAGGCAATCCCGAAGTCATTGGACAATATGACGCCGATGGCTGTGCCTGGGGCCGTCTCTATGCCTGGGCTACCCGGGGGACCTATGCCTATGGTACCGGCCGTGATTGCGGTATTCATATTGTCTCCGTATCACCGGAAGGCATTCCCACTTTCATGAACACCTACATTGATCAGTCGCGTGCCAGTGTACGTTATGAACATCCCGAAACATCCAATGATCTCCTATTTGCTTCCCGACATCAGGACGGCGTGGAAATTCTTTCTCTCAGCGATCCAATTCATCCCTACCAGTTATCCGTCATCCCTACGGGAAATGCCTGGGCCACCCTGGCCAGCGATTCCATCCTCTATATCGCCGACGGTGGTTACGGCATTGCAGTTGTCGATATCACCGACCCGGAAACACCCATCATATTGTCCACTATGGAGACATCGGGAACGGCCAAGGATCTGGCGCTGGTAAATCAATCCTTATTTGTCGCCGTTGGTGCCTACGGTGTGGATATGATCAACGTACAAAACCCGGCAACTCCAGAATTCATAGCCAATTACAATACAACCGGATACGCCTCCCGTGTCGCAGCCAATGACAGTCTGGTGGCTGTTTCCGATTGGGACGATGTGGAAGTTTTACGCCACGGAACATTCGGTTTGGCTCTGGCCGGTTATAAAAATACCGGCGGCCGCGTCATGGCAATTAATATGATTGGCGATCACATCATTTCTGCCGAATGGAATTTATTCTCTGTTTTCCGTTTTGAAAATCAAACCGGTGCAGATATGGATTTATCCGTACACAAACTATCCTTTCCCCGAACCGCCAGTCCGAGCACGTCCACTCTCCCCCTTCAGATGACCAATTCAGGCAATTCGGTATTGTCGATTGCCGGCTATCAAATCAGTAATTCGGACTTTAGTATTACCATCCCTCAATTATCGCTGAACCCGGGACAAAGTCAGGAAATTGCCGTGCATTATACGCCTCAGGGCGGTACCTGGTACGGAACGCTGACCTTTCACACCAACGATCCCGATGAAGAGACGGTGGATGTCCGCGTTACGGGTAATTTTCCCTATGGTCCCATGGTGGGAGATCCGGCTCCGGGATTTTCTCTACCTCTGGTTAATGGAAACGGGTATATGGGGTTGGAGGATTTAGCCGGGCAGCCTGCTGTGATTGCCTTTTTTACAGGGTGGTGACCCGTGTGTGCTCCGGAGTTTTCGGATTTGGAAATATCAATTTGGCAGGAATATCAGGCGCAAGGTTTGCAGGTCATCGGCATTTCGAATGAGCCATTAACCGTAATTGAAAATTTTATCGAGGATCAGGGCGTGACTTTTCCCGTCCTGCGAGATAATCAAAATGTTTACAGCGCCTATAATATTCCCGGTGGTCCATCTCCCTATCCCCGTGATTTTATCATCGATGCCGACGGTGTTGTTCATCTGGCGAAAACCGAATATGATCCCGGAGAAATGATCAATGTTATTGAAACTTTGCTGGGGAATACCGCTGCCAGTGAAGACAATGATGTTCTGCCCCAATCGTTTTCACTTTCGGTCTATCCCAATCCCTTTAACTTTGCCACCACCTTTCACGTTACTGTAGCCAGTTCCGGTTATATGACTCTCACAATCATGGACCTCCTTGGGAAGGTGGTGGCAATACCGTTTACCGGGAATCTTCCCGCCGGATCAAACCGGGTGGAGTGGAACACACGAAACCGGGGGTTGTCTTCCGGTGTTTACTTTGCAGTGCTTGAATCGGATCAGGCTATATGGTCAATAAAGTTTATCCTACTAAAATAATCGCACAGCTCTCCGACCGGGGAGAACCCAAAGAATTTTTACTTTATTGCGGCATCCAGGTCAGATTCAGGGCAAGATTACTTTGCCGCATGTCCAATCCAGGAATGCCGGTGATGAGAGGTCCACGCAAGGTCAGGGTAAACACCATTTCATCATGGCGATAATCCAATCCGGCCGAACCGAACAGATACCACCCCTTTACCGAGGGGCGGTAATCGCGGCGAAACGATAATTGCAGGGAGGGAAATATCCGCTGCCGAACAAATCTCTGGTCACGCTGATAGATGGAAACCTGCATTATGGTTTCATTGAAACGATAGGCGCTGCGCGATACAGGGACATCCAGAAGCCACTGCATTCCAAGAATATATTTGGTTTCCTGAAAACGCCAGCCGTCCAGTGCTATCCGATGCAGGGCCCTTCCATCGGTAGCCAGTCCGCTTGATTCAGTTTCCGGTGCCACCCGGGACTTCTCAGGTAGAATTACACCGTTTGTCAGGTGAAAATTTCCTCGTTTCCAGGCTGGAATCATGCTGCGGAGAAGAATAGCCACTTCACCGGCTTTCCAACGATTGTCTGCTCCTCGGGTCCAGGGAACTGCCAACGTCAGTTCGGCCGCCGGATGGGGACGCATCGTCATCGACAGGGACAGGATTTCCCGGAAATCGCGACGATTGACGGAAATAAAATTGATTTTCTTGGTATGGACGCGGACCTGATTATAGGTGACCGATAAAAAGAAATTTTGCTCCCCCGGAAGGATGGTTTGGCCGGAAATTGTCAGAGGTTGAAACGATCCGGTGTTGGCTGTAGTGGATAATTGATTCCCTCCCACGGAAGGTGGTGGTGTCATTCAAGCCGTGCACTGTGCCTGCAACCAACTCGAAGAAATCAGGATCAATCCGCATATTACCCGGATCATGGCAATCTCAGGATTGGCCCTGGAGCAAAAAGACTTGGGCAGGAATGTCCGATGGCGGTTAAAATATCATCGGGGACACCAATATCAGCCAGAAAAAGTTGACCCGTCTTTACCCGGGCAGGCGGCGTAAGTAAACCTTTTTTGGGCAGGGCCAATGTCAGTGTGGCCTGGGCCGAAATTACGTTTCCGGTTATGGCTCCTGCTGTGGTATCCAAACCAGTGGGAGCATCCAGGGCCAGGATAAATGCCGGCCTTCCCGACTTGACCCGGGGCAGATATTTGGCAACCGATCCCCGCACCGGTCCCTGCAGACCGTATCCGATCACGGCGTCCAATAAAAAGGATCGGGACAAAACATCTTCTTCAGGCAGTGACGGGAGACAGGTGACATTTTTCATTCGGCGCAGGGTCTGCCAACGTTCGGCGGGAACCGGTTTCAACCGGGCTGAATCTCCGATTAGATATGCCGAAACAAGATAGCCACGATTTGCCAGATGACGCGCGGCGGTCATACCACCGCCGCCGTTATTGCCTGTCCCGGCACAGACGCAAATCGGTACAGTCTTATCATCAATGAGGATTTCGGTCAAATCCGCCAGGTTGCGTCCGGCCAGCTCCATCATCTGGGATAGACGAATACCGTACTCCTCCATCATTAAACGGTCGACTTCAACCATTTCGGCGGTGGTAATGGCCGGGACTGGATTCCTACAAATAGGAAAAGAATATTTCATGTTTCAATTTACAGTGAAGGGACCCAATTCAGTGTCAGGCGCCGGACAGCATTTTCGACCCGGTTACCAAGGAATGGGTTGGCGATCGCGGAAAAATTGCCCGTTGGGTCCGTCGTCCGGTAAAGTTGCTAGCCATACGGCCGTGTCAGCACCTTGGGCCGGAGTCCGCGGCGCATTTTCACCACCCATATCAGTATGGACCCAGCCGGGGCACATGGAATTGATCAGAACGTTTTTCCCTTGAACTTCAGCCGCTAAGAATCGCGTTACGGCATTCAAAGCCGTCTTGGAGATACGATAACCCGGATAACCGGAGGACATTTCGGACAATTGCCCCATGCCGCTGGATAGATTGACAATACGACCGTAATTCCTATAAATCATTCCCGGCAGAAACATCTGACAGAGACGCAACGGTCCGTAGACATTGGCTTCCATGGTGATACGAATCGTTTCTATCGACGCTTCGAGAGTTGAACCCGGCGGGTCCAGCAATACACCGGCATTGTTGACCAAGATGTCCAGCCGTCCTTCTTTTTCCAGCAATGTATCGCGGGCATCACTGATAATGGATTCATTGGTGACATCAAGATGGAGCAATTGTACCTGCACATCTCGTTCAGCCAGATTTGCAACAGCATCCATGCCATTTTCCACATCCCGGACACCCATATAAACGCGGGTGCCACGTGTTGCCAACTGATAACAAATTTCATATCCGATTCCCCGATTACCACCGGTGACCAGGGCAATGTTGCTTTCCGACATCCTTTTCCTCCTAAACCGACCCGTTTTGTAGAGATAAAATTCATAAATAATGTCCATTAAGACCAGTTATTTATTGGTTTTATGGTTTTTCGATATATTTCGTAAGCGCTCACGATGGTTTTCCCTGAGCTTTGTTCCCGGGACTGACCGGCATTCATTTCAATCGCATGATCAGGGAAAGCGAATCGCTGTCCCCACCGAGATTCTCAGTCGTGGTTCGCTGCCCGGTGGGATATTACCGGAACTGGACTGAGTATAGACTGGAATCTTGATTGCCACACCGCCATCCCGGAATTGATTCCGTTTAAATAACAGGTTTATCTTTGCGTATATCGTGGTAATCCAACGGTCTCCTGACGGAATATCTAGGAAGGTATCCGGTGTTTTTAAATGCCGAATATCCAGAGCAAGACCCGGTTTTATATACACCATACGGTTCAGATCGTACCTGCCCCCCAGTTCGGCACTCAGTGATTCATCATAAACAACATCTCTCACCTCCCTGACATTCTGCTGCCAGGCCAATGCCAACGATAGTTGATGCAGTCCGGTGAAGCGGGTTATCCCGACCGGAAGTAAGATGGATCGGTTCACAGCCAGTGCTACCATGGCAGTACTCGGTGTTTTGAACGGAAATCCCTGACGGGAATAGTGACGGTGCTCTGTTGCTTTGTATTGTATTTCGACTATCATACCATTGAACCAATGCCGGTAGCCCAACCGCAAACCGCTGGCAGTGATGTCGGTTGACCATTGTTCAAAGGAAATTCTTTCCTCGATTTGGGTACGGTTTACGCCGGCTTGAACAAAGAACACGGAAGTGGGACGGAAAGAGCGGGACCATTCCAGAAATAGATTTCCGGTTGTTCCGTACCGTATCGAGCTCCCTCCGTTTCCCGTCTGATCACCCTGGATTCCCACCATAATCTGATCCTTGTGGGCTAGCCCTAGGGGTGAAGGACGATGCCACAGGGATGTTAGGGTCGCATTTCCTGTCCCACTAGTCGTTGATCCGTTTAAGGAACAACATAGTTGTGCCGTTCCCATCTGCAGGAATAGCGGAAATAATACCAGCGCACGAATCATGGGTTAAGCCGGATATCAGGATAAAAGGCCGCCGCGGCAAACCAGTAGGCAATAAAGGCATCAGCGGCGATAAGGTTTTCCCCACCATTGTGACTGACTCCCAGGGCATCCCAGGACAATTCTGAATTCCTCTCCTTCAGGCGGATTGTGCCGGCGATTGTATCCCATTGATCGATCAATAAATCACGGGTGGTCTGGAATGCGATGGCCAGATTATCTGCCGCGGATATGATTATACGATAGCTCACACCGCCGATTTCTTTTTCCACCAGGGTGGGCATGACAGAATTCCTGATGGGAAAAGCCCATTGTTCTGTTTCAGTTGCAATCGTTAATACCCGTTCTTTGGCCGGAAGGCGGTCATCGAAATGAATCAGGGAAAAATAAATGTAGTCTCCGCAAGAAGCTGAGTTACAGGTTTTATAATTCCCATAGGGATAAGAACCGTAATTGCGACTGTATCCGGTTTCCGTGGTGAGAACTTTTGAATCGGGATACAATTTGCGCCAAGTTGCCCAGGTGGTTTCCAGCAGTGGTTTTAATTCCAGGGTCCTGCCACGTTTCGTCCCGGCCGCCGAAGCCAGGAGTAATTGGGGCCAATAGCTTTCAGTACCGCGATCATACATGATCAGGTTGCTGTTATACAACATTCCCGAAACACCGAATTCTCCTTCTGTAACGGCATGAAGGGCCGATCCGGTTAGGGGGCAGTAGGAAATCATGTAGCCGGACTCATTTACCACTTCATGCCAATCCAGGATCGGGTGGGGATAGGCCACATATTCACTGCCGTTATACATCCCCACCACCAGATCACTCTCCTGCAGATAGGTATGAGCGGGGTCCGTAGTGATAGCATAGTGGGGATTGTCGATACTGGGAATACAATCACGGCCGGCGTAACATCCCTGTTGCACGAATTCTGTATCAATGTCCCATTGTTCCTGATTCAGATTTCCTCCCAGAATATTGTCCTCCTGACAGGATATCAGGACCAGCAACAGAATCAAAACCGAACGCTGCATAGGCATCCTCTTTTTCTGAAGTTACATCGTTCTGACGCTATTCGGTGTCCAGCAGCTGACACTTCAGACAATCGTATTCATTTTGCTAACTATAATAATGTTATTGTTTTATTACTACATTATTCATCGTAGTTTTTCATGTTATTATCAGGAAGGAATTTGCTACTTACTTCTCTCTTTTGAGTCGCTGTGTTCAACTCCTGTCTGATATTCTATCCAATTGATTTCAGGAGACACAATGAACATTCAAGACAATAGTGTAGTCACTATTCATTACACTCTGACCGATGACCAGGGGACACAACTCGATTCCTCTGAGAACCACGGCCCGCTGAATTATCTGCATGGCGCACACAACATTATCCCCGGGCTGGAAAACGCCCTGACCGGAAAAAAAGTTGGCGATTCCCTTGAGGTGGAAGTTTCACCGAAAGATGGTTATGGTCTGGTTGATCCGGCTAAGATTCAGGATATTCCCTTATCCGCATTTGATGGCGTGGAAACAGTTAAGCCCGGGATGCAGTTCCAGGCCCAGGATTCCAGCGGAAATGTACAGAATATTACCGTCAACGATGTGAAAGACGATATTGTTACCGTAGATGCCAACCATCCCCTGGCCGGTAAAGTACTACATTTTGCGGTCACCATCGAGAATATACGACACGCCACACCGGAAGAAATCAGCCACGGACATATTCATTAAGGATTGAATATCCATTGTCGCTTGGCGGTGGCCTTGCTTATAATTCTTCCCGCAATCGTTTGCGTCGCCGGGAATCGATAGTATCCACGGCCCGTACGGCATATTCCTGGGCCGTATAAATTTGTTTCATCACCGGTTCCGTTCGGCGCTTGGTGGCATCGCCGACAACAAAAAAGCCCCTGACGGACGTTTCGCCCTTATGATCGATATAGATGTGGCGTTTTTCCACCGCTTCCTGTTCATCGGCCAGCTCGGTGCCAACCTTGATCGCCAGATCATTATAGACCCGATACAGCCCCAGGGAAACCAAGGCAAACCTGACCATAACATCCTCATGCCGGTCAAAAGTAAATCCCCGGAGTTGTTTTACACCGTCACTGATGATATTGGTAATCTGATCCGGGACGATTTCAATTTCATAGGCCTGTAGGATGTGTCGGCGCTTCGATGAAATCCCAAGTGGCAACCCATTGCCCAGTATAACCACCCGGATACCATATCGTTCGTGCAGCATCATAGCTAGTTCGGCCGCCGTATTACTGTTTCCCAGCACGGCAACCGCATCCTGTTTTGTCAGATGTCCCTCACAGCGAATACAATAGAGTACCTGTTCCCGGTTGGCAAAAGGATATATCCATTTTTCACTGGCTAAGGGCGCACCAGTTCTGTCGGGTTTCAGAATAACTGGTTGTTCGTCCATCACGCCGGTACACAGAACCACTGATTCTGCTTTTTTTTCTGTGCCAACGGAAGAAAGAGTAAAAACGCCGTCCGATAAATTCAAGTCGGTGACCGATTCTGAAATAATGTCCACGGCGGGATAATCCGCCCGGATGCGGTCTATGGTATTCTGGATGATCATGCGGTTATTGATATGAAAATGTTGTCCCGCCAGGGACTCTGCTGCTTCATGAAACTTGTTTTTCCGCAGTACGGCCAGGACCTGATTTTTTACAATATCATCGTGGAGACCAATCATATTGTCAATATTGGCAACCCATTGGGAGCGACTCCGTTTCCGTGTTCGTTTATCACCCAGAAACCATACCGTATCCAGCCCGTTTTGTGCCGCCCGCAGGGCAGTGGCGGAACCGGCGATCCCTCCGCCAATAACAGCAACATGCTTCATATCAATTCCTTTCCATTGATAAATCGTTCTATGGTTTCCAGTGGCAGATGATCCCCGATATGTCGGCCGTAATAGGCCACCGCGATAATCCCCTGCTCATCAATCAGGAAATCCGCCGGCACAATGGCAATATCACCCTCCATTTTTCCCGGCAAAAATCCCTTTGCCATTCCCTGCAGAACGGGTATGGCCCCACGAATAAATTTCAACCAGGATGATTCAACACCGAATTGCCGGTACACGTCACGGCCGGGATCGGGAATCAGGGGAAAGGGGCGTTGTTCTCGTCCTACTCGTTTTTGAATACTCTCCCGGTCAGATTCGAATACTGCCAGGAGCCGAAAACCGGTCTCCTGCCAGCGGGGAGCCTGTTCACTGAGGGTATGAATCCGCAAGTTACATAGGGGACAACCGGCATAGCGGTAGAATGATATGAGCCAGCGTCTGCCGCGTAAATCACGGCTATCGATTTTTTCACCGCTAGTATCAGTCATGACAAATGTCGGGACCGGATCGCCCCGTCTTATTTTCATTTCATCCTTCTTTCCGATCCCAGGAGAGTTTCGATCCAATCCGCCAGATGATGAGCCGAATCGGTGCGTAATTCCCTCAGTCCGTCTACTATCCCTCCTAAATCTTTCCAATGATCTACATCAGCCATCACGGGCAGTAACATGGGTTTCAAATCCTCGGGCAATTCACGCAAGAGCACATTCAATGTGTCGGATGTACTATAAGGAATACGGTTCCAGAATGAAGCCTCCAGGGGTTCGCGACCGGCAAACAGATAAAACCCTCCGTCCGAGGCCGGCCCGATGACAACGGGTGACGATTCTAGCAGTGTGATCGCCCGGAGAATATGTTCTTCTGATAAATGCGGAGAATCGGCTCCAATGAAAACCACGGCGTCGAATTCGGCAATCAATATGGAATACACCTGATGCAACCGTTCACCCAAACTGCCGGACCCCTGGTACACGATGGGGAAAGAATGCCAATACCCATTGCCTTCACCTTCCGGTTCGGCAACAGCCCAGAGGGGTGTTATGTGCGGCTGCCGGGCCAGGGATTCCATCAAATCCTGAATACAGGCCACGCTCATGGTATAAAACCGACGGGCGTTATTTGTCCCAATGGTAGCGGCAAGTCGGGTTTTTACCGGGGATAATTCCGGTGTCTTCACAAAAGTGGCCAGAGCAACATTCACAAGACACCCCGACTGCGAAGATAACGAAAACTTTCGGGGATAACCTGTTTTATCCACAAAAGAAGATATAGCCGCATTAACCGCAGACGGCCGTACTGTTCATACTTCCGGGCACTGGTGGAAATGGTTTGTCCGGTACATCGTACTGGGATTCCTTGTTGCCGGGCTCGCCAGGCAAATAGATGGTCTTCGCCATATGGGGCTGTAACCGGAAACCCTCCGATTCGTAAAAAATTTTTCCGCGAAATAAGAAATCCCTGATCTCCGAACGGGGAAAGGAAAAGGCGAGAACGCAGGCCTGCCCCCCAGGCGTTGATCCGGTACGACCGGTGGGTTTGAGAAACAAAGGTTAAATTAAAATAGGACAGGGCATTCAGCATGTTTTTCATGGCAGCCTGGACGCCGCATCGTGCCGGATGGTCCACGCGGGTATCGGCATGGAGAAACCAGAAAACATCGCCGCAGGCGGCCTGCGCCCCGGCATTGAGTTGGGAGGCACGCCCTGTTGCAGCCGTAAGACAGCGAACGTTGGGAATGGAACGCTTCTTTCCGGCGGGAAAAACACAGATGATTTCTGCCGATCGAAAATGCCGCTTTAGGTCCGACAGCAAATGAACATACTCCCCTTCTTCCGGTCCCACAGGAACGATAATGGACAGGGTTTGCCAGCGGTCATGGGCCATACCTGCTAGGAATTCAGGACCTTGTAAATGGTTCTATTTTCTTCCGAAAGGTCGGATACCGGCGTCAGCAGTGCTCCGGCCAGACTGGTCCGACAGGAGCAGGATTTAGTCAGTAGGGGTCGGGACAACAGGGTGGACAACATGGCTTTTACTTTGGCTACACTGGCACTGTACCATTCGAATATCTTCTCAACCGATACGTGTAAATCAGGATCTTCCAGCCAACAGTCATAATCCGTAATAATGGTTAAAGTAGCGTAACACATTTGGGCTTCACGGGCCAGAAAAACTTCCGGTACATTGGTCATTCCCACCAGATCGGCTTTGACGGCATGCTTCAGAAAATGGCTTTCCGCCTTTGTCCCCAAACGGGGACCTTCCACACAAGCGTACGTCTTGCCGCTGTGTATTGTATGTCCCTTTTCTGATCCTACGTCGATAAGAACCTGTGTCAGGTTCGGACACGTGGGTTCAGCGGTGCTCACATGAGCAGCCATGCCCTGACCGAAAAATGTTTTACGGCGTTGACCGGCCGTATGATCGAAATATTGATTCGGAACAGCGAATTCTCCCGGTTTCAGTTCCAGTTGTAAACTCCCCACCGCCGAGAGTCCGATAATCCGGGTTACTCCTGCTTGTTTCAGTGCAAAAATATTAGCCCTGTAATTCACTTCATGGGGTAGGAATTGGTGCCGCTCCCCATGTCGTGGCAGGAAAATCACATCCTGGTTCCCCACGCGGCCTTTCATCAGCGGCCCGGACGGCTCGCCGAAAGGGGTCGCAGGACGTAATTCTTCCAGAAGGGTCAACCCTTCCAGTTGATAAATACCGGTTCCACCAATAATGCCTATCATATTGTCCTCACTTCAGGTCACGATTTGTTCAAATTTTCGCCGCAAATGGTCCGGACGGTTACGCCATTTCTCTTGGACGATGAAGATTCCCATCTGCCACCAGCCGAGAGACGAGAAAAAATGTTTACGGTAATTGCCGGTACCACGAAATCCGCCTTTCCGACGGAATAAACGTAAACGAAATTTTGACTTGGGTAAATGATTTTTTCCTGCAATAATATCACGAAATACAAAGGGAATCCAATCGGTGCGGGCATATACTTTTTTTATTTTTTCAATCGCCGGTTCAATTGCTTTCTCATCATCCCCCACTGCATCCAGAATAGCATATATTTCATCCGAGAGACGGTCAAAATCCGGCCATAATCCTCCCACCAGTTTCAGATCACGAATTTCTTCCAGATAGCCTTCCCGTGAGCCTCCGGACAGATAACGGAACCGGGCAGTACTCAATTTTAATCCTTCCAGGTAGGCGCCCAACAACCATAATACGGAATATAAATGCCACAACTGATAATCGACAAATGATTTGTAGGCATAGGCAATCAGACGGTCATTCGCCCGAATAATGTTTTTCGTCTTGGTCTCAACCCAGGTAAAGTCCGAACGCTGAAACCGATTTTCGGCATGAGATGTCAGAAGCTGTTGCGCCAGTGCCCCCACACAACTCAAGGATGCATACAGTCCCTTGGAAAATAACGGATCAATAAATCCGGCCGAATGACCCAGGAGAGCAAATCGGTCACCCACTACCTGCGTGGACGAATACTGAATCCGGTCCGTCCGCACCCAGTCCCGCACCGCAATACCATCCTTCATTTGCGCATAGATTGAGGGAAATCGTTTCAAGATGGAAAAGAATTCCTCCTCCGCCGTTCGAGATTCATCCCGGGGATATAGGCGAGGATCGAGCATGAGACCGACACTACAAAAAGGATTCACCGCCCGTTGGTGGTTGTTGAACGGAATGACCCAGAGCCAGCCGCCGTGAAATAAATGATGTAGCGTGCCTTCCGAAAAAGAATAGGGCAAACGCAAAGCTCCTTTCCTGCCGGAGATGTCATGGTAAGACGGAATCCTGATCAGATGCGAAAAAATACTGCGGGAATGGGTCAATAAATTTGTGTCCCGCAGATCGTACTTTCGAGCCAGCAGGGAATGATAGCCACAGGCATCTACCAGGAACCGGGATGCAATGACCGCTCCGGAAGCCGTCTGCAATGTGACACCGGAGGCATCCATATCCACCGCCGTCACCTTCGTGTTCTGCAGGACGGTAGCTCCATATTTACGGGCTACCGCGAGATAATAAAAATCGGAATCCTGTCGATAAATGTGAAGTTCATGTCCGTACGGCTCTTGCGGGATCACGGCCTGCAGAATTTCCTGCGGATTTGCCGATTTACTCTGTCGGTGGTAGGTAAAACTGAAATGGCGCTTTACCCCGTGACTGTATCCAATAACCGGGAAGAAATTCTCGGAACTGAAATGGGCAATTTCCGGTACATCAAACAACAGGGCCAGGCCCCGCATGATTTCAGACGTTTCGATAATTTGCGATTCCCCGATGGCAAAACGGGGATGAGACTTTGCCTCCACCACCAGAACCGACAATCCCTGTCGTGCCAGGATGGACGCCAGTATGGTACCGGCAATCCCGGAACCAATAATGGTTACATCGGATTTATAATTCACATCGCGTCCAGCTCAGCAACATGCCCCCAGGGATTTTTCTTTGTCAGCATTGGAGAGACTATCACCGCAATCAAAGGGACCGTAATGTATGTCAAAGTTTCCTTTGACATCAAAATAATTCCGGTACCGGGTTTCACTGAGCATCTTGGCTGTATTGCCGCATACCAGTACAGGTTTCCCCGTCGGAAATCGGTGATGATCGTCCAGCTTGAATTCATGCGGATTTTCGTGGAGCGTTCCTTTATAATAGGCCACGTGACCATAATCTTCACAGAGGTCTTCCAGGTCCAGTTTGAAAGCCCGGATCGTCATGGAATAGAATTGGATCATACCGGCCTTGGCAAAGACTTCCTCATCCTCCAAGGCAATATTGGATGTGGACACGATACGATAATCCAGACAGTTCTGCCGCCGGAGCATGCGTCGGAAATCTTCAATATACATGGCGCCACCAAGACATTCCCCCAGGAGAACATCGTCTTGCCGTAAGTCTGCCGGAATGCGACGATCGGAGAAGACATCACTGAAGAACAATTCGCCCCCCGGTTTCAGTACCCTGAATATTTCCCTGAATACCGCTTCCTTCTCGGGAGACAGGTTGATTACGCAATTGGAAATCACCACATCAATGGATTCATCCTCCATATCGATCGATTGCAGATCTTCGATGTAACCGTGTTTGAATTCCACATTAGGGAAAGGATAATGAAATTTAGTCATGTGAAAATCAATATGCCGTCGGGCTACGTCCAATTGCTCTTCGGTCATGTCAACTCCGATTACCTTCCCCATGGGTCCAACCATCTGAGACAATAGATAACAGTCCCGGCCGGTTCCGCAACCCAGATCCAAAACCGTTTTCCCTTCCAGAGCAATGGGTATCGGTGAACCGCAGCCATAAAACTTATCCAGAATCTCAGGATGAATATTTTTCAGATATGCCTTGATGTAGGGTGGCATATCATCGGGAATACAGCAGGCACTGGTTTTAAGGTCATGTTTCGTACTTAGCACCTCACTGTAATAGTTTTTAACACTGACTTTTACTTTATCATTCGGGGTCATGGTTCCTCCTCAAACTTGTAGATCGGTCGCTAGGGGTTCAAAAGTTTGTTGCTGTTTAATTTGTTTATCCAACACACCGGTGCAAGAGCTTCCGGCCCCGGCCGTACAGCCGAAACAATGGTCCTCAAATACAATGGGCTGGTGTATCATGTCCGAAAAGGTATCTATATCCCAAACGGAACGGGCTGAATGACCTGCTGGCAATTCCAGCATCTGATTGAAATCACAATCATATAAATACCCGTCCCAACTGATGGATACCAGATCACGGCACATGATACCATCCGCTGCTATGGGATTGAAATTTGACCGGAGCAGTTCCATATATTCTTCCAGTCGGTTCTCTCGCTCCAGATAACGGGCAAAGCGATGTATGGGCATATTGGTAATGGTAAACAACGTGTTGAATGTAATGCCGAAATCCTGCTGCAATATTCGTTTATAATCCCGTTCCAACTGATGTTGGGCCGGTGGCAATGATGGTCCTATGGGATTATAAACCAAGTCCAGTTGCAAACCGGAATTGGGTTTTCCGTATCCCAGCGAATTCAGCTTCAACAATGCTTCAATACTTTTCCCGAAAACACCTTTCCCCCGTTGCTTTTCCACATTTTCCCGGGAATAACATGGCAGGGAACTCACAATCTGAACCTGGTGTTCGGCCATGAATTCCGCCGTATCCTCCTGTCCTGCTTCATACAGTACGGTGAGATTGCAACGGTCAATCACCTGAAGCCCCTGCTTTACAGCGGTGCTGACCAACGTGCGGAAAGAAGGATTCAATTCTGGTGCCCCACCGGTCAGATCCACGGTTTCCAGCGACGGTGATTGCGTCATGAGTGTAATGATCCGGTTCACGGTCTTTTCGTCCATATTCTCCGTTCGGTTCGGACCGGCATCCACGTGACAGTGCAGACATGCCTGGTTGCAAAGTTTTCCCAGATTGATCTGGAGAGTCGTGACTGCTTTGCGTTTCAGGTTCAGGTGATAATGGTTTATGGTTTCTTGAAATGATGTTTTTTTCATGAACGTCTCCAGGAATGAAATTTATCCAGCCACTTGAGAGCTCCGGAGGGAGCGTGGGCTTTTTTCCAGTTACCGGCGGCAAACTTCGTGGCTTCACTCAGGGTTGGGTAAGTGTGAATCGTACCCAGGATTTTATTGAGTCCAAGACCGTATTTCATCGCCAGTACATATTCGGCCATGATTTCTCCGGCATGGGGCCCCACTATGGTAGTGCCCAAGATTTTATCTTTGTTGGGAACGGTCAGGACCTTTACAAATCCGCGGTTTTCACCGTCGGCAATGGCACGGTCCAGCCCGGCAAAATCATATGTGGTCACTTCATAGGGAATATCTTCCCGTTGCGCATCTTTCTCATTCAATCCCACGCGAGCCACTTCCGGATCGGTAAAGGTGGTCCAGGGAATGATGCGATAATCGGCTTTGAACTTTTTCAGGGGGCTGAACAGAGCGTTAATGCTCACATACCAGGCCTGATGGGAAGCAAAATGTGTGAACTGGTATGGTCCGGTAACATCACCGCAAGCATAGATATTGGGATAATTTGTACGCAGAAATGGATCCACATCGATGGTCCCGTTGGGTCGCAATTCTACTCCCAGTTCTTCCAGTCCGAATCCAGTCACATTGGCCCGGCGTCCCAATGCAAGCAGAATTTCATCACAGTGAATACGGATTTCCTTTCCTTCATGTTCGCATACGACGATTTTTTCATCGCCGTCCCGTTCGAATCGTTTGACCATGTGTCCTGTTTTTACGGTGACACCTTCCTGTTCGAACGTTTCCCGGATGAATGCACTCACATCGTCATCTTCCCGGTTCAGAATGCCGTCATAACCTTCCACCTGAGTCACGGCACTGCCGAAACGGGCGAAAGCCTGCGTCATTTCACTGCCGATAGGACCGCCCCCCACTACCACCAGCCGTTTGGGCAGGGTACGAATATCCCAGATGGTATCGCTGGTCAACGGACTGACTTCTTCCAAGCCAGGAATAGGTGGTGCCAACGGCCGGCTGCCGGTAGCAATCACGATGTTCCTGGTTGTCAATGTATTGCCGTTCACTTCTACCGTGAAAGGATCAATGATTCGGGCTTCCCCGATCATGGCGTCCACTCCTAAACTTTGATAGCGTTCTACGGAATCATGAGGTTCAATGTATTTAATGACACTCTGCACCCGTTCCATGACATGGGCAAAGTCGAAATCGACGGTCGTGGAACGAAATCCCCAATCGGTAGCCCGGTGGGCATGATGGAGCATCTTGGCGGAGCGCAGCAATGTTTTACTGGGAACACAACCCGTATTTAGGCAGTCACCACCCATTTTCGTTTTTTCGATCACGGCAACCTTGGCTTTGAGAACAGCGGCAATATATGCGGCTACCAATCCACCGGATCCGGCCCCGATCACAATGATATTGTAATCAAAGTGTCGTGGTTTTTTCGTATTTTTATAGATTTTCCTGGCCCTTACAACTGCTACGATACTCTTTGCAATCCATGGGAATAGTCCCAACAGGGCAAAGGATAAGAGAACGTCCGGGGATATTATGCCGGAGGCCGATTCCAGTTGGGCCAGTTGTGTTCCCGCATTCACGTAAACGGCTGTTCCGGCCAGCATTCCCAATTGACTGACCCCGTAGAAGGTCCGTGCCGGTATGGGTGTAAGTCCGAATATCAGATTTATCATAAAGAAGGGGAAAATGGGGATTAGACGCAATGTAAATAAATAGAAACCGCCATCCTTTTTAATCCCTTCATTAATGACCTGAAGTTTCTTACCGAAGCGGGACTGGACCGGTTCACGAAACAGATACCGGGCGACCAGAAATGCCAGTGTTGCGCCAATGGAACTGGCAAAGGAAATCAGGATTACAGCTGGGAAAAAGCCGAAAATGGCGCCGCCGGCCAGAGTCAGAATGACGGCTCCGGGAAGGGAAATGGCTGTAGCAAAAACGTAAAGGGCAAAATACCCGGCCATCATGGTAAACTGATGCTCCTGGTAATAGGCCTGGATTTGTGTCTGTTGCCGTTTTAATTCGGTAAAATTTAAATACTGTCCAATATCAAAATATTGATATACAGCCACGGCACCAAAGAATAGGGCCATAAATGTTAACACTTTTTTTATGTTCATTATTTTATTCCTGTTATAAATCTACCGTGGCAAGACGGCGATGTAATCGATAAAAGCAATGGCGGATTCGCCGGTATTATCCGAATCGGACATGATGGCCAGGCTGGCAGTGGCAGGCGGATCCTCGCCAAAAGCAGCCCGGTAATCCCGCAATATATCTACTTCCTCTTCCTGCCAAGTACCAACTGCTGCGGGACCTTCCCGGAGAACAATCATCTGAGCCTGGTTGGTATAGGCATTGGGAATGATCCCTTTTTCATGGGAACGATTGGCCCAGATATAATTCAGGCTGGAATGGGGCGGGTATTCACCATAAACGAGGCGGGCCGCTTCATATTTGAGCGCCTGGGCCCAGCCGGCCTCGTCGGGGTCATACTGAAAAACAATATAGATCCGGACCGGGTAATCATCACCATCTTTGAAGCGGGCATCCCCTTTTGTAAAGACATTGCTGACCATCCAGCGCCACCTGATGACCGGCATTTCATAGACATTGAAAGTTTCAGAAAAAATGACTCCGGATGCCGAAGCCCGTGCTTCAGCCTTCAGGACTGACACCGTATCTCTTTTTTCTATAGAATAGTAGGTATGGTTTTCAATATTCGGAAACGTCAACGGTTTCCAATGATCCAGCGACGAAAAATCTTCTACGATGGGTTCCGTCCCCCACAGGACAGAAAAAGCATAAACGAATAAAAATTGTTTCATAATACCTCAAAAGAGGGGAAACAGGATGTTTCCCCCCGCATTTACAGTGCTGATTATTCTTCACCATTTCCTTTGATGAAAAAGGTCAAACCGGTTAAGAGGATTAGCATTTGAAATTCCATACCACCCATGTTATTGGTTCCTTCGCCCCAACCGGCGGCAAAACTCCAGCCATTGGGCAGATGAACCATCATGATGGCACCCAGCATGACGACAGCCATGATACCACCGGCGACTCTGGTGGCCCAATCCGGTCCCGCACCGCCCCATAATATGAGCAGACCGGCAACTACTTCAGCGGTGGCCAGCATGTAAATTATTGCAATGGGCATTCCCATCATGTTGGCCATCATACCGGCCATGGGGAATTTCCCAAATCCATGATACAGAAATGTTACGGCCAGGGTTGCACGTACTAACCAATGTGCATTGGGGGCCAGTTTTTTTAGAAAATCCATAATAACTCCTTCATTCAATTCGTGTAAGTCAAGACACGGAACTTTTGCCGGAAGCGACGAATATCGAATCCGCCTAAAAACCACAACCGTTCGTTCACCCATACGGCCGGTGTTATAAACGGCGTACGGTTGCCCGGATATGTTTTGGCCGTGTCGGCATCAATGATCTCCAAGACAATATTTGGAAAATCAAAGGCTTCGGCTTCCAGTTCAGACTGAACCTTATCGCACATCCGGCAAGGATGGCGAACGACCAGTTGAACTTTGTATTGTCTCCGCTGTTTCTCGTGTTTCATACGGAGGTGAAGGTAAGGGAAGAACTATGGGGCGTACTGTCCTTTGGCTGACACAGCTATGATTCCAGCCAGTCCAGGTCTTTTACATGAAAATAACGGCGGGTATAAGCAATTTTTCCTTCTTGGACCAAATCGTTCAGGACAGCATTGACCGTCTGGCGGGCGGTGGCGGTGAGGTTGGCAATTTCCTGGTGGGCGAGGAAGGGTCTGACACGAATACCATCCACCATTCTTTTACCAAAGGATTTGGCATAACGCTTTAAAAATGCTTCGATGCGTTCCTGGGCATTCTTAAAGACCAAATCTTCAACCTGGGCCTGAATTTTACGGAGACGAAAACCAATGAATTTGTTAATGGATTCCGTGACAAGTGGGTTTCGTTTCAATAAATCTTCAAACATGTCCCGATTTATACTGCAGATCACCACATTTTCCACGGCTTCGGCGATGTTGGTATGTTTATCCTGCCCCAGGAGGGCGCTTTCCCCAAAAATTTCTCCCGGACCCAATAAATCAAGGGTCGTGGTACGTCCATCCTCGGTGATGCGGGATATTTTGATCTTTCCTTCTTTCAAGAAATAGATGGAATTGCTTGGTTCATCAGGGAAGTAAATGATTTCCTTTTTTGCATTTTCCTTCATGTGGCTCATTTTGCTCATTTCTTCCATGGATTTTTCATCCATTCTTTCCAGCAAATTGAAATTCTTCAAATACCACAATTTTGTTTTTTCAGACATTTCTCCTCCTCGAATTATATGTTAATCCTTTACCTCCATGGTCGAGATATAGGTCGGTTTCCGTGCCATGAAATCTTCATGGTCCAGGACGGCAAACCCGTGTGCGTTTCTGGTTGGACACGAATTACAGGAGGGACGGCCATCCTGTTTATGCTGCAATAATTCAAGAACCTGGTCGTCCGTGATCTCTTTCTCACTTTCGACAAACCACCGCAAGGTGATCAAATATTTTTTCATTTCTTTTTTTTCCATAGGTGTAACCCTGTTCATTCCTTATAATTGCTTTTCATATTACTTTAATTCTTCCCTCAGGTGCAAAAGGGAAATGACACAATTCGGGGTGCCGTCAATACGACCTATGAACAATCTCACCATCCATCAGAACTGAAAAAAACGTCATTTGCATTATCAAAATCAACATTTGTTATAAAATACCTACGGCATTGGGGTTTCTTGCGTAAACATTTGCTATAGACGTTCGATCCCTACGGAATCGTTTATTGTTTGCAGGATGAATTATTGACGAGTTTGAACAAAATATTTGATCCGTCAGATAATTGGTGATTTCTTATCCGTTGGTCGATGATCAAATTACGCCGGAGGGGTAAAATGTCTGTAGAAAGCAAATCACAAAAAACCACCAACCTCGTAGAGGTTGAATGTCGATTGCGATTATTAAATCATCATTTATTATGCAACACCTGACGGCG
>JBHHUC010000033.1:0-22902 GCA_046861395.1 Fidelibacterota bacterium
GTACGTGTAATACATAAACACAAACGCCCCGTAAGGGGCGTTGCTATGAGCGAGACGGGCTTCCCGAACCTTCGGGACGACATCAACCTTGGATCAGTGCCTCCAAACGTTCGCGGCTCTTCCATCGCTTTAGCTCCTGCTCACGTTTGATTGCATCCGTTTTATTCTCATATATTTCATAATACACAATCTTCCACGGTATACCCGATTTCGTACTCCGGGACCAGCCGGCATTATGGCGGGCCAATCGTTTGTCCAAGTCACCCGTATATCCCACATAATATCGGCCTGTCTTCTCTGACGCTATGATGTACGTGTAATACATAAACACAAACGCCCCGTAAGGGGCGTTGCTATGAGCGAGAGACGAGGCTCGAACTCGCGACATCGACCTTGGCAAGGTCGTGCTCTACCAACTGAGCTACTCTCGCATATATGTATTAAAAAAGCGTGGCAAATTTACAATATTGCTCATGAGAGACAAATATTTTTACGCCTTTGTCCGGGGATAATATTCACATCGTTTTTCCCGGCGAAACAGGATTATGATACTCATGACCAGTAAAACCAGATCTTCGACGATTTTTCCCATTCCGACCATTTGCCCTTCCCGGAGACCACAACCGCATTCAATGTTGTAACCCCTTAATATGGCCGAAGCAATCGCAAAAATGAAGAATAACAGCAGCGCCCCGGACAACACGGCGGAACCGTCAACATAAATCCCGATGATCAATCCCAGACCCAATAGTAATTCCACCCAGGGGAGAACAATGGCAAATGCATTTTCCAGTCCCCACGGCAGAAGATGATAATTCCCGATCGCTCGTGCAAAAGTATCGGGATGGAGTATCTTATCGAATCCGGCGTCCACGAATATATATCCGAGGACCAACCGAAAAAGAATAATCAGCCAGGGCAGGACTTTTTTCATGGCGCGATTGGCATCCCGGCGTTTTTCCATTCACTCCAGCCACCCAGAAATATATAAATATTCGTAAATCCACTGGCTTGCAGGTCATAGGCCAGTTCTTCGCTGGAACCACACTCGTCACCGTCACAATAGGTTACAATGGGTTGGTCACGTCCCTGCAGGGAATCCAGCGTAAAGACCAGTGCCATATAATTATCCGCGTTATACGCTCCTGCAATGTGCCCTTCGGCATAGTAGTCCCATTCCCGGGCATCGATAAAAGGAATGCCCCGGGCGTAAAATTCTTTGGCCTGAGCGAGCGTTATCGCTGCCAATCCCGGAGTCTCATCAGCCGTCACCGAACTGTCCTGATTCTCTGCCAGAACGGGGATGTCCGGTCGAAGCCAATCAATGCCATTGGGTCGAAAGGTGTTCGCTAGGGCACCCAGAACAACACCTGTAATGACAAAAATTACCGCTTGCCGAATAGCCGTTTTAATCACTGTTTTATCGGTTTTACCGGATTATTACGCCGGGCACCTTTAAGCTTATTTCTGGTATTAGGTTTCAATGCTTTGATTTCCGCCAGGGCTGTATTGACGAATTCCAACATCTCCGGATCATCACCAATTTTTCGATTCATGGCAACCCGTTTGAATTCACTGCGATTAACAGCCCGGTCCAGGATGGCCTGTGCTTCCGCCCTTTGCTGACGATAATCCTTCACCAGTTTCAGCATGGTCTTATTATCGGCAAATATTTCTTCCAATGATTTTTCCGGATTCCGCTTCTGTAATCCGTCCAAACGTGTGCTGGTCATTTTCAATCGGGCGGCAGCCCCCGAAACATCGACAATGGGAGAATCAATATTTGCAATTGTTAGATGAATTTCCGTGAGGAATTTACCCTGCTTGCCACATTTATAACCCAGAGGACCATTGGCAAGCTGTTTATCCGTGGGCCGGGTTTGCTGCAGACTGCCGCTGAAGAACAAATAGTCGGCACCGGAAAATGTATCCGTGGCCTGTTGATATTCATTGCTCTTGGCATTGACCATGACCACCACGATATCTGCTTTCCCCTGCAGTTCCTGGATCATATCCTTACCGGCCGTTAAATAGGGTTCCATGGCCAATTCGCCAATGGTGGCCGGCAACTGACTGGTCACGCCCGTGATGCCGATCTTGAGACCATCCCGCTCGATGATCCGGAACGGAATAAAGGCATATTCGCCGGTATCCTTGTAACGCAGGTTGGCCGATATGAAGGGAATACGAGTCGTATCCGTTATTGATTTCAGGAAATCAAATCCGGCTGCAAATTCAAAGGTCCCCACATTGACACCGTCACTGCCGATCCGGGATTGTCCCTGGATGATCTTTTTGGCCGTCAATAATTCGACTTCACGATTAGCATCCGTCAGACGCGGAGTGGTGAACAACAGGTCACCGGCATCCAATATGACGGGCTGCACGCCCTTTTCCTGCAGGGATTGAATGTAATATGCTTTCCTGGACAGACCGCCCAGGGGATTCTTTTTTCACCCACAGGGGTCGAGTTGACCGTGGACGTTCGCTGTGACTACAAACGTGACTTCTCCGGATACGGGTTCTGTTTTAGAACAGGACCATAACGCCAGAAATACCAAAACCAGCGACCAGAATTTCATTTTATTATTCCAATTCATATTTTTAATTAAACCTTCGGTTTTTCAGCTAATTCTACTAATACGCCGCCCGTCCCTTTGGGATGGATGAATATAATACGATATCCTTCGGCTCCCGTTATAGGATTTTCATTGACCAACGGAATATTTTTTTCACTTAATTCCCGGACCGCTTCATCAATACATTCCACTTCCAGACAAATATGGTGGATTCCAGGTCCACGTTTATCAAGAAAGGTCTGAATGACGGATGACATATCCAATGGAACTAACAGTTCCACTTTCCCATTTGACATGGTATAAATATCGGTTCGAATTTTTTGTGATGCGATGAATTCCGACCCTGATTTCTTTAATCCCAGGATATTCTCCCAGAATTCTCCGGTCCGACCACCATCGTCAGTGGCAATTCCAATATGCTCGATACCCAATATTTTCATAATAGTTCCCGGGGCGAATGTGTTCGTTTAGTAAGGCCCAGACCAATCCCCGTAGGCAAATGCAAACGACCTTCGCGGACTTCAGTTCCATGATAGGGATCATTGTCAATCAGGATATGTCCGTCCAGATCGGCAAAATCGACCAAAGGAGACAAATGGGACGCGGCCGTAATTCCTACGGATGATTCCACCATACACCCCAGCATAATCTGCAGTTCATTTTTCCGAGCCAGATCAATCATGCGTTTCCCTTCCTGGAGACTACCACACTTCATGAGTTTGATGTTAATCCCATGAAAGGCGTGGGCAATGTTCGGAATATCGTCAGCCGTAAGACTGTTTTCATCCGCGAAAATCGGTAGCGGTGATTTCTTCTTTAATTCTGCTGTGTTTCTCAGATCGCCTGCAGGTAATGGTTGTTCTACGAATTCTACGTTTTGCTGGGCCAGCCAGTGGCACATGTTCAGGGCCCGGTCCAGATCCCAGCCTTCATTGGCATCAACACGAATGACCTTATCGGTATACCGTCGAATGATTTTAACAATGTCTTTATCCTGTCGGGTTCCCAACTTCACTTTCAGAAGGGGATAGGGAGTCGCTTCTTCAATTTTTTCCTCCAGTCCGTCCAGGTCCCCAATGGCAATAGTGAAAGAGGTCAGCAGTGATTCGGGGTTTCTGACACCAAAATAATTGTATAACGGTATTTCCTGCTTCTGTGTCCACCAGTCCAGACAGGCCATGCTAAATGCCGCCCCCAGGGATCGCAAGCGGCCACTCCGGCGACGTAGATAATTCCAGAGTTCATCATGATCATTGGCGGACAAATCCCCGAAATCCTGCTCCTGCAAATGACGGAGAATCAAATCGGGATTTTCCTGGTATCGCAGGGATGGTGCGGCTTCTCCCCGCCCGATGACATCTCCGTCAATCAGGTAAATATAAATAACATCATAATAGGTATGGGTACTTCGGGAAATACCAAACGGGTGGGTGCATTGCAGCCGGTATGTCGTCCATTTCAGCTCCATGAGGTCAATTCATAGGTAATCCGGTTAAGAATATTGCGGGCGCCGAAGCGAATAAAATCATTGGTTGGGATTTGATATTTTTCCTCATATTCTTCCACAATGCGGCGGGCCGCAGCAACGGACATGGCATGGGTCAACAGATTCATTCCTACATATTTGGTCTGTTTAAACGGTTTCATTAACCGGACATGGATATCCAGAAGCATTTTCATATCCGGAATGGGATAATCCGAAACATCAAACTTGCGAACTGGTTCATGGCACATGATCAGGTAATCCGGCATTGTACCGTGCAAAAGTCCTAATGTTACACCCGAATATAACATATTCACGATGGAACCCTGACCTTCCACAATGATCAGGTCGGCCTTTTTAAATTTATCCATTTCATATTCAATTTCACCCGCCATGAAATCGGCCACCACCGCATCGACCGGGACGCCCCGTCCACTCAGTAAAATACCCGTCTGTCCGGTTCCGATAAACGGCGCGTTCAAACCCTGTTCTTCCAGCAAACGGGAAATTTCCCAGGCCGTAGTCATTTTTCCCGTGTCGCAATCCGATCCGATGGTCAACAAGACGGGGATTTTTCTCAGGCGCCAGGATTTTTTGGGGAAATGAGGCGGCGTCGGTGGCTTCCGAAGATCGGTAATGGTTACATCATGCGTGGCAGCCAGGTCGGTGAAATAGGGATCATCGGAAAGAAAATCATGCATCCCGCTGATCAAATGCATCCCGGCTTTCAGTGCTTTAACGATTTGCGTTTTATACGCCGGGGATATTCGTCCGCCCTGAGGGGCATTGCCCAGCACCAGCGTATCCGGTTTGAAAGCAAACAATTCTTCAATATCGGCCACGACGGGAATATCACCACCATAGCGAAGGATATCCGAAACAGTTTTCCCTGCAAATCGGGAATCAATGACGCCCACCACCTCTTTGGGCCGGTACCGGATTAAGGTATTGCCGGTTTTGCTGTATAAATAATTGAAGGATTGTTCGGCAAGAATGGCGAAACGTGGCATGGATTACTTCCAGAATGTGCGACTGAACAGGACCATGACGGTGAAAATCTCAAGCCGTCCCAGAAGCATACAAAACGAGAGTAGCCATTTCCCGGCCGCCGGCATCAGGGCATAATTATCGGTTGGTCCGTATTGTCCCAGGGCCGGACCGATATTCCCCAGCGCCGACGCTGCGGCGCCGATTGCGGATTCCAGATCGATACTCATGGCCGTCAACATGAGGGTGGTTATGACAAAAATGGAAACGTAGAACAGGAAGAATCCCAACGTATTCCGGATGACATCTTCATTGATATAACGATTACCAATCCGAATCGGAATAATGGCTCGGGCATGAAGTAAGCGGCGCGTTTCCATAGCGGCATATTTGATAATAAGCATGACCCGCACGATCTTCATTCCACCGCCGGTAGATCCGCCCATCCCACCGATAAACATAAGAGCCAGGAGTAAAAACTGCGATATATAGGCCCATCGTTCATAATCGGCCGTTCCGAATCCCGTTGTAGTTACAATGGACACGGTCTGGAAAAGCGAGTCGCGGAAATTCGTATGATTCCATTCTCCCTGAGTCGAAGATACTGCCAGAAAAATTATCGCTGTTACCGTGAGTGTCAAACCCAGAAAACTCAGGAACTCACGGTCACGGAGGTAAGACCGGATATCGCCTGTTACCGCCTTGAAATGAAGGGTAAAATTCACACCGGCGATGAACATGAAAAAAATAATGATATAATGTACCATGGAATTATTATAATGCGCGATACTGGCATTTTTGGTGGAAAAACCGCCCGTCGGCATGGTTGTAAACGAATGACATATGGCGTCGAACCAGCCCATTCCACTGATACCCAGCAGAAGTATTTCAGCACCGGTGATCCCCACGTAAACCATCCATAACAATTTTGCCGTTTCCTGCACGCGTGGTTTGATTTTGTCAGCTACCGGCCCGGGGACTTCTGCTTTGAATAATTGGACCCCACCCACGCCTAACAAAGGCAGGATGGCAATATAGAAAACGATGATTCCCATACCGCCAATCCACTGAATGAACGAACGCCAGAAAAGGATTCCATGGGATAGACTTTCAATCCCGTTGGGTAAATGAGGTAGCGTGACCGGACTGCCAATGATTGAGGCCCCGGTTGTTGTGACCCCGGACATGGATTCAAAAAAGGCATCGGTAAAGGTCGGCAAGGCACCCGATAAATAAAATGGTAATGCCCCGGCCAGGGCCGTCACCAACCAGGCAAAGGTCACGATGGCAAAACCATCCTTATTTGTCAATTTGTGATATTTACGGGTAATAATCCAAATGGGGAATCCAATAACCACGCAGGCCCCGGCGGCACGTAGAATTTCCCGATAGTCCGATTCGCCATACCCCCAGGATATGAGGGCCGGGATTACCATACTTAGACCCAATAAGGTCAGAAAACCAGCCAGAATATTGAACAGGGTCCGAATATTCACTTCAGTTGGTGAACAATTTTTTCAATTTGGGGATGGCCGTGGGTTTGGCAAACACCAGTACCGTGTCTTCATCCGTGACCTGGGAATTTCCCCGTGCCATGGCCAGGTTACCGTGATGATTGATGATGCCGACGATACTATCCTTGGGGAAAGCCAGATCCTGCAAGGTCCGCTGGGTAACCTTGCTACCAGGTTCAGGATGAAATTCAAGAACTTCCACATCCAGTTCCTCAAAAGTCTGAATGGAACTTTCAAATTGGTCATTGCGGATTTCCCGCAGAATAGTATTCACCGTGGACATATTTTTTGATACGACCGTACCCACTGCCAATTCCTGTATGATCGGCAGATATTCAGTGGTTGTTATATGAATGATATTCTGTCGTACACCAAGATTGTTGGCTAGTAGACCGGCTAGCAGATTGGTTTGTTCATCATTGGTTACACTGATAAAGCTGTCGACCTCCGACACATTTTCCGATTTGAGAAACTCCACATCAGTGCCTTCACCATGGATGATCATTGTTTCCGACAATACATTGGCCACCTGATTGGCTTTTTCCCGCCGCTTGTCAATGAGTCTTACTGACATTTCATTTTGCAATTCTTCGGACACGGACCGTCCGATCTTGCTGGCGCCAATGATCATGACACGGTTGGAACGTTTCATGCGCCGGCCCAGCATATAGAGAAGGTTTTCCAGATTTCCCGTCTTAATCAGGAAATAGACAATATCTCCGGATTCCAGGACGTATTCACCCCAGGGAATATTGGTTTCACTGCCCCGTACGACACTGATAATCCCGAAACGGAAATTGTCACTTTCACTGCAGATATCCTTGACCGTTTTATTAATGATGGGACATTTTTTCGTCAGTCTGAAACCCATGAGTTTCAATCGTCCACCTTCAAAATCTTCAACCTGATGGGCATAAGGATTGCGAACCAGGCGCACAATTTCCTCGCTGACGGCCTGTTCCGGATGAATCACCAGATCCACACCAAATTTCTCCGGACGGATGATGGATTCACGCATGGTATATTGTTGGTTCCGTAACCGGGCGATGATTTTTATGGCGCCCAGGACATGGGCCTGTTGCGACGCAATCAGATTCACTTCGTCCACACTGGTCAATGCCAGGACGTAGTCTGCCCCCTCAATATTGGCGCTTTGCAATATTTTTGGACTGGCCCCGTTTCCTTCGATAACGATAACGTCCAGATTTTCAGCCGCCCGGCGACATTTTACTGGATCAATATCAATCACCGTAATATCGTGATCTCCAAGACTCAGGGCTTTCGCGACATGAAACCCGACTTCGCCCACTCCGATGATGATAATTCTCATTTATTTTCCAGTTTCAATTTTGTAAGTAATGGAAAAGTTACACTAATCCGGAATATGATGCTACTCAGATTCCCGCCAAATGTCGGCCCCTAAACCTTTGAATTTTTCTTCGATTTTCTCATAACCGCGATCGATATGATAGACACGGCTCACTTCGGTGCGGTTCTGAGCAATCAATCCGGCAATGATCAGCGAAGCGCTGGCCCGAATATCG
The DNA here is from genome assembly GCA_046861395.1 of Fidelibacterota bacterium. Classification (GTDB taxonomy): domain Bacteria; phylum Fidelibacterota; class Marinisomatia; order Marinisomatales; family JABMOV01; genus JBHHUC01. The sequence continues at coordinate 8,108 of JBHHUC010000033.1, forward strand.
GTGGACATCACCGGCGCTCCCTCCAACCTCTCCACACCGCGAATGAAAGCTACATTATTTTCAACATTGATGCGGCAACCCAGCCGGTTCAGTTCCGGAACGTGGGAAAAGCGATCGTGATATATCGTATCGGTAATCACGGAAGAACCGTCTGCTACAGTCATCAGGGCAATCCATTGGGCCTGCAGATCCGTCGCGAAACCCGGGTAAACATCGGTGGTCATATCCATCGGCTGCAGTTTGTCCGGCGCCGTAACGGTTATGTCATAATTCTCAATACCGATGGTGGCCCCTGTACTTTCCAGTTTATCCAACACTGCCGACAAATGTTCGGGAATGACATCCTGAATGGTGACATTTCCCAGCGCGGCTCCGGCAATCAGGAAGGTCCCTGCTTCAATACGATCAGGGATAATTTTCATCCCAACCGGTCGCAAGGAATCAATGTCCACTCCCTGAACATTCAACGTGGTTGTACCCAGTCCGGAGATTTCGGCGCCCATCAGATTCAGAAATTCTCCCAATTGCACGATTTCCGGTTCCCGGGCGGCATTTTCAATGACGGTTTCGCCCCGAGCTGTTGCCGCAGCCATTAAAACATTCCCGGTGGCCCCGACGCTGGGAATATCAAATCGGATCCTGGTTCCTGTTAAACGAGGACTCTTGGCAATAATATATCCCCCTTCCAGATCAATCGACGCACCCAGTTTTTTCAATGCTTCTATATGAAAATTGACCGGTCGCGGTCCCCAGGCACATCCGCCTGGTAGGGATACCTTAGCAATTCCACAGCGACTGATGAGAGGTCCGAGAACATAGAATGACGCCCGCATGGTTTTGACCAAATCGTATGGTGCTTCCGGTGTCAAGTCCCCGGCGGCGTCAATTGTCATCCGACCGTCCTGGTACGCGACCCCGGCCCCGATCATGGCCAACAGCCGTTGCATCGTACGTGTATCCCGCAGATCGGGAACTCGTTCCAGTATTGTTTTTCCCTGAGCCAGCAAGGCAGCCGTCATAATGGGTAAAACCGCATTTTTCGCCCCACTGATGGACACCGTCCCCGATAGTCTTTTCCCACCGTTAATGATAATCTTATCCATATTAAACCTTTACTGATTCGGCCCCAGCCAGGGTACCGATAACATTTTTTCTTTCTTCCGGATTCAGGTAGGAAGCCGTTACTACAGGGGAACCATTATCAATGCGTTTCCTGATATGAAGGTGATGATCCGCCATTTTGGCGATTTGAGGTAAGTGAGTAATACATAAAACCTGCCGATGATGTGCGATGCGTTTTAGATTTGACGCCACCTTTCCGGCTGTCGCTCCCGAGATTCCTGCATCAATCTCATCAAAGACAAGACAAGGAACGGGATCCACCTGATTGAATACGGTCTTCAGGGCTAACATGATTCGTGACACTTCTCCCCCGGAAGCTACTTTTATCAGGGGCAGCGGTGGAATTCCAGGGTTGGCGCTGATGTAAAATTCAATTGAATCAACACCGAACTCCAGTGCCTGGACCGGTTCACCTGCAATTGTTATAAACGATTTTTCATCTTTCCTCAATCGATTGCGGATTTCAAAGCGGGCCCCGCTCATATTCATGACTTCCATCTCGGAAACCAGTTTCTGTTCCAGCCGGGGAATCATATCCGCGCGCTTTTGATGAAGTTCATGTGCAATCACCTGATAACGATCCTGCAGGTTATCGATTTCTTCCCCATGTTTACGAATGGATGCCGAGATCTCAGTCAAGGTCGTCGATTCCTTCTGGAATTCTTCCAAGGCGATGAGGACGCTGGCCAGGGTACCGCCGAATTTTCGTTTCAACGATTCCAACTGTCCTATACGTTCCTCGATTTCAACCAACCGGTCCTCGTCATACTGGATGTTATCGGCATGAAGAACCAATCCGGTGGCAATTTCCTGTACTGTAATCAGCAGTGCTTCAATTTCCTGAAAATAATCGTGAATGGAAGGATCGAGGGAAGTCAGCTTCTGCACTTTTCTTAAAACATCACTCATCTGGTTAGTGACGGAATATTCATCCTCAACCAGCATCATTTTCAGAGCATTGACGGTAGCCAGAATTTCATCGAAATGGCGGTATGACCGGGCTTCATTTTCCAGCGTCTCATCCTCTCCCAGTTGCGGATTTACGGCCTGAATTTCCTGGAGTCGGAACCGGTTCAATTCCGCCTGTTGTTCCAGGTCGGCTTTTTTCCGGCGCAAAGATTGTAATGTATTCCGTTTGGCGTGCAGTGATGCGAATATATCGCTGATTTCATTTGCCTTTTCGGTTAAACCTGCGAAACGGTCCAAATACTGGATATGGGAATGGACATCAAGGATATATTGCTGATCGTGCTGGCCGTGGAAATCCACAAGGCCCCGGACTTTTTCCTTAAAATCGCTTTCCTTGATAGGGACATTATCCGTATAGGACTTTAGCCGGCCGGAAATATACTGAACACGGGTAATCGCGAAACGGGTAGTTTGGATCATAACTCTGGCGGTGCGGGCACCGTTTTTTACATACGTCCCATCTCCCTTCCCGCCGGTTCCGATATTCAGGGCTTCCATGATGAGTGATTTCCCCGAACCTGTTTCGCCGGTGATAACCGTGAGACCGGGAAAAAATTCTAGGCTCAGCTCATCAATGATGGCAAAGTTTTCCAGGGTGAGTTTTTGAATCATTTATGCACCTTGAAGGCAATGATCAACCCGGTGATACTGCCAGAAACATCCGCTATCCAATCATAGACACTTGAGAAACGTCCGGGAATCATGAGTTGCCATGATTCATCTACTGCTCCGAAAATTGCACAGAAAATAAATCCCAGCAAAATACTCCTTTTTACTGAAAATAAATAGCGGCCAACAAGGACGCCCAGAATGCCATATTCAATGAAATGAATCCCTTTATCAAAGGTAAGAATGGCCAAGGGCGGCATGGACTGACCGGGGATACTGGACAAGGTCAGAATCAACGCCAGATAGGCCAGGGTCAATTGCTTAATGTTCTTGTTGTTCATATTCGGTTAAAACCGTCGGTATCGTGGCGACAATATCACTGGCAATGAGTCCCCGGATTCCTTTTTCCTTTTTCAGTCGATCGGCGCAGGCTCCGTGAACATAAGCCGCCGTCCGGGCAGCGTCGAAGGCTGATAGGCCCTGTCCTCGCAGGGCAACCATGATACCAGCCAATACATCTCCGGTCCCGCCGCTGGCCAGCCCCTGATATCCGGTGGTATTCAGGACGACCCTTTCTCCCTGGGCCGTGAGCGATGGAGCATTCTTGAGATGCAACACACCTTTGAAAGAAGTTAAAAACTGTTCCAGATAGTGATTTAGTTCCGGTCTGAATTCGGCTACTGGTACCTGAATTATCCCGGACCATTCACCGTAATGTGGTGTAATGATTGTATCAGGCTTCAGGTCGGCAAACGTTATATGATTTTGTAATACAGCTAATCCATCCGCGTCCAGAATAAGTGGTTTATTTATAATCTGCACAATATCCGCCACCAAATCCAGCGTGGATGGATCGCGGCCCAATCCCGGCCCGACTAAAACGACATCACACCAGTCAATACTATCCAGTATTTTTGCTTTGTTATCCAAAGATAAAATTCCCCGGTCCTGATCATCACAGGGGATGGTAATGCCTTCAATAACATTCGTTTCAATTATGGTATTCAGGGATGCCGGAATGCAGATTTTAACCAATCCGCCGCCGGAACGAATTGCAGCCTGAGCCGCCAGAATTGCGGCACCTGTCATTCCTCGCGAACCGGTAATGATCAGGATTCTTCCCATCTTGTATTTATGTACGGTTCGCTCCGGTATGGGCAATAAGGGATCAATGTCCCGGGCTTCAATTTCTGTGTAGTATAATCCATCAAGACGATCGCCGGCATCGGGGAATCCGATATCGGCAGTTACGATTCGGCCACAATACCCGGCGCCCGGATACAGGCGCAAACCCAACTTCGGGTAGCCCATGGTAACCGTTACTGCAGCCGATACCGTTTCACTGGCAACCAGCCCTGAATCGGTGTGTAGTCCCGTGGGAACATCGGCCGCCACCACAGGACAGGGTGATTCATTCATCCAGCGGACCCAATCGGTGGTAGGCTCCCGCAATTCACCCCGAACCCCGGTGCCCAACATGGCATCCAGGATGACGGACCAGGGTTCCAAGAACGGTGGACTTTCTTCATAATGAATCGAAATACCTGCAACTAAGCATTTTTGATGAAACACTTCCGCATCGCCTTTTATTTGGCCATATGCAGGTATTGCATAAACCATTACTGGAATAGTCCATTCCTGTAAAAATGTAGCCGCTGCAAAGCCGTCACCGCCATTATTTCCTTTACCACAAACGATGCAGACTGGATCCTGAGAACAAGTTTGTGTCAGGAGTTTCTTTATTTCTTCGGCCACGGCTAGGCCGGCGCGGTACATGAGATCGACACCAGGAATTTTTTCTTCTTCCATGGCCAGCCGATCCAGCTGCCGGGCCTGATTTTGCGTTAATAATCGCATGAATCCGGGAAGAAAATAGCACCGGCAATGGCATATTCGCCATCATGAGAAATTGATATTCGGCAGGTTCCGGTCGGAACCTCCTCAAGATGTATTATCACCTGCGGACCACGCCGGTTATGAGGAAGGACTTCCAGCGATTGAAAAGAAATAGGATCGGGAAAGCCCGATTGCATGAGACATTTCTTGATGGCTTCCTTGGCGGCAAATCGACCGGCATAATGCACGGCAGGATCCGGCTTGGACTGGCAATAGGTTTGCTCCGCCGGAGTGTAAATCCGATGAAGAAAACGTGGTGAATGCGGTGCTTGGAGGATGGTTCTGATGCGGGGAATGTGGACAATGTCCGTCCCGATGTAACACTCAGGCACTGTTCAGCTCGGTGACAATCCGGACGACTTCATAGATATCGTCGATGTCCCAATCTGCTCCGGACTCCCTGGTTCCGAAGGTATCACCGTACCGCGCGAAAATAGTTCGAATTCCCAACTGTTTGGCACCAACCACATCCCGCTCCGGCCAGTCACCGATCATCAAGGCCTCCGAAGCCGAAATGTTCAATTTGTCCAGGGCCATCTGGAAGGGTATCGGTGACGGTTTCCGAACACCGGTGTCATCGAAGGTCAATACGACATCGAACATATGATGCAGGTTCAAGAGGTAAATCCTCATCCAGGCTTCCTGGCTGGGTGCGTCGGAAACAACAGCGATACGGATTCCTGACTTCAATAATTCCACTAGAGTTCGCTGGACGTTGGGGTACACCAAAAGATTGGCTTCCCGTGCCCGGCGATAGGTGACAATGCCGGCCGCCAGAATCTTATGATCGACGTGTCCCAGTTCCTGATTCAGGAAATCATTGAAGATTCGCTGATTCTCCCAGCCACTTTCTTCATACATGCGAAATATGGCTTTATAGGCATAATCCTGTTTTACATTCAAACCCGCTTCAATCATGGCGGAAATTGCGGCGGAAACAGCCGTCTGCTTCATTTTCACAAAATCAAGCAGGGTGTTATCCATGTCAAAAATGACAGATTTAATCATAGAACCCTCAACGGGTGAAAGGAGAATTAATTATCCTGGTATTTTTGCGGATTCTTAATTTTATCCATTAAATATTCGGCATTCCGGCGCCAGCTGCGATCTTTCCGCGCTTTTTCAAGATGATTCAAGGCCGCCGTTTTATTGCCCTGCCCGTCACACCATTCGGCACGCGCCATTTCATACCAGGCACCACCAAAGTTGCGTTTTAAATCCGTGGCTTCCATAGCCGCATTTTTCGCCTTCTCACATTCACCAACTTCGTTATAAGACTGCGCCAACAGGAACCAAGCCTGGTGTTTCTTGGGATTAAGACTAGTAGTCATTTCAAGACTCTGAACGGCATTTTCATATTGTCCCAATTCGATATAAACCATTCCCAGCTTGAGATAACCCTTGTCATAGGTCGGATCGACCTGAGTAGCCGTCTGCAGTACACTGGCCGCTTCATCATATTTTTTCTGATCGTAATAAATTTCTCCCATCGTCCCGTAAGCCTTGGCATAACCGGGGTGAATATCTACGACCCGCTGCAATGATTTCATCGCTTCATCCGTTTTCCCTTGTCGTTTCTGAACCAGGGCAACGGCAAACCACCCCTTGTAAAATTCGGGATTCTGTTCCAGGGCGGCTCGATAGTTACGAATTGCTTCGTCATAATTACCCTGTTTTGCCGCAATGACACCGATCTGATAGTAGGCCTGATAAAAACCGGGGTCGATGCTCACGACTTTCATATACTTTTCAACGGCACAGTCCAGGTCACGAAGCTTATAACATTTATTTCCGTCATTAAAGGACATCTTAGCGACATTGGTAATGGCAGCACGGGCGTTTTCATGCTGACCGTTTAATTCCAAGGCCTTGCGGAAATGTTTGACAGCCTCATCATAATCATTCTGTCGCATCATTGCCAGCCCCATGCTGTAGGCGGCTTCTGCAAAAAAGGGAAATTTTTCCAGGACCAGTTCATAGGAAATGTAGGCATCTTCGAACTGACCGCTACGCATATTGCGGTTACCGTCATTCATCATGGTATTGATTTTATTGATGCGGTCGAACTCTTCCCTGTATTCTTCATTTTTCGGCTCGGCTTCAATCGCTTCATCGATATATTCCTTTGTTTTTACCATATCGCCGATCCGAAGGTAACAATGGGATAACTGAAACATGGCTGGTGCGAAGGTAGGATCGAGTTTCAGAACCTCTTCGTATTGTGTAATAGCATTGGTATAGTCACCAGCATCGAAAAACTGGTTTCCCTTGTCCAGGAGTTCTTCCGGGCTCTGACCCAATACCAGACTGGCGGTCAAAAGACATAATATCATGTTTAGCTTCATAAAGTTGTCCTATTTATTGTGCCGAAGGCGGGACTCGAACCCGCACGAGGTTTCCCCCACTGCCCCCTCAAGACAGCGTGTCTACCAGTTCCACCACTTCGGCAGAGAATTAATTGTCAAGCTTCAGTGGTTCCTGGACAGCGGGCGTGGAAAGATCCAGGGCCGGAGCAACCTGCGTTTCCGCCTGTTGCTTGAGGATGGATTCAGGTTCCTCAGTGGACGGCGATGTAATAAAACTGATCAGAATAGCCAGTGCAATGAAACCCACGGCTAACCAGCTGGTCAGTTTACTCAATACGGTGGCAGCCGAACGTCCTCCCAGGATGGAGCTGGTTGCGGCGGAACCAAAAGTTCCAGACAACCCACCGCCCTGGCTGGACTGCATCAGAATGACCAGCACCAGAAAAATGCTCAATAGTGTGTGAATGGTAATTAAAAATCCTTGCACAAATTCCTCTCAAATCCGTTGATGAACTTCATCAATTATGGTTGTAAATGAATCGATTTCAAGCGCAGCTCCGCCGATTAGAAATCCGTCTACGCCTTCGGTCTCAATCAGTTCCCCGGCATTGGCCGGTTTGACCGAGCCACCATAGAGAATTGGAATACGACGGGCAGCCTCCTCAGAATACAGTTGGGCCAGTACGGACCGAATAACGGCATGTGCTTCGGCGGCCTGTTCCTTGGTAGCTGTGACGCCGGTACCAATGGCCCAGACCGGTTCATAAGCAATGACTATGTCGTCCAGCCCGGGAATCCCGTCCAATCCGGCCTGAAGCTGTTCCGTCAGAACGGTTTCGGTTTGTCCTGAATTCCGTTCCTCCAGTGTTTCTCCAATGCAAAAAATGGGAATTAATCCCCCATCCAACACTGCTCCGATTTTCCGGTTGATCCACGCATTCGTCTCACCGAAAATGTGACGTCGTTCCGAATGTCCCAGGATCACATGTGACACGTCGCAATCCTGCAACATGGCGACGGATATTTCACCGGTAAAGGCACCCTTTGTCTCCCAGTGGCAATTCTGCGCACCCAGATAAAAATGGCGCCCTGATTGAAACAATTCCTTCATGTTAAAAAGCGCTGAAAAAGGCGGGCAGAATATAATGTCCACCCTATTCTTATCCAACACCATTTTCATGACTTTATCGACGAAAGCGAACCCTTCGGAGGGTGTCTTATTCATCTTCCAGTTACCTGCAATAATTGGTCGTTTTATCATGTTTTCTCCAATGCGGCAATTGCCGGCAATGATTTACCACTTAATAATTCCAATGATGCGCCGCCGCCGGTGCTGACATGGGACATTTCTTCGGACAATCCAAATTTTCTCACGGCCGACGCCGTATCACCACCACCCACCACGGCAATGCCACTGGCCAGGCGCAACCGGGCCAGCGACTGGGCGATGGCCTGGGATCCCCTGTCAAAGCCCGACATTTCAAAGATTCCCATGGGTCCGTTCCAGATCACGGTGCCGGCGCCTTCGATTACCTGAGAAAAGGCAGCCACCGTTTTTGGACCGATATCCAATCCCATGGCATCGGCCGGGATTTTATTGATCGGCACATACCGAGGATGATCGACCGGTTCAATAGCCGTATGAACGGCCACATCCAACGGCAGGTGCAGCACCACTTTCTGGGTCCGTGCCAGGCGCAGGATTCGCTTGGCTTCCTCCAGCATTGATGTATCTACCAGTGAACCACCGACCGGCACCCCTTTGGCCTTGAGAAACGTAAACGCCATCCCACCCCCAATGAGAATCTGGTCCGCATCTTCCAGGAAGCGTTGAATTAAATCCAGCTTGCCCCGGATTTTCGCTCCTCCCAAAGCCAGGATCAGAGGTCGGCGAGGATTCTTAACGACCTGTCGTAAATATTCCAATTCCTTTTCCACCAGGAAACCTATCCCCTTCTGGGAAAAATGGCGTGTAACACCCACATTCGAAGCATGGGCCCGGTGGGCCGTTCCAAAGGCATCATTGATATAAATCTGGCCATGCTTGGCCAGGGCACCGCTGAAGGCCGGATCATTATTCGTTTCGCCGGGATGAAAACGCAGGTTTTCCAGTAGATGAATTTCACCGGGACGCAATCCCAGTGACACGTCAGCCGAATCTTCGGAAATACAACTATCGGAAAATTTGATCGGCATTTCCAGCAATTCCGCCAGTTTTTCTCCCACGGGAACCAAACTGAATTTCGGATTCACTTCACCTCCGGGACGCCCCAGGTGACTCATTAGGACAACCGAAGCACCGGAATTCAGACAATATTTGATGGTTGGTATGGCCGATCGTATACGGAAGTCATCCATGACAATTTCGTCTTCAATCGGAACATTGAAATCGACCCGGATTAAAATCTGTTTATGTTTCAGATCGAAAGATTTAACGCTACGTATCATTCCCATTTCCCTTTTTTGTGTCCTGTGGTGTAGCCAGTGTAATTCCTAAAGTTTCTTTCGCCCCCGCCGCTTTACAGGCCTGAGCCACCCCCGAAAGTGTGGACCCTGTTGTCAACACATCGTCAACAATGGCTACCGTCAAGCCCGTCATATCCTGAGTAACCATAAAGGCGCCGGATACATTTTCCTTCCGCTGAAAGACGGTCAAGGCCGTCTGCGATTCAGTATATCGAATCCGTTTCACCCAGTGGGAAACAACCGGGAGCGATAATTCCCGACTCATGCCGCGGGCAATCCATTCAGCTTGATTATAGCCGCGATCCCTGGCTTTTACCGCATGAAGCGGAACCGGAATCAACACATCCGGATCAGCCTGCATAAACTCCGGGCGAAGTTCCCGGGCTAAAAAGCGCCCTAAATGGAATGCGAATTTAGGGGTATCCTGATATTTGAACGAATGAATTACAGCCTGTAATTTTTCATCAAAGTACCATCCGGACCAAGCGGCATCCAAAGCGGCATGATTGGTAACCCTGTCCACCCAGTTCCCCAGACCGGTGGCGGGGACACTATCCCAGCAGGTGCGGCATAATCCAATGGGCGTTATGGCTGTGAAACCATTGCAATACATACAGGTGCGGGGATAGATCAGATTAAGAATGATCGAAAATATATCAGTGATAATTGACGGGGCCATAAAACACCAGAATATTTTTATAATTGCGACTCAAAATAGGAATTATATTACAGGAATTCTAATGGAAATTTTTCGGTAATACACCTATATTTGAAAGAAGCAAGGATTACAATGCCTCACAGGATTCAACACACCGGTTTACGAGAAATTGACTTCCAGGACCTCATGGTTTTCCGGATTTATGAAATCATGCTGGTGTCCAGTCCCTATGATGCCTTCGTGCTGGAGGAAGGAGGGCGATTAACGGAACAAATCCTGGAAGAATATCATGGTATGAATTTCAACTATCCTCCCCGGGTCTGGCATGTCAATTCGGGGAAGGAAGCGCTGCAGTTGCTCAGTAGCCGCAAACTGGATCTTATCCTGATTATGACACGCATCACCGATATGAATCCGCTCCAGCTGGCGGAGCGAATCAAGGTCCGTTATCCCAAAAAACCCGTAATCCTGCTGGCTTTTGACCAGAGCGAAGTGCACGAACTGCTTGATGTCAATCTCCTCCCCACCTTGCCGGTGGATCATATTTTTCTATGGACCGGACACGCGGAAGTACTGCTTGCCATTATCAAATTTATTGAAGACAAACGAAACGCGTCCCGGGATATCAAGAAAGGGGATGTGCGGGCAATTATTTTTATCGAGGATACACCCAAGTATTATTCCACTATTCTGCCCATTCTGTATAAAGTGATCATGTATCACCAAACCAAACTATTGAACAAACATGCCTCAATCGCCGACCGGTTACTGCATTTACGGGCCCGGCCAAAAATACTTTTCGCCACCACATATGAGGAAGCAAAATCATATTTCACTAAATTCCATCGCAATCTCTTTGGGGTCATATCCGATATTCGTTTTCCCAAGGACGGGGTCATGAACCCCCGGGCAGGGATTGAATTGACCCACTATATCCGGGAAAAGGAACCTACCATACCAGTCATGCTGCAAAGTTCCGATCTCAGGCGCCAGGATGAGGCCCACCGAGAACAGGCAGCTTTTCTGAACAAACTATCCACTACCTTATTGCAGGATATCCGGGATTTTGTCTCGGAAAATTTCGGGTTTGGTGATTTTGTCTTTCGTTTGCCGTCTGGTGAAGAGGTTGGACGGGTCAGGGACCTGGAAGAACTGGAAGCGATCCTGTCTTCCATTCCGATAGAATCCATCCGGTACCATGCCAACAGCAATCATTTTTCCAATTGGCTGGCCGCTCGCGGAGAATTCGAATTGGCCTCCAAAATCCGAAGCCGGTCGGAAACCGATTATGATTTCCCGGAAGAAAGAAGACAGTATTATATCACAATCATCCATGACCGCCTACACCCGGACCAGGAAAGAACCAGACGGAAAATCAGCACCATTCAGGGGGATTTACCGCCCTTAATCCGCATTGGGAATGGTTCCATGGGTGGGAAAGCCCGGGGCTTGGTTTTTATTAATCGGATTATCCGTGAACCGTCCTTCCGGAAGGAATTCCCCGGTGTCAATATCCGTATTCCATTGTCCATCATCATTGATACGGATGAATTTGATCATTTCATGGACGAAAACAAACTTTGGGACGTGGCACTGGCGTCCAAATCCAACGACGAAATACTCGCTTCCTTCACACAGGCCAAACTTTCCAATAAACTGCTCATTGAATTAAAAGCCTTTACCAAGAAAGTGACTTTTCCTATCGCTGTGCGGTCCTCCGGTATTCTGGAAGATTCCCAGTACCGACCCCTGGCCGGTTTCTATTCCACCTTCATGCTCCCGAACAACCACCCGGAGCAAGCCGTACGTTTCAGTCAGCTGTGTGAGGCTATCAAGCGCATTTATGCCAGTATGTATTATCAGGTCCCCAAGAGTTATTCCCAGAAATCCCAGCATCGCCATGATGAAGAAAAAATGGCCATTATCATCATGGAACTTATCGGTCATCCTTATGGTGATAAATTTTACCCAACCCTGAGTGGAACAGCACAATCCATTAACTACTACCCCGTGTCCTACATGGAACGATCGGATGGTATTGCCACCATCGCCCTGGGGTTTGGAAAAACAGTTGTGGAGGGAGAACGATCTCTGCGTTTTTCACCCAAATACACACATATCCTGCCGCAGTATTATTCGGTAAAAGCAACCCTGGCCAGCTCCCAGACCCATTTTTACGCGTTATCCCTTGATCCGGGGAAAGATCCCCTTGAGCAAGGTGAAGAAGGCAACCTGCAACGCTATCATATCGACGTCGCCGAAAAGGATGGCACCCTCTACTGGGCCGGAAGTGTCATCGATTACGAGGACAATATCGTCCGCGATTCGCTGCGTTATTCCGGACCCCGTGTGATTACATTTGCTCCCATTTTGAAATATAATCAATTTCCACTGGCTGATATTATCACCCGATTATTAAAAATGGGGGAACACGCTTTGGGCTCACCGGTGGAAATCGAATTTGCCGTTAATCTCTTTCGCAAGAAAGAATTAACCCCGGAATTTTGTCTTCTTCAGATTAAACCCATGGCAATGAATACACTCGAGTATCACGAAGATGCCACGACCCTGGAAAAACAGAATATCTTTGCCCGTAGTTCCGTTGCCCTGGGAAATGGTCGGATCGATGGCCTGCAATATATTCTCTACGTAAATCCGGACACCTTCGACACTGGACGAACCAAGGATATCACTGTTGAAATTGAGACTCTCAACAATGCCATGCAGGAAGATTATATCCTGATCGGACCCGGACGCTGGGGAACGGCCGATCCGTGGCTTGGTGTGCCGGTTCGCTGGAACCAGATTTCAAATGCTAAAATCATCGTTGAAATCGGAATCGAAGATTTTCCCATTGATCCCTCTTTCGGCAGTCATTTTTTCCAGAATGTGACCAGTATGCGACTAGGCTATTTCACAATTAATCATAAAAGTACGGTGGATGGTCTGGATTCGGATTGGATTCAATCGCTGGAAATCGTTGAACAATTAAAATACACTACCCTCTATAAAACACCGCGTCCCATGTTGGTTACCATCGATGGTAATACCGGCGAAGGGTTGATTCTGAAACAAATCATCGATGAACGCCTGATCATGGACGAACAGGAAAGCAGCGGTATATAATAACAGGGGGCCGCAGCCCCCTGTTATTGCAGAGATTAAGTACGTTTACACAACGCCCTGATCCAACATGGAGTCAGCAACCTTGATAAATCCGGCAATATTGGCGCCTTTCACGTAATCAACATAATCTTCATCACTGCCGTAGGTCACGCAGGACAGGTGGATATTTTTCATGATGTTCTGTAATTTACTATCCACTTCCTCCCGGCTCCAGCCAATGCGCATGGAATTTTGGCTCATTTCCAAACCGGAGACGGCTACACCACCGGCATTAGCAGCTTTTCCCGGCCCGAAGAGTATGCGGTTTTCCTGGAACAATTCAACTGCCCCAGGTTCAGACGGCATATTGGCACCTTCTGCCACGCAGATACAGCCATTGTTCATAAGTGTCTTGGCGTCATCGACACTCACTTCATTTTGCGTCGCACAAGGTAATGCCACATCGCATTTCACGCTCCATGGACGTTGACCTTCCAGGTATTCAACACCATATTTATTAGCATATTCCTTGATTCGTCCCCGTTTCTGGTTCTTCAGCTCCATCACAAATGCGAGCTTTTCGCGATCGATGCCGGCCGGATCGTAAATTGTTCCGGAAGAATCAGAAAGCGTAACCGGTTTACCGCCCATATCAAGGACTTTTTCTGTGGCAAACTGAGCCACATTTCCAGACCCGGAAATGGCAACGACTTTCCCTTCGATGGAATCATTCTTCTTTTGTAGCATTTCCTGGGCAAAATAGACGGCGCCGTATCCGGTCGCTTCCGGTCGGATCAGGCTTCCGCCCCAGTTCAATCCCTTCCCTGTCAGTACACCGACGAATTCATTCCGTAAGCGTTTGTATTGGCCGAACAGAAAACCGATTTCACGTCCACCAACCCCAATATCACCGGCTGGTACGTCCGTATTGGGACCAATATGCCGGAATAATTCGGTCATGAAGGACTGACAATAACTCATGACTTCATTGTCTGATTTTCCTTTCGGATCAAAATCAGAACCACCTTTTCCCCCACCCATTGGTAATGTTGTCAGACTATTCTTAAAAACCTGCTCAAAGCCTAAAAATTTCAGAATACCAAGATTGACAGAGGGATGAAACCTCAGACCGCCTTTGTAAGGACCAATAGCGGAGTTGAATTCTACCCGATAGCCCTTGTTAATTTCAATTTCTCCCCGATCGTTACGCCATGGGACACGAAACATGATCACCCGTTCCGGCTCCACCAGGCGTTCGAGGATTTTAGCATGCATATAATGTGGGTGATCCTGAAGAAAATCCCATAATGATTCCACAACCTCGTGTACGGCCTGATGAAATTCTTTTTCTCCGGGATTCTTGGCAATCACCATGTCCATGAAGGACTGCACGGAGTCATACATTGCTAGTTCTCCTTATTTAATTAAAAATACCTGACAATTCTATCTAGAATTATCGGGTGAAATTACGGAGCTAACGTGACTCAATTTGTAAGAAATTTAATGCTTTGAAAAAATATTTTCGTGTTGACTGGGACTGGAATAAGATTTTGATTTCCAACAAGCCCTCCCCTAATTTTCGCCGCTTTTTTACCCTAAGGTACAAGTACTTCCACCTACATCACCTCACGGTGATTACGGTGGACAGGCAGTTGGTCAGTTCT
>JBHHUC010000093.1:0-5205 GCA_046861395.1 Fidelibacterota bacterium
GCAGTTCCCCGGATGACATTTATTTTGTGGGCGACAATGGCAGCATTGTCCATTATGACGGTTCTGTTTTCAGGAGGATGGAGAGTGGAACGCCGTTCGATCTTCATGATATCTGGGGAGTAGATGATGAGCATATCTGGATAGTGGGTCATTCAATGTTTTCCACACCTTATGGAGAAGTCATGCTTAGCTGGAATGGAATTAGCTGGGATAAAGTTTATGAAACATACCATAAATTTCCGAGATCTACCGATCAAGTTTTAAATGATATAGAAGGTATCTTAGGGCATTCAGTCTGGACAATAGATATAGATGAAATTCTAATTGCCGGGTTTGCCGGTAGCTACAAATATATACCGGACAGTACAAAATTCTTCAAGTTAGACGATCCTCACACTCACGTTCAATATAAAGTCCGAGGTAATTCAGCTAATGATTTTATTACCGTGGGCCAGGCCAGTGAAATTTCTCACTATAATGGTTCCACCTGGTATCTGTATCCGGAATTGAAAGCGTTGTTCGGAGGCACGATATACTGGTACAGTGTAGATGTGCATGGGGATTTGGCTGTTGCGTGTGGACACCCAGGATTCAATACGGGCATTATTACAATTGGTAGGAGATAAAAAGCATGTCCCTCCTAAAAATTAAATCTGTCCCCGAAAAGGCGGAAAATTCCCTATAGTATTGATGGGGTGTATTGGAAAATCGGTTCATTTCTGATTGCGGAATAGTGATATATGATTTACGATTTGAACGTTTATAACGTATATGGACATTCTTGCCCCTACTCCAGTCTCCAACGTAATCTTAAAGGGTGCCAAAGGAATGGACCGGAAATTTTTTCCAAGTCAATTTTCAACTCATTCCTTCATCACATCTTCCACGGTGGTTATATCTCCGGGATTGCCGGCCATATCAATCCCGGTTAAGGCAATGGAATAAATACTGCCGGTCACTAGAGCCGGTAATCCGGTTATTCGTACACCATCTTCCCGGGGAACTTTTATCAGGTTTTCAGCCACATCTATGGTGTATGGAGCGTTCGGGTCGGGATTCCCTCCGGTAGCGATAATTTCCAACCGGGCACTTTTCAGCGGTTCGGAAAATGCAATCTGGATCGCCGTAATCGGTGACGTCGATGACGGCTTGGGATTTATGATGATGAGATCGGGTCCTTTCATATCCATGGTAATATTCGGGACGTTAAACTTCCGACTTTCATTTCCCAGCAGATCGGTGGCCGATATGGCAATGGAATATACTGCCCCTTCCACCAGGGGTGCTGGTGGCAGAGCAATCGTGGAATTTTCTCCTTGTTTCAAATATTGCGGCGGTATGTCAATGACGTGAGGAGAACCGGGATCGGCCCGGCCGGAGACGCGTAACCAGATCAATTGTCCCCGGGCACAGGGTTCATTCAGTGTAAATGTGACGGCGCTACTATTTGTCCGGCCATTTTGCCGGGGACGAATATCGGTGATCACCGGCGGCTTGGTATCGAAGATCACTGAATCGGCAATGACAATCTCATCACGGTTGCCGGCCAGGTCCATGCCGAAAGCCCGAATCTGGTAGATATGACTGTCCACCATGCTGAGTTTACCAACAACTTCTCCGATTACATATTCCCGGGCATCCAGTTTATCCCGTGGTATCAGATAAAGTTGTGCCTCATTCGACACCAAATCCACGATGGTAATGCGACCGATTTTCAACCGTTCATTACAACCGAATTTGATTTTGACCTTATCGATACGCTGGCCACTCTTCGGCGTGTGGGCAAAAAGTTTGGGCGCATCATAATCATAGGAAATATCCGGTATATTTATATCACGGGTATTCCCGGCCCTATCGACCAGATGCAGGCTGAAGTTATAAATGGCTTCACTCACGTGGGGAATGGAATCCAGGATAGTGGAAGTATGGGAGCCGGCGGAAAGTAAATCTTCAGGAAAAGCCATGCGATGTACGCCCACGGCATCCTCCCTCCCATCGGTCCATATCCAGGTCATGGTGGCAGAAGACAATTCTTCGGAAAGATCAAATTCGAATTTCTTCTTTTTACTGAAGCTGCCGGGCTTTGGGAATTTCACAGTGATGTCCGGTGGCGTTTTATCCAGCAATACGTTGCTCACGGAGACGGGATAGAAAGCATTCCCGGCGCGGTCCGAACCAGACAGCGTAATGCGGTATTCCGTCCCATCATTGAGAGGAATATAATCTTCCACATCAAGAATCGACATTTCGTCTGGTTTAATCAGATAAACCGGGATGAGCGCCTGGGCCGGAGTATTATCATCGGCTTTACCTGCCGTCCGTTCCACAGTCATAGACAGGGAATCCAGCGGCTCACTGATCGAGAAATTCAGGAATAATCGCTGCACGTGTCCCCCGTCCTCCGGTGCCGTGATGACACATTCCGGTGTCGTTTTGTCCAAGGAAATATTCGTCAGCGGATCGGTGACTGTTTCGTTGCCGGCCAGGTCCACACCCTTAAGCGTGATATCAACAGTCTGGCCATCGACAATATCAATATAGTCGGTCAGACGGAAGAAATTTTCACCACCTTTACGACTTGTGTTACCCAATTCGGCCGTAATGACATCTTCCCCATGTATTTCAACCTGGACCTTCGCCAGGGATAATTTCTCCGATGATGAATAGGTTATCATGAAATCATTTACGAAGGCACCGGTCGGGGGATGTAAAAAGGACAAAACAGGTGGTGTGGCATCGTACAATACACCATGAATCTCCTGGCCCCGTAGTTCATTCCCGGCCCGGTCTGTCCCTGCCAACTGCACCGAATATTTCGCTCCATCCACAACGGGAGTATCGAATGTCAGATGAATTCCCTCGTGTGGTCCCTGGAATAGAGCTTCACCGGTCAGTTCTGCCATATGCGTATTTACCGGGTCCGGAGTTCCGTTTTCCCATTTGAATATTACCTGGCCGTTGGCAATATTTTCCGATATGGTATAGGAAATGAATAAATCTGCTATCCATTCACCGTCCACAGGTTGGGACAACGTGTATTCCGGCGGCGACGTATCCAGTTGAATATTTTCAATGATGACGGCTTCCGATTCATTCCCGGCCACATCAATGGCCTGAATCGTGATAGTATATGGAATATTATCCTTGAGGCTGGGAGTGTTGGAAAATCGCTGCAAGACCCACGTAGTTTCCTCCAGTTCATCCTCCCGGGCCGTAAAAGAATAGGGTGAGTCCTGGTCCGGTGTTCCTCCGTTCTGTGCAAGAGTAAATCGCATTTCCATCAATCGTTCCGAAGCTGTCATGGTAAAGGCCAGAGACGACTGGATGGCGTCGGGTTGGGGACGACTGACGGACAATACCGGCGGACTGTTGTCGTAGCGAATATTGGTCACAGACAGAGATTGGCCTTCATTCCCGGCATAATCCTGACAGGTAATCTGGAATGATAATTCATCATTTTCTGACAAGGTCAATTCCTGTTCGACCGTCGTGATTTCATGATCCCCCGCCAACAAATATTCATCAGCCAAATCGATTTCCGTTGTGGTGGCATGGCCTCCGGGCGAGGCCTGGGTTATGATGATTTTCCCTGTTTTGATATTTTCACTCAGGGAATAGGCCAGCGGTAAGCGGGAATAAACCCGACTATCTTCCGGTTCCGTAATCGAAATGTCAGGAGCCGTTCGGTCAATCTTTACACCCATGACTTTCACCGGCAACGCATCGTTCCCGGCAAAATCCTTTCCTGTAATCTGCAGTTGATACTCTCCTCCATCCTGTAATTCATATTCTTCATCCAACGCCAGCTCAAACGCGTCAGTTCCCCGTAATCCCTCGGGGGGCAAGGGAATTACATGAGTTGAATCATTGGTAGATGCGCTTGATTTGGGAACAATGAGAAGACTCCCTTCCACCAGCGGTTCCGATAATCGATACCGGACCGTTACCTCCCGGTAAACCGTATCCGGCGCGGGAGTCAAAAATTCAATAACCGGTGCCGTCTGGTCCAGCCTGATTTCGGAGACTTGGACCGTATCGGAGGGATTTCCGGCATAATCCAATCCGAAGAGCACAACATCATAATTCCCAGATTCCAAAAGCGTAACCCGGCTTTCCAGAGCATCGATAGTATGTTCCCCCTTTTTCAAATCATCGTCGGCCAGCCTGACTTCCTGACTGTCCCGTTCGGCTGAATTCAGAATGATAATGACACCACTTTCGAGATTTTCACTCACGGAATAACGTACCTGGAAGGACGATTGAATGGCATGCGACACAGGTTCCATGATTGCAACAACGGGACGACTCCGGTCAAAACGCAGGTGCTCAATACGATTTGATTCTGTTGAATGTCCGGCAGGATCTTCGCCCGTAATGGTGAGCGAAAAGGGAACGTCATCCTCTATCTGTGGCGTCCACGATGTAAGGAGATGCTCCCCGGATTCCAGCAGATCGCCCTCCAGTTGCAGCAGCGAACTGTCACCTTCGGCATCGATTGCAACCATCTGGCCATGAAGCAGCGTTTCGCTGTTGATATAGGATACCTTGAATGTGTTCAGACGGGTTCGTTCCGCGGGGGAAACAATAGTGATTTCAGGAGGTGTAATATCCAACGTGATGGACTCCGCCACGACCGGTTCCGACACATTCCCGGCTTTATCCGTCGCCGTTAGGGACATGGTCCAGGGTACGCCTTCCCGCACCGGTACCCTGTCAAAACAGGACGCATAGTAGAAGGTCTCCGAAGTAATCAAAGAATCCACGGTTTCGCTGTAGGTCTCATAACCTTCACCGGAAATCCGAATCCCAAGCGAAACCACGGGTTCAGACAGAGAAATTTCAAACCTAGCTTCCCTAACAATGGTATCACTGTCGGGAGCAAGAATGTCAATGACGGGTGGACCGGCATCGTAGGCCAGATCAACAATATGAATCTCCTCACCTTCATTCCCGGCCGGATCTACATAGGAAAGAGTGAGGTCATATCTCCGGCCGTCCTGCAATCCGGGGTCCAGCCCGTCATGCAATTGATGTTCCCCGGCCGTCAAGAGTTCGGGAGGAAATTCGAAAATTCTTTCGTCCAGCTCATTATTTTCATTTACGGAAGACCAGATCATGGTTACCCGGCCCAGTGATTCCGAATTTGTAAAATGTAAATCAGAGGAATTAATTGCCGAATGGGATGCAACATCGGCCAGTGTAATC
>JBHHUC010000034.1:0-21727 GCA_046861395.1 Fidelibacterota bacterium
CGGCATCCGGTCCCTGAACGTTGCCCTGAGACAAAAACTGGATCTGTACGCCTGTGTTCGTCCCGTACGCTGGTTCTCCGGCGTCCCCTCACCGGTTAAGAAGCCGGAATTGGTGGATATGGTCATTTTCCGTGAAAATACCGAAGATATTTATGCCGGTATCGAGTGGATGAATGGAGAAGCGGACACTCATAAGGTCCTTGATTTCTTCATTCAAACCATGAGTGTGAAAAACATTCGCTTTCCCAAGACGTCTTCCATCGGCGTCAAGCCGGTTTCCCAGGAAGGAACCTACCGCCTGGTTCGTTCGGCCATCGAATACGCCCTGGCTCACGGTCGGAAATCCGTGACGCTGGTGCATAAAGGGAATATCATGAAGTTTACTGAAGGCGCTTTCAAGAATTGGGGCTATCAGGTGGCAGAAGAAGAATATAGCGACCGTGTATTTACCTGGGCCCAGTATGATCGGATTAAGGCGGAAAAGGGAACCGATGCAGCCAATGAGGCACAGGACACGGCCTTGAAAAACGGGAAATTACTGGTTAAGGACTTCATTGCCGATGCCTTCCTGCAACAAATTCTCTTGCGTCCTGCCGAGTATGATATTGTAGCCACCCTTAATTTGAACGGTGATTATATTTCTGACGCATTAGCTGCCATTGTTGGCGGTATCGGAATTGCTCCGGGTGCCAATATCAATTATACATCCGGTCATGCCATTTTTGAAGCCACTCACGGGACGGCACCGAAATATGCTGGACAGGACAAGGTGAATCCGTCGTCTGTTATTCTCAGTGGTGTGATGATGCTGGAACATCTTGGCTGGCAGGAAGCCGCAGATTTAATTGTAAACGGTATCGAAGGCGCGATCAATAAAAAACGTGTGACTTACGATTTTCATCGGCTGATGGATGGTGCCGTCAAACTGAAATGCTCGGAATTCGGTTCAGAAATCATTACAAATATGTCCTGATCGACATCCGGTGAGTAAAAAGGGGCTCGTGAGCCCCTTTTTTTATCCCTGTATTTCATTCCTGTGATTAAGTTATACCAACGAAGAATGACCAATTTATTATGAATCACCAATGATGTTCATCGATTTCACTGTAATTCAATGCGATGCCGGCAATGGCGGCCCGGGACTGATATCGTTTCGCCGTGAAAAGTTCGTGCCGAAAGGCGGTCCCAATGGCGGCGATGGCGGCCGGGGTGGTAATATTATTCTGAAGGTCGATCCCAACCTCCATACATTGCATGATATCCGGTATAACCGCCTATATAAGGCGCAAAACGGCCAACCGGGTGGCAGTAACAATAAAACGGGACGGAATGGCGAAGATATTATCATTCGTGTCCCACAGGGAACGCTGGTTCGCAATCAGGATACGGCTGAAATCGTTGCAGACCTGGTCAAGCCTGGTGAATCGTTCATCCTATGTGAGGGTGGAAAGGGTGGAAAGGGGAATACTCATTTCCGTACCGCACAACACCAAACTCCCCGCTATGCCCAACCGGGTTTACCTGGCGAATCGGGTCATTATGAACTGGAATTAAAGGTTCTGGCCGATGTGGGATTGGTTGGGTTTCACAATGCCGGAAAATCCACTCTACTATCGGTGATTTCGGCGGCCAAACCGAAGATTGCCGATTATCCCTTTACAACCCTTGTTCCGAACCTCGGCATCGTCAAATATGGTGATTATAAGTCCTTTGTCATTGCCGATATTCCCGGACTGATTGAAGGCGCCAGCGAAGGGAAGGGGCTGGGGCATCAATTTCTACGGCACGTGGAACGTAATCATATCCTGCTTTTTCTCATCGATGGTAATGAAAGCGATCCAGAGCATACATTTCATCTGTTACTCCAGGAACTGAAAAAATATGATCCGGTCTTGCTGGACAAGCCGCGTCTGGTGTTGCAGACCAAGTCAGATACATTAAATGAGGAGAGTCGACATCACTGGCAGGATGTTTCCTTCGCCTATATAACCATTTCGTCGGTTACAGGTCAAGGTATTCCCCAAGCCATTCAAAAAATAGGTGACTTATTGGATGCACTCCGATGAACTGATCGCCCTGTTGAACCTGATGAATGTTCCCCGGGTGGGAGCCGGGAGAATTCATGCTCTGCTGGCCCGGTTTAAGTCGCCGCAGGATATATGGGATTGCACTGTGAGTGATCTCTGCAGGGCGGAGGGAATTAGTCAATCCATTGCCACGGCAATCACATCCTATCGTGATTTCGATTACGGTCAGCGACAAATGGAAATTGCATCTCGGCTATCAGTGACTATTCTGGCTTTTACTGATGAGCGATATCCCCATTTATTGAAAAAAATCTATTCACCGCCCATCGTTCTGTTTTCCAAGGGAACTCTGGGGCCAGTGCGGGAGGACTGTATCGCAATCGTGGGAACCCGATCTGTGACGGCTTATGGTAAACGTGTGACGATGAACCTGACGGAAAGTTTGGCCCAAAACGGCCTGACCATCGTGAGCGGACTGGCGCTGGGTGTGGACACGATTGCCCACCGAACGGCTGTCAAATCCGGTGGCCGGACGATTGCCGTCCTGGGCAGCGGATTAGACCGCATTTATCCTGCCGAGAACCGGGGATTGTCCGAGGATATTGTTGCCCGGGATGGATTACTGCTTTCTGAATTCCCTTTCGGAACCAAACCGGAGGCAGGGAATTTCCCCCAGCGCAACCGAATTATCAGCGGATTGTCTCATGGTACGGTTGTGGTGGAGGCAGGGGACAAGTCTGGAGCCATGCTCACGGCCATGAATGCCGTGGATCAAAATCGGGATGTGTTTGCCGCTCCGGGTCGGATTTATGATAAACACAGTGTGGGTACCAATCGTCTCATTGCCCATGGCGCCGTTCCGATAAAGGATGGAAATCAAATCATTGAAGTCCTGCAACCACGATTATTTCAACCAACGCGACCGCGACAGGAAACCTTTGCCCTGGATTTATCGCCCGTGCAGCAACAGATCGTGGCGCAGTTACAGAACGATCCGATACAGATTGATGAATTAGCACTGTTGACAAAACTAGACACAACGACCTTACTGAGTGAATTATTGCAATTGGAAATGAAGGGTGTGATCCGGCAGTTGGCCGGGAAAATGTTCATCGTCACCCGTTAGGCGAAATGATTTTGTTGGGAGGGATTGTACACAGTAATTTCGCCAACTGTTTTTCGACGAGAAACAATTATGGAGAGGTGGCCGAGCTGGCTGAAGGCGCTCGCCTGCTAAGTGAGTAACTGGGGAAACCTGGTTCGAGGGTTCGAATCCCTCCCTCTCCGCACTACGTCCCGATTGTTATCGGGACTTCGTGCGGCAGGCCGCACTTTACCACTCAAGTTAGATATTTTGTGTTTCGTGCCGCACTTGCCGGATTACGTCAGCAAACCACTCAGAATTCTTTAATAGCCCAATGTTTTATCGGAAGCAATTAAATTATATTTTCGGGAGAAAATGTTTATGTGGTACGTGTATTGTCTGGAAAATAGGGAGAAGGATTTTCTCTACATTGGATCAACGAATGATCTGAAACGTCGGTTGGAGGAACACCGGAATGGTTATAGCCGGGCAACGAAAAGTCATCTCCCGCTACATTTGTCTGCCTATATTGCTTTGGATTCAGAGGTCAAGGCAAGAAAATTGGAGAAATACTTTAAGACTGGTTCCGGTAAAGCAATTCTCAGGAAACGAATTTTACAAACCGAAGTCGCGGTTTAGCGACGCAGGTTTGCCCTCCCTCTCCGCACTACGTCCCGATTGTTATCGGGACTTCGTGCGGCAGGCCGCACTTTACCACTCAAGTTAGATATTTTGTGTTTCGTGCCGCACTTGCCGGATTACGTCAGCAAACCACTCAGAATTCTTTAATAGCCCAATGTTTTATCGGAAGCAATTAAATTATATTTTCGGGAGAAAATGTTTATGTGGTACGTGTATTGTCTGGAAAATAGGGAGAAGGATTTTCTCTACATTGGATCAACGAATGATCTGAAACGTCGGTTGGAGGAACACCGGAATGGTTATAGCCGGGCAACGAAAAGTCATTTATTCCTGGAAACTGGCCCTTAATATTTCAATCATATCCGTTTCCGAGGTGAATACGATACCATCCGCTTCCGTTAGTTCGATGAGCTGGGGCAGGAGTTTTTCTCTCAGATAATCCAGTGGAAAATGTTCTTTTATATGGGCGGTACACAGTTTCAAATGCTCCTGTCTCTCCAACGAATCCATTTCAAGGATTTTCTGACCGGCTTCTCGTAGAACGTCCATGGCATGAGTTCGGTTGTGGTCTGGGAACATGGTTATTAGGATATCGGCCCAGGATTCCCGTTCTTCAAAATCAATGCGTCCGTCCGCCAGTTGAATACATACAATGATATGTGTAACCAGTTCCAGAGGAGAATAATCAACAACCTCTTTTCCTTTTTTCGATTCCTTACTAAAAAGACCCATAATTACTCCTTCGTTTCGGCCCATTCATCCGGGGTTAGTGTTTTCATGCTCAGGGCATGGAATTCGTTCTGTATCAATGGTAGTAGAATGGTATGATTACGTCGCTGCCGGTCAATCAGGGATAATCCCTTAAGTGTGGAAGACACGATGAATGCTTTTATATGTGCTTCACCTGAATGCTGGGCACGATGCTGGTAACCGGCTGAGAAATCTTTTATCTCAATATGAGCCGGCGGTATCCACATTTCCACTTTTAAACTGGTTTTGTCAAATATTGATTCCATCGCGTTTCCTATTGACAAATTGTGTAACTAATTTACTGTATGACAAACGAAGAACAACCGTTTAGAATAACGGAAGAAGATAAGAAAAAGTACGAAAAACTCATTGCAGAATTTGACCTGTCAGCCAAACAGGAAATTCTAGAAAAGATCCCTGATAAACTGGCCGGTATTCTGGGGAAGAGAAATATTTCGCGCTACCAACAGGAATTGATCGAAGATATTTCACGATTATACGCAGTTTTAAAGAACGTCCCTGATCTGGAGGAAGCCGTTCAGAAACGCATTCTGTTTGCCCTGAAATATTTTAACGATCCTGATGATGATATTCCCGATGATACACCCGTTATCGGTTATCTGGATGATGCGGTTCTGGTACATTGGATTGCGGAGCAAACTCTGGCGGAGTATGCTCATATTTTTGAAGCGTAACGCGAATTATTCAGCGAAATCTTCTTCGGCAAATTGCCACTGACAGGAGGGACACCACCAAGGTTTCCCAAAATAGGTCGATTTTTGCTCCAGAAGTTGCATGGATTGACCACATTTCGGACATTCGCGTTGACTACCGGGTGCAGGCCATTGATAATCGGATTTGAACCGATAGGGTGGGTCTGGTATTTCATGCTTATTCATGGTGGAAATTTAATTGCAACCGCGGGGACGATTCCATAATGTCTTAGTATTAATTTCATACGAAGGGAATAAAATGAGTTCCATTACAATTGCAGTAGATGCCATGGGTGGCGACGATGCTCCGGAACCGATAGTCGAAGGGGCAATTCTGGCGGCCAATGCCAACCCGGTCAAGATATTACTTGTCGGAGATAGGGAACAGATTGAACCTCTCCTGGCTAAGGCAAAATATCCCGAAAATTCTATTGAAGTTGTACATACCTCGGAATGGATAACTATGGGAGATTCCCCCAAAACTGCTGTGGAAGAAAAAACCGATTCTTCCATTGTGCGGGCCGCCGCCCTGGTAGCAGGAGGCCGAGCACAGGCTCTGGTCAGCGCAGGGAGCACCGGTTCGGTTGTCTTATCTGCTGCCCGTAATATTCCCCGGATAAAAGGCGTACGGCGTACGGCCATCGCCACGGTTTACCCGACCATGAATGAATTGGAGCGCTCCGACCTATTGTGTCTGATTCTTGATGTGGGAGCCAATGTCCAATGTTCGGCCGAGGAAATAGTGCAATTCGCCATCATGGGAGCTGCCTACGTATCTGATATTCGTGGTATTCCTTCACCCAAGGTCGCCCTGTTGAATATAGGGGAGGAATCGTCTAAAGGCGGAGAAAAACTCCAATCCGCCTATCGTATGCTGGAAAATGCCGAGGGGATTAATTTTATCGGCAATATCGAAGGAAAGGATTTACTGCGGGGAATGGCCGATGTCGTAGTAACGGAAGGATTTGTAGGGAATATTGTCATAAAAACGCTGGAAGGTGCAGCCCGGACTATGAGTAATCTGGGGAAAATAGCTTTTAAAACACGATTAATCTGGAAAATCGGTCTAATCATGTTGCGTAAAGGATTAGCCATGCTGAAGGAAGTAACCGATTATTCTGAATACGGGGGAGCCCCGCTGCTGGGATTTGAGAAAATTGTCATTATAGCTCATGGCCGCAGCAATGCCAAGGCCATTTCCAATGCGATTAAACTGGCTGGAAAATGTGTCCGGGACGATGTATGTGGTAAAATCGCATTGAATATTAGCGCTTTCGAACAATCACCGGAGCAGGAATACAGCCGTATGACCCAATCCATGTGAGCATCGGGAATTCTTTCTGATCATGACCATGAAACGCTATATACTCCCTCTACTCATCTTCCTGGCCGGTTGTGCCTATTTCAATACCTATTACAATGCAGAACAATATTTCGAACAGGGAGAAAAAATCCGGATGGAAAATGCCGGAGGGAAGCTGCCTGCCGCGGCCATTGATGCCTATTCGAAGGTGATTGAAAAAACGAATAAAGTTCTGGAAAAATATCCGGACTCCAAATTCCATGACCCGGCTATCCTGCTCATGGGGAAGGCGTATTTCTATAAAAAGGATTATGCCAATGCTGAACTCCGGTTCAAACAACTCCAGTCCGCATCGGGTTCTGAATACGCTGAGGAATCCCAGTATTGGTTGGCCTTGTGTAAATGGAAGTTCGGCAAGACCCAGGCGGCCCTCGATGACTTAACGGAGATCCTGGAGCAGACACGGAACAAGCATACCAAAACGACAATTCACTTGTCACTGGCAAATATATACCTGGAATTGAATAACAATAAGTTGGCTTTTGCCCACCTCGAAGATGCGGCCCGACTGTCCACCAATGATGCAGAACGGGGACAAATCTATGTTCGTCTGGCTACCCTGGCGTATGATAAAAAAAAGTGGGAGCGGGCCCTGAAATCCTATCGCAATGTAATCAAATATTCCCTGTCTAAAAAGCATGTGGAAAATGCCAATTTAATGATTGTGCGCCTCTATCGCATGCTGGGTGAACTGGATAAAGCCGGGAATCGAATCAAAATCATGTTATTGGATGACAGTTTTAAATCCATCTGGGCGGCTCTGGAACTGGAATTGGCAAAACTGTACCAGGAACAAAACCGAAACGAAGAAGCCTTGACCCGTCTGGCTTCCATCACAGAAACCTATCCCAAAACGCCGGCGGCGGCCGAAGCTTATTATCTTTTAGGTGAACATCAATTATTGCAGGTGTGGGATCTGGAAAATGCCCGGAAATATTATCAAAATGTGAAACGTGAATCCCGGAAATCGGAATTTGGTCCGGCCGCCGACTTGAAAGTCAAAGAAATCACTGCCTACCTAGACACCTGGGAAAACATACGAACTGAGTTGAATCGTGCGGCGGAACCGGATACTACAGCCAGCGATAGCGTGGAGCAGGTTGAGGAACCCCCGGAAGCAATTGATCTCAGTCAGGAGTACATGACGCTGGGTGAATTGGAAGCATTTCACTTTCAACAGCCTGATTCGGCCATCATTCATTTCGGCGTTGTCGCCCGGGAATATCCCGAGGCCACGGAACACCCCAGAGCTTTGTTTACCCTGGCTTATCTGTTGGATGAAAAAGGAGACACCAGCGCGGCAGAATCCTATGAAAATCAGATATTGGAACAATATCCTAAATCGGATTATGCCGTATTTATCCGTAAAAAACGGGGATTGGTGGAAACGGTGAGCAGCAGTTCCACCCTCCTGACAGAAGCAGAAACACTGCGGGAAAAGGATGTTTCAATGGCATTGGATTCGTATCTCAATATTCTGGCCACTGATTCCAGCAGTGAATCATCGCTGCTGGCCGGATTTTATATAGCGGACTATTATGATGAAATCCAACCCGACCCGGAAAAAGCTATCAACTATTATGAGTGGGTGAATCGGCATTTTCCGGATACCGATCAGGCCGCCGTGTCTCGCGAAAGGATTGCCTTCATCAATCGAATCCTGGAGGCTGCCAAACCGGATACAACGCAGGATCAGTCGCTTGATTAAGAATGTGACCGGATCAGTAAAGCAGAATCGTTCCCTGGCACAGAATATTTGGGAAATGGAGATTCATGCCCCCGAAATCGTACGGAATTATCAGGGCGCCGGTCAGTTCGTGAATATCCTGCCCCAACCTTCCTGGGATCATCCACTGCGTCGCCCCATGAGTATTGCATCAGTTGCCAATGATTCCTTCACCATTATTTATAAGGTCATGGGCCGGCAGACCCAGCTCATGTCCACTTTTCAACCCGGCAATAACCTGAAAATCCTGGGTCCGTTGGGCAATACTTTTTCCTTTCCGGCCGAAGGAGAAATACCCATTCTAGTGGGCGGTGGTGTGGGGTTAGCTCCAGTACTGAACTACCGTGGTGAACTGCAGCGACGGAATGTGTTCCCGATCCTAATACTGGGAGCCCGTACTGCGGCGGAACATTTCCTGGCTCACCAACCCGATGAACAGGTTTACCTTACTACCGATGACGGCTCAATGGGAATCACAGGCACCGTCATTCCCACAATGATCACAAAGGCCCGGAAATATTCCCGTGCGCGAATCTATGCGTGCGGCCCCGAGCCCATGCTGAAGGCGGTTCAGCTTGCTGCCGAAAAACATCAATTAACGGCTGAATTATCCGTGGAAAGCTATATGGGCTGCGGTGTGGGATTATGCCAGGGATGCGTCATCCGAAGCAAGGAACAGGCAACGACCGAACATTCTTACCACAAAACCTATTCCCTGGTCTGTACCGACGGGCCGGTTTATGAAGCAACTGAGGTCTGCTTTGACTGATTTATCCGTAAAGATTGGATCGGTTACCTTCCAGAATCCTGTTTTTGTTGCTTCGGGGACATTCGGATACGGTTTGGAAGCCTCGGGTCTGATGGATCAGAGCAGATTGGGTGCTATTGTGACAAAATCGATAACCCTCCATCCCCGGGAAGGGAATCCACCGCCACGTATAGTCGAAACCGACAGCGGAATGCTGAATTCCATTGGGCTAGCCAACGTCGGTGTGGAGAAATATATCACTGATTTCCTGCCCCGGTTCAGCACTTTGAAAGCCAATATTATTACCAATATTGCCGGCTGGACCGAAGTCGAATATGTTGAAGTGTTAAATAAATTGGAATCCGTATCGTCCGTAATAACAGGATATGAAATAAATATATCTTGTCCTAATGTAAAGAAGGGAGGAATGGAATTTGGGGTGGACCCGGCCACTGCTGAACGGTTAACGGCAACTTTGCGGCGGAATACGGAAAAGTTGTTGATCATGAAATTAAGTCCCAATGTAACCGATATCGGGCAGATTGCCAGAGCAGTGGAGAATGGTGGTGCCGATGCCATTTCCGCCATAAACACGGTCGTAGGAATGAGTGTGAATCCCCTGACGCGAAAACCCAACATCCATACGACCTATGGTGGATTATCGGGGCCGGCGATCAAACCAATTGGTCTGGCAATGGTACATAAAATTCATCAGGCTGTCCGTATTCCCATCATCGGTATCGGGGGAATTGTTTCCGGGCTAGATGCGGTGGAATATCTGCTGGCTGGTGCGACGGCGATTCAA
The DNA here is from genome assembly GCA_046861395.1 of Fidelibacterota bacterium. Classification (GTDB taxonomy): domain Bacteria; phylum Fidelibacterota; class Marinisomatia; order Marinisomatales; family JABMOV01; genus JBHHUC01. The sequence goes on from JBHHUC010000034.1 coordinate 9,859, forward strand.
GTCGGTACGGCGAATTTCCGCACTCCGGATGCAGCCGTTAAAATCCTGGAAGAAATCGAGGACTATGTCCGGGAACAAAATATTGCTAATGTCTCATCCCTGACAGGACAATTACAATCGTATGAAAAATAAGATATTTATTACAATATTTGCTCTGCTGCTTATTCAGTCCTGCAGTAATGCTCCCCGGTATACCAGCACAACTTCGCCACGGAAAGCAACTTCCCGGGAAAAAATGAAATCCCGGTCTATTAAGAAAGTATATTATGGTATCAGTTCGTTCTATGCCGAAGATTTTCACGGCAAGCTGACGGCCAATGGTGAGGTCTACGATATGTACGGACTTACGGCAGCGCATAAGACCTTACCTTTGAATACGATTGTTCGTGTCACTAATTTGGAAAACAATAAATCCATCACCCTGCGTATCAATGATCGTGGTCCTTACATACCCGGACGGATTCTGGACTGTTCCTACGGTGCTGCGGTGAAGCTGGGCTTCGTCAATCAGGGCACAACCAGGGTTAAAATAGAAGTATTGGAAATCGGGGATAATAAATACATGAAACATAAGGATGAATCATGAAATACTATCTGGCAGTTAATCCTCATGGCGGAATGAAAAAAGGAATGGCAATCCTGGAAAAAGTGGAACCGATTTTTAAACAGGCCGGGGCTGAACTGGATATCCGCGAAACCCGTTATGCCGGTCATGCCCGTGTCATGGCCAATACATTTTCGTTTGAAGGTTACGACGGATTTTGTGCCATCGGCGGTGATGGTACCATGCATGAAGTCATTAACGGAATGTTGAGCCGCGAAGACGGCGCCAAGCTGCCCATCGGTCTCATTACCGGCGGCACTGGTAATTCATTCATGCATGATCTGGATTGTTTGGATCCGGTAGTAGCCGCCAAGCGGATCGTCACCGGTCGACTGCGGCCCGTAGATGTGGCCCGGGTGGATGCCAACGGTGAAATCATTTACGGATTCAATATTATCGGCTGGGGCTTGCCCACTGACATTACCCTGCAGGCCGAAAATTTTCGCTGGTTTGGCGGACAGCGGTACAATATTGCTTCTCTCATTGAGGTGGTGAAGAATACACCCCGTCTGGCGCGGATTATCATTGACGGCCGCACCGTTGCCGGCGATTACGGGTTTGTCCTGGCCTGTAATACCATACACACCGGCACCGCCATGAAAGCGGCCCCCTTGGCGCAGATTGATGATGGTTTAATCGACCTGTTAACGGTACGAAAAGCGGGACGTCTGAAGCTGCTGATCCTGTTTTCAAAGATATTTTCGGGCGCCCATGTGGGTGATCCAGCTGTGGTGTATAATCAGGCCCGGGAGTTTTCCATTATTCCCCAGGAAAATTATCCCCTGAATATTGACGGCGAAATTCTGGGCAGCACGCCGATTCATGTAAAAATGATTCCAAGCGCAATCGAAGTTCTCGTCTAACAGCCATCCAAATTTATTTTTAATGTATCGGCCCGTGATGGAGTCCTTTTTCATTGGTAAGCATCCCGGTTCATCATTATTTTTTTACTCTATTATTTTCACGTCATGCCTGATAATCTTTCACAAAGAATGCTCGTCAATGTCCTCGGTATCCCCGGAGGATTATATTTATTATATGTCGGAAAAATTTATTTTGCCGTATTTATGACCATCATAATGCTTTTGGCCCTAAATGAATTCTACAACATCCATCAGAAAGACGATTTGTCTATCCAGCACTGGCTGGGCTGGGGAGCCACTCTGGGTATTGCCTGGTATTATTTTCTTTTGCCCCAGGGATCGCTGGCCTTCTTGATGGTATTAATGGTGACGGCCATCCTGACGGCCCTGATCATTGAAATGTTTCGTAATCGAACTCACCCGGGACGAAATATAGGTCTCACACTATTAGGTATTGCCTATATTCCGGTTCTTCTGGGAATGATCATTGCGTTACGGCAATATGATACGGCTTCAGGTACGCGCTTGACCATGAGCATGGTTTTGGCCATCTGGACCTGCGATTCGCTGGCCTATGCATTTGGGAAAAAATGGGGGAAGAAGAAGATCTTTCCCAGGGTCAGTCCTAAAAAATCCGTAGTAGGAACCATCGCGGGTCTGTCCGGCGCCATCCTGCTGCTTCTGGGATTGAACCAAGTCGGATTTTTAGGCAAGGATTATTCTTGGCCGGCCGTAGTCCTGCTGGGGTTGATTACCGGTGGTTTCGGCCAGGTCGGTGATTTTGTAGAATCCATGTTTAAACGATCGGTTGGTGTGAAAGATTCCGGTACCTTACTTCAGGGACACGGCGGAGTACTGGACCGGTTTGATTCAATGATTTTTGCCAGTCCGCTGGTATACCTCTTTGCAACAACATTTTAACACAGGTTTATACGAATGGAATTAAAATCTATCTTGGCTACGGACTGCGGTTCGACAACCACCAAAGCCATATTGATTGAAAAAGTGGATGGAGAGTATCGCCTGCGGGTCCGCGGTGAAGCTCCCACGACGGTTGAAGCCCCTTTTGAAGACGTGACGAAAGGGGTGTTGAATGCTGTCATGGAAGTGGAAGAACTTTCCGGACGCAAGCTGCTTGAAAATGACCGCATCATTACTCCGCAAAACGGCGATACAGGTGTTGATATCTATGTATCCACCAGTTCCGCCGGCGGTGGACTGCAAATGATGGTGGCCGGCGTTGTCAAATCCATGACTGGTGAAAGCGCCGAACGGGCTGCGCTGGGCGCCGGGTCCATTGTGATGGATGTCCTGGCGTCGAACGACGGTCGGTTGGCACACGAAAAAATCACACGGATTCGCCAGCTGCGACCGGACATGATTTTACTGTCCGGAGGGATTGACGGCGGAACCGTTTCACACGTGGTGGAATTGGCAGAAATCCTGGCCGCCGCCAACCCGAAACCGCGCCTGGGACATGATTATAAATTACCGGTCATTTATGCCGGGAATGCCAAGGCCCAGGATGCCGTCCGGAAAACACTGGGTGACATTACTGATCTGGATATCGTAGAAAATATCCGCCCCGTACTGGAACGGGAAAACCTGGGACCGTCACGTGATAAGATTCATGATTTATTCATGGAACATGTCATGGCACAGGCTCCGGGTTATAAAAAATTAATGTCCTGGACCGACGCTCCCATCATGCCCACACCCGGTGCCGTGGGATCACTGATTGAAATGATTGCCAAGGAAGAAAATATTACTGTGGTGGGTGTCGATATCGGTGGAGCTACTACCGACATATTCTCAGTCTTTCAGGGACAGTTCAACCGGACCGTAAGTGCCAATCTGGGGATGAGCTATTCTGTCTGTAATGTTCTGGCGGAAGCTACCCTGGACAATGTATTGCGGTGGGTACCGTTCGACATTGATACGGGCGAATTGACCAACCGGATCGGCAATAAAATGATCCGGCCTACAACCGTACCCCAATCTCTGGAAGAGTTGATTATTGAACAGGCCATTGCGCGGGAAGCACTACGCCTCTCCTTTATCCAGCACAAATCTTTTGCCGTGAATCTGAAAGGTATTCAGAAGGAGAGGACGATTTCTGATGCCTTTGAACAGTCGGAATCAGGGCAATCCCTGGTAAACATGATGGAACTGGACCTGATTGTTGGGTCCGGTGGCGTATTATCCCATGCTCCACGACGCAACCAATCGGCCCGGATGCTGATTGATTCATTTTTACCTGAAGGCATTACCCAACTGGCGGTGGATTCTATTTTCATGATGCCGCAATTGGGCGTGTTGGCCAATATCGACAAAGAAGATTTATCGCAGGAAGCCCGGCGCGCGGCACTGGGCGTTTTTGAAAAAGATTGTTTGATCCGGTTGGGGACTTGCATCGCTCCCGTGGGGAAAGTGAAACCGGGAGTTACTCTGGTCACGGTGGAATTTAATATGCCGAACGGTAATACGGTGCGCCGGGAATTACGAACCGGCGAAATGTGCGTCATTGAAGCGCCCTATGAACCGATTAAAGCCACCCTGGTACCGCATAAATCGGTGAATGTGGGAGCCGGAAAGGGCGAACCCATTACCACGACGGTCTATGGCGGCGTGGTGGGTATTATGCTGGACGGTCGGGGACGACCTCTCGAACTGCCGACGGAGCCGGAACAGCGTATTGAGAAATTGAGTACGTGGTCACGGGATTTCAACGAATATCCGGACTATCAAATCAACCGTAAAAAGAATTAAAGGGTAATTATGGCTCATTCATATACACCGGGACTAAAAGTATTGCATGAGACGATTGTTCATAAGGAACGACGTTTGCCATTGAAGGGCGAAGTGGTAGTTAAGAAGGGTGATCGGGTCCGGCCCGATGATATTGTGGCCCGCACCGATTTACCAGGTAATGTTCAAATGGTCAATGTCGCCAATATCCTGAATGCCGAACCCAGCGATATACATGATGTCATGTTGAAACAGGTCGGTGATACTATTAAAAAAGATGAATTCCTGGCCGAATCGAAGGGCTTGTTCGGCCTATTTAAATCCCAGGTGAAATCTCCGGTGGACGGCACGGTGGAATCCATATCCACAGTGACGGGGCAGGTCGTCCTGCGGGAAGCACCCATTCCCGTTTCCGTGGATGCCTACGTGGAAGGAACCGTGACGGATGTATTGCCCGAAGAAGGGGTTGAGATCAAAACCCAGGCCGTATTCATCCAGGGAATCTTTGGCATCGGGGGAGAAAGCCGTGGCAATGTCAGGGTCATTGTTGAAAATCGGGATGACGAAATCAGGGCTAATATGATTACACCCGACATGAAAGGGGAGATCGTTGTTGGCGGATCTTTTATCACTCTGGAAGCCTATCAAAAGGCGATCAAACTGGGGCTGGCCGGAGTCGTGGTCGGCGGCTTCAATTATCAGGATTTAAATCCCATACTGGGCTATACGCTTGGCGTGGCCATTACCGGTTCGGAAGATCTGACAACATCCCTGATTGTGACCGAGGGATACGGGAAAATTCAAATGGGACATCGCACTTTTGATTTGCTGAATAAATATAACGGAAAGTTCTGCTCCATTAACGGCGCAACACAAATTCGTGCTGGTGTTATTCGTCCTGAAATCGTCATTCCCTTATCCCAGGAAGATCTGACGGGAGACCATAAGGAAATCAATGCCAGTGAGGGTATCAGTGCCGGCAGCCTGGTGCGGGTTATCCGCGCGCCTTATTTCGGTCGGTTGGGAATCGTGAAGGATTTACCGTCCGAATTGCAGAAAATGGAATCGGAAACCATGGTTCGTGTGGCAGAAGTGGAAATTGATGGTGAAATTATCACCATTCCACGCTCCAACCTTGAAATGGTTGAAACCGATTAAATGGATTTGACGACACCGGTTTCATTGAATGATACATCCCTGTCAGATGATGACCGGGAATTCATACGGCGAATCGCCCGAAAGATTCACGCCTCCGGACTGGTCACACCGGCCGTATTATTCCTGGAAATGAGCAAACCGCTGGCCTTATTAGGCAGTCATGCCGCGATTTTTTTCGGTCCGATTCTGAATGCCTTTATTCAGGCCGACGGCTATTACCGGGCCGTGGAAATTTTTGAAGACCCGGACCATGTAGAAATTTTAATTTATGAACTGGAAAACCTGGAAGCAGGAAACGCTGAATCGGAGACGAACGATTCAGCCGATCCTGAACCGTAAATCAGTTGGGAGTTGCCTGTGAACGATAAACAATTTTGGGGAGTAACCGGAGGCCTGGCCGCTGTATTCCTGATATACTGGCTATTAGGTCATCCATTGTTCAAGCCTGAACGAATCGTAATGTTCTTTGCGATTTTGATCGTGGCCGGTACATTGTTGTATTATATCCGGAAAGCCCATCGCGGCGAAGAAATCTTCCTGCGAACCATTCCCGGTTTAAAAGCTGTGGAAGAAGCCGTCGGTCGGTCTACCGAAATGGGTAAGCCGGTTCTATATGTACCCGGTATCATGGATATGGATCAGGTGGAAACGGTGGCCGGTGTCATTGTCCTGGGTCATGTGGCCAAAATGACCGCTCGTTATGAAACATCGTTGAATGTTCCTGTATCCCGGGCCATTGTTATGAAAGCGGCCCGCGAATCCTGCCGCGAATCCTATTTGCTGGAAGGCCGTCCGGATTTATTCCACAATGATATGGTCCATTATTTGACAGACGACCAATTTGCCTACGCTGCAGGTGTAAACGGCATCATGCTGCGGGAAAAGCCGGCAGCCTGTCTCTATATGGGAAAATTCTATGCTGAATCGCTCCTGCTGGCCGAAACGGGAAACTCCATCGGAGCCATCCAGATTGCTGGAACGGCTTCCCCGTCCCAGATTCCCTTCTTCGTCACGGCCTGTGATTATACCCTGATTGGAGAAGAATTTTTCGCCGCCAGTGCCTATCTGTCACGTAAACCGGAATTGGTGGGCGGAGTCAAGGGTCAGGATATGGTGAAAGTATATATCCTGGCCAGTGTCGTACTGGCGACTATCCTGCGTCTCTTTTTCGACCTGGGATGGCTCAGCTGGAATGTATTAGACTTTTTAACCATCCAGTAAGAGGTTTATTATGGTTTGGAAACGATTGATTCCCATTGCCATTGCGGCAGTGGTTGGATTTATAACACTGTTTGGATGGTTCATTGATCAGCCGGGTATTGAAACATTTGTCAATGATGATGCGACACAATGGTTTGATATTCTGGCCAGCTTTGCCATTTTCCTTGGCGCGCTGAACCTCCTGAAACTGCAGTTCAATAAGATCATCAAGAAACAAAAAGGCTGGCCCTATGCCTTGCTGGCAATTCTGGGATTTTTATTTGCCTTCAATGCCGGCTTTCTCATGCGCGGGGCCTATTTTGTGGAAATTACCGGCCCCGGTGATTCCATTACACAGGTGGCTGAAGCATTATCAGAAGAAACCGGTCTGACAGATGAAGCGGCTCGGAATATCCTGCTGCTCGTTACGCCGGATAAACCATACCGTCTGGAAAAGGCCTACTTCACTGAGGGAGGAGCGGAAGAATTCCTGTCTAAATTAACGGGAGCCGGGGCGGTCGCGAGGGTAGATCCCGTGGAATGGGGTGCGCACGTATCCACCAAGGGCAGTCTGTTCCGCTGGATGTTTGATTTCATCTTTACCCCCTTGTCTGCCACCATGTTTGCCTTGTTGGCCTTTTTCGTGGCTTCGGCCTCCTACCGCGCGTTTAAAATCCGCAACTTCGAAGCGACCCTACTACTGGTATCCGGTATTATCATCATGCTGGGACGGGTCCCCATCGGAAGTAATATTTCCGCCTGGTTTGTCATGTATATCCTGGTGCTGGTCGCCGGCATTTTCGTGAATTCCAAATGGCGGAACAGGCAATGGACTTTCGGCACGGTTCTGGGGGGGATCGTCATTGTTACCATTGCCGGATTCGTTACCGGCTGGCCGATGGATCAACCGGCCATTTTCTATCTTCCGATCCTGCAGGACTGGATTTATAACAATCCCAATGTGGCCGGCGCCCGTGCCATTATGATCGGAATCGGACTGGGTATTTTTGCCACGTCGATTCGTTACATCCTCGGAATCGAAAAATCCTATATCGGAGAATAGTCATGAAAAAATATGTCGATCTGATTATCAAATTAGGACACGTTGACCGGCGCTATATTTTCGTGATTATCGCCATCGTCGTCATGTTACCCTTATTCTTTCCCCTGGGACTTCCCATCCGGGCCAGTGATTCAACGTTGGTGGCCTATACCGCCATGGAAAATCTGCCGCCGAATTCAAAAGTCCTTGTTTCCTTTGAATACGGTCCCAGTACCAAACCGGAAATTCATCCCATGGCCATTTCGGTGATGCGGCACCTCTTCCGTAACGGACACCAGGTTTATGTAACCTGTCTCTGGCCGGACGGTCAATTCATGGCCCTGGAGGCGTTACATCAGGTGGCGGAAAATGAATTTCATCTGGAATACGGCAAGGATTATGTCCTGCTGGGTTTTCGCCCGGGTAATGAAGCCGTGATCAAGGGATTGGTAAGTGATCTGAGAAAAATGTACACCGTGGATGTCCATGGGAATCTCATTGACGATATTCCCATGATGGATGGCATGAACAACGTGTATGATTTTGACTTTATTTTCAGTGCTTCCGCTGGTTATCCCGGTACCGTGGAATGGGTGCAATACGCTTCCGATCCAACCGGGGTTCCCATGAGTACGGGTACGACATCCATTCAGGTGAATGAAGTCATGCCTTACGTCCAGTCGGGACAGATTAATGGCATCCTGGCCGGAATGCCCGGAGCAGCAGAATATGAATCGTTGATCGGGCAACCGGGGATTGGTACTAGTGGGATGGACGCCCAGTCCATTGCCCATGTTGTAATTGTGTTATTCATTGTTTTCGGTAATATTGCCTTCTTCCTGGAACGGCAACGATCAAAAAAATATTAAGGAGAATCTCATGAGTGCAGATATTATCGGAGCCTGGATCGCTGTCTTTCTGACGTTGGCTATCTTTTCCTATCTTTACAAGGATAATCCTTTCTATAAAATTGCCGAACACGTATTCGTGGGTGTGTCCGCCGGTTACTGGGCCTCCATGTTCTTCTGGACCCAGATTCAGCCCAATCTTTTCGGCCGTCTCTGGCCCGCCAGCGAATACAGTGACGATTCCTGGTGGTACGGACTGTATAATGTTCTGGGTTCCGTATCATCGGCTGTCTTTCCGGCCGGGGGAATCGATCGTGGTCACGGCATGCACCTGATTTATATCATCCCCTTCATCCTGGGAATCATGATGTTACTCAGTGTGTCGTCCAGGATGAGTTGGTTTGCCCGGTGGGGTATCGCCTACACCGTGGGTATGGCAGCCGGATTACGGGCCTACGGCTTTCTGAATTCCAATGTCATTGGCCAGATCAAGGGTACGGCCGTGAAACTCACCGGCGATATGCCACTCTTTGCCATGATCGGTGAAAGCTATTTCAACAGCATTATCATTTTGGTGGGGACCTTTTCCGGACTACTCTATTTCTATTTTTCCCGGGAGCATAAGGGCTTTATTGGAAAAGTCAGCCGCATGGGGATATATTTCCTCATGGTCAGCTTTGGTGCGTCCTTCGGTTTTGCCGTCATGGGACGTATTTCCCTGCTGGTGGGACGTTTTACCACCTTGATCGATTATTCCAGGGCCGAATATAATCATGCGTCATTATGGCTGTTTGTCATTATGGTCGTCATTCTTGGGATCTGGGCTTTCCGGGAAAAAGATAACTCCAACGCTTCGGCCTGATGCCCGCTGAGGTGCTGCTGGATATCACGGAGATATCTGTAGCATATCCTAAAAATGGAAGCACGATCCCGGTTGTGGATCGTGCTTCTTTTCATATAAACAGAGGCGAATTTCTTGCCATCGTCGGGGAATCCGGCTGCGGGAAATCACAACTGGTTCTGGCGCTGTGCGGATTAAGTCCTCGCCAAGCAGAGATCCGTAAAATCATCAACGCTTCCCGGGTGGTGAAAATGTCCATGATTTTTCAGGAACCGCTGAGTGCCCTGAATCCGGTTCTGACCATCGGGGAACAGGTGCGGGAAGCATTGGCATCGCCGGCAGGAAAAAAGGAAGACCGGGCCGCCGTCATCGATTTATTGTCAGCGGTGGGCATTGACGATGCCGAAAACCGTCTGGAACAGTATCCGCATGAATTTTCCGGTGGCATGCGGCAGCGAGTGTTGATTGCCATGGCTCTGGCGCGGGAACCGGACCTCCTGATTGCCGATGAGCCGACTACGGCACTGGATGTGACGGTACAGCGCCAAATTCTGGAACTCCTGAAAGAAATTCAGGAACAACGAAACCTCACCATTTTATTCATTACCCATGATTTGAGTATTCTGCCGCATCTGGCGCAACGGATCATGGTCATGTATGCTGGGAAAATCATCGAAGCAGGGACTATGGATGATATTATCCATTCTCCGCGTCATCCCTATACGCAAAAGTTGCTGGCCACCGCTCAATTGGAAAAAACAGAAGAAGATGAATTCGTTTCCATACCCGGAACAGTTCCCATTCCCGGGGAATATCCGGCCGGCTGCCGGTTCGCACCCCGCTGTACTATTGCGCGGGAGGATTGTTCTCAAAAGGAACCGGATTGGCAGCAGGACCGTGATCACGGCTGGGCTTGTCCAGTGACGATGTCTGACGCACACTGATCAGGTAAACGGCCGTCATGGTGAATATACCGCCGATCACGACGTTGGGCGTCAATTGTTCTCCCAGAAATATCATGCTGAATCCCATGGCCGTGATAGGGACGGTAAAAATGAAGGCACTGGCCTTACCGGATCCCAGATGGGTAGCGCCGATAAAAAAGATTGATGTACCCACGGCCAAGGCTCCCAGGGACAAGAAAGCCAGGTGGATCCAAAACGTCATGTCAAATGAAAAAATATTCGCAACCGGTTCCAACACGGCCACGGGAATAGTAATGAGCGAGGCGGTCAAATATATCCAGAAACTGAAAGTGAGAGGATGGATAACATCTTTGCTGCGGGAGGATATGATGGTCACAAACGCCCAGGTGGAAGATGCCAGGAGAAAATATACGTTCCCGCTTTTTAATAATTGTTCCCCGCTGATGTGCCAGATTTCCAGCATGATACTGCCACCGATGAACCCCAGAAAAAGACCGAGAATATCCTTTTTTTGTATGAAAACCCTGAACAGAAGAAAGGAATAGAAAAAGGTGAACAAGGGATTCAAGGTTGTTACCAGGATCCCACCGGCGCCGGCCAGTCCGGTTCGGGTTCCCAGGAGGAATAAGATATTGTAGCAAATGATGCAAAATCCTCCGGCCACAATAAAACATAGACTTTTTCGTGGCGGCAGAAGCGGAATACGGAGAAAATAGAGTAACGGTCCCATGGCCAGCCAGCCCAACAGGAAACGCCAGAAAATAATGATGGGAACAGACGTGTATTGTCCGACGATCTTGGCATTTGTCCAGGAAAATCCCCAGAGCGACATGGCGAAGAGCATCAACAATGCAAACCAGATAGGAGAACGCTTTTTCATGAAGAAAATTAATAGTCCGCAGAGGAGAATCGAACAGGATTTTACGCTGTTGTCAGCGTGATTCTGACATGAGTATATTGAAGATGATGGTTACATTAAAAGATTTGAATTCAGAAATTATTGCCTGTCGCCGCTGTCCGCGACTGGTGGAATTCCGGGAGAAAATCGCACGGGAAAAGCGTAAACAATTCCTGGACTGGGATTACTGGGGGAAGGCCATTCCCGGGTACGGCTCACCACAGGCCCGGCTTCTGATTGTCGGACTGGCTCCGGCCGCGCATGGCGGCAACCGCACCGGACGCGTTTTCACCGGCGATAAATCGGCCGATTTTCTCATGGATTGTCTGTATGACTGCGGATTGGCCAATCAGCCCACTTCCCTGTCCCGTGATGACGGTTTGGTTTTGCATCAGGCTTACATGACGCCGGTCCTGAAATGCGTCCCGCCAGGTGATAAACCGCGACCAGAGGAATTGCGCCATTGTGCACCCTATTTTCAACGGGAGCTGGAATTGTTGTCCGATTTGAAGATCCTGCTGGCCCTGGGAAAAATCGCGTTTGATGCCGTCCTGCGCCAATACCGCCAATTCTATACCTTCAAAATGAAGGATTATCCCTTTACCCATTATAAATTTCATACCTTGCCGGATGGAAAAACGTTGGTTTCATCGTATCATCCCAGCCCCCGGAATGTAAATACCGGACGCTTAACGAAATCCATGCTGGTGACATTATTGAATGAAATAAAGAGACTAGTAT
>JBHHUC010000094.1:0-5138 GCA_046861395.1 Fidelibacterota bacterium
TGTAAAAAACTGTTTGGTTTTCGCAGCAATAAATCGGTTCTGGGACGTTCCGTTCTGGACTTCATCGCTCCGGCTGACCGGGAGCGGATTAAAACTGTTCTGGCCGATCGCCCCTATCTGACAAAACGCATGACGCAGTATGAAGTGCAGGGAATAAAAAAGGACAATTCCATCATCGATCTGGATGCACGGATTACAACCTATGAGCAGAGTGGTATGGTCTATGTTGTTTCCGTTCTAAGAGATATTACGGAATCCAAACGGATGATAAAGGCCCTGAAGGAAAGTGAAGAAAAATTTCGTCTGGCCTTTACCACTAATCCTGATGCCATAAATATTAACCGGCTTTCGGATGGCATGTATGTGGAAATCAACGAAGGATTTACACAGATTACCGGGTTTACCCGCGACGACTGCATCGGAAAAACGTCAGCAGAAATCAACATATGGGCCAGGATGGACGATCGGGACCGCCTGGTACAAGGATTGAAAAAACACGGGCGGGTTGAGAATCTTCAGGCCGAATTTCGAATGAAGAACGGGAATATCGTAACCGGGTTAATGTCGGCGACGATTATTACGCTGCAAGGTGAGCCCCATATTTTGTCCATTACCCGGAGTATTCAGGATCGAATCGAAGCCCGGAAAGCCCTGGAGAGCAGTGAAGAAAAGTTCCGCACAATTACCGAATATACCACGGTGGGTGTTTACATCATTCAGGACCGGCGATTTGTCTATACCAACCCGGTGTTTGAACGGATCACCGGCTATACGCTTGACCAGCTGCAGGACAAGGACTTCTATGAATTGGTGGATCCGCCTGATCGGGCGAGGGTCAAAAAGCGGGGCCTGGCCCGTATAAAGGGCGAGGATGTTCCCGACCATTATTCGTTCAAGATCCGACTCCCGGATGGTTCACGTCGTTGGGTGGATCTATTTGCTACCCTGATTGATTATCAGGGCCGTCCGGCCATTATCGGGTCGATTCTGGATATCACCGAGAAGAAACGGTCGGAAGAAATTCAAACAGTCCTGAATGAAAAACTGGAAAATCAGATTAAACTGACCAGCACGATCCTGGAAACGGCCCTGGATGGGTATATCCTGGCCGATAAGAAAGGGCGGATTAAGGATGTCAATCCGTCCTATTGCCAGTTATCCGGATTTACACGTACCGAATTGCTGAAGATGACATTTGCCGACCTGGAAGCACTGGAAGATAAACAGGCAGTTGCCGATCGTATCAAAGCCATGCTTCCTTCCGGTTCCCAGCGTTTTTATACCCAGCATTACCGTAAGGATCGGTCCCGAATCGATCTGGATGTGAATGTATCGATTATTGATATTCCCGGTGGTCCATTTATTGCCGCTTTTGTACGGGATATTACGCAAGTTTTACAAGACCGGGCAGCGGTGGACGAAAGTGAAGCGAAATTCCGTAATATTGCCGAATATTCGGCTAATGCGATTTTCATTGTCCAGGATAATTGCTATGTATATATCAATCCCGGCTTTACTCAAATCACAGGCTATAAATTCGATGATTTAGGGGATAAACAGTTTTTTGATATTATCCATCCCGAAGATCGGGAGTTGGTGAAGAAACGCGGTATTGCCAGACAAAAAGGCAAGAAAGTAGTAAATTATTATTCGTTTAAAATTATCACGAAAAAGGGTGAAACAAGATACGTTGATTTCTTTGCCAATTATATCGATTATAAAGGTCGTCCGGCTGTTATAGGGTCAGCGTATGATATTACCGAACAGCATGAAACAACTCAGGCCCTTAAACAAAGTGAGGAGCGGTTTCGTCATACCTTTGCTTCGGCCGGTGTGGGACGCTGTATTTTTGCCCTGGACGGTCGGTTGATCGAAGTCAATGAGGCATTCTGTCATCTGGCCGGCCGTTCGGAAAAAGAAATTCTCAGCATGGCATGGAAAGATTTGGTGTATACCCCCGATATTTCCCGGGCCGAAGAATACATTCGTGAATTATTTGATGGTACACGGGATTGTATTCGGTATGAATATCGGATGCTGAATCAACATGGTCAACCTTTTTGGGTGGATCTTACGGTGGTATTGGTTCGGGATGCGGCCGGCCAACCGGAATATATGATGGCCGATGTCATCAGCATTGAGGAACGAAAAAAAGCCGAACTGACGCTTAAGCGAGCCAATCAAAAATTACGCAATACCATTAAACTCCTAAATCTGCTCTATCAATCTTCACGGGATATATTTACCGGATCCATCAAGGAAATGTCGGAAACAGTGGTCCGTTTACTGGAACAGATCACACATTATGATTATGGTGTTGTCATGTTAATTAATGAGAAGAAGACACATCTGGTTACGGAGGCAATGTCTTTCACTGCCCGGGAAGAGATGGGCATAAAAACGGAAAAAGCACTGCACGGTATGAGGGTTCCCCTTAAAAAAGGGATTGTTGGCTGGGTTGTTACCAACCGGAAAACTGTACGTTGTAATGATGTGCGGAAAAATAAGGATTACCTTGCAGTGCGGGAGGACATTGGTTCTGAACTTTGTGTGCCGATCCAAACGGATGAAGAAGTGTATGGCGTTTTAAATATCGAAACACGGAAGAAACGGGCCTATTCTCCCCAGGATCAACGGGTCATGGAAACCCTGGCATCCCATCTGGCGGTGGCCATTCAAACCCGGAAATATTTGGAACAGCTCAAAAATATCAACGTGGAACTGGAAAAGCGGGTGGCTTCCCGCACGGCTTCCCTGCAGGAGGAGCGAAAAAAACTGAAAGCATCCAATACAGCTATGGCAACCCTTATTGAGCAATTGAATTCTTCCCAATCCCGCCTGGAAGAAACGAACCGGACGCTGCGCCGTGTGAATGAAGAACTGGAATCATTTGCCTATTCCGTATCCCATGATTTACGGGCCCCGCTGCGGGCCGTGGACGGTTTTGCCGGTATGCTGGTGGAGGATTACGGTGACCAGCTGGATAGCGAAGGTCGTCGTTTGATATCCGTGATCCGTAATAATGCCCAGAAAATGGGCCAATTGATCGATGATCTTCTGACCTTATCCCGACTGGGACGGAAAGAGTTGATGCAGATTCCCGTATGTATAAAGGAAATTGTTGACCAGGCCGCCAGGACGGTTCAGTCCCATTATCCCGAAATTAAAATCCAGATAATAAAACGAAAATTGCCCTACCTGAAGATCGATCCCATCCTTATGCAACAGGTCTTCGTCAATCTGATATCCAATGCGGTAAAATTCAGGCAAGAAGATCAATTTTGCCGCATCACCGTTTCCTATTCCCATAAGAATGACAATCATATTATCAGATTCCGAGATAAGGGGATTGGCTTTGATCAACGATACCGTAAAAAAATATTTGAAGTATTCCAACGATTATATACGGAAGAAAAATATCCCGGTACAGGGATAGGTTTATCCATCGTACAACGCGTCATGGAACGACATGGAGGTCATGCGGAAGCAAAGGGAACCCCAGGGAAGGGTGCGACGTTTTACTTGTATTTACCAAACGCGGCTTCGGCCGGGGAGGGGAAACATGTCACTGAAGTATGAAGTTAATATCCTGCTGGTCGAAGACAGTCCTGAAGATGGGGAAATGACGGTCAGAACATTGCAAAAACGGGGTGTTGTCAATAATATTATTTGGATTAAGGATGGGCAGGAAGGTCTGGATTTCTTCAACCGCCCACCACCGGATCGAATGATTGTTCTGCTGGACCTGAAATTACCCCGGGTCAACGGTCTGGAGATCCTGAAACGCATAAAAGAAAACCCGCAAACCGCTAAAATTCCCGTTATTATTCTCACATCATCCCAGGAAAACAAGGATTTGGAGGAAGCCTATCGGTTGGGAGCGAACAGTTATATCGTGAAACCGGTGGATTTCAACCAGTTTTCCCACGCGATCCATGACATTGGTCATTATTGGCTATTATTGAATAAAATACCCTACGATGATTGACCAGATTCAGGTTTGAGTCGCTTGAAAGTCCTAATCCTGGAAGATTTATCCTCCGACATCGAGTTGATAAAACGTCAACTCTTGGCGGAGGACAGCACACTTTCCATCGAAACGGCACAAAATGCCCGTCAGTTCCGTCAGGCTTTGAATCGATTCAAGCCGGATACGATCCTTTCTGATTATCATCTTCCCGGATTTACCGGGTTGGAAGCACTGGCAATTGCCAGGAATAATCTGGAACATGTTGTTTTCATCATTATCACCGGTTCCATCAATGAAGCAACGGCTGTGGACTGTCTCAAGGCCGGCGCGGACGATTATATTCTCAAGGAACATTTATCCCGTCTTGTCCCGGCCATCCGGTCGGCCCGGGAGAAACTGAAAACCCGCCTGGAACAGAAAGAAGCACTGGCCGCACTGGCTGCCAGTGAAGCCCGCTACCGGGCCACGGTTGAATCCTTACACGATACCATTTTTCATATCGACAGGGATGGCTATTTCCGCGATTATTTTGTGGGGAAGGAGACCCATTTTCTGGACCGCGTACCCCCAGAAAGCTTCCTGGGAAAGGTGTACACGGATGTCCTGCCGGAGCCGGGGGCTCGGTTGGTGGAGCGGGAAATTCCCCATAACTGTAAGAAAACACGGCCGCAGGATATTGTGTTTTACCTGGATATTCCTGACGGCCGATACTGGTTCAGTGGTACCCTGGCAGGACGGTTTGAGCAGGAGATATACAGCGGCGTAACGGCGGTAGTCAAGGATATCACGGACCAGCGTAAAAAGCGGGAAACCCGGCTGCTGGCCCTGGCCTCCCTGGAACATGCCAGCGATGCCGTGTACTGGCTGACCTCCCGGGGAAAATTCTTCTTTGTCAATCGGGAAGCCTGCCGCGAACTGGGTTATACCCGGGATGAATTATTACAATTAACAGCTTCGGATATTGCACCGAATTTTCCTCAGGAGAAATGGACTGATCACTGGAAGGCCTTGATGGAGAAAAAACAGCTCCACTTTGAGGCCATACATTGTCGCAAAGACGGCAGCGAATTCCCGGTGGATATTTCAGCGACATTGGTAGAGTATGAAGGCGCGTATTACAATTGCGCTATCGCCCGGAACATATCGGACAGAAAGCAGGCGGAAAAAA
>JBHHUC010000035.1:0-21059 GCA_046861395.1 Fidelibacterota bacterium
TTAGAACCGCCAGGTTCGAAATCGGGAAGCTAATCGCCCAAAAAAGGGTGGTACTTTCTTCAAAAAACATTCCGCGATTAGCGAAGTTGCCTGTCCCGGTTAGAACCGTCAGGTTCGAAATCGGGAAGCTAATCGCCCAAATACAAATTTCATTTATCTATTTTCAATGATCAATTCCGGACTTTATTCCCTTTAAGCCGGTGAAAAACGGCGTGAAATTACAGTTATTTTTTTGTTTTCGCGCGAGTTTTCTGCTTACGAATCTGAGGGATAGCCACATCAATCACATCCATAATTTCCTTGGCAAAATGAAACGTCAAATCCTTTTTAATATGGTCCGGAATTTCCTCCAGATCCTTCCGGTTGTGATCAGGGAGAATTATGGTTTTAATCCCCGAGCGATGGGCCGCCGTGACTTTTTCCTTTACCCCGCCAATGGGTAATACATTGCCGCGTAATGTAATTTCTCCGGTCATGGCAACTTTCTCAACCACAGAATATCCGGTCAGAAGTGATACCAGGGATGTGAACATGCTGACACCGGCCGAGGGACCATCCTTGGGAATGGCGCCGGCAGGAACATGAACATGGATATCCGTTTTTTCATGAAAGTCGGGGTCTACCCCTAGTATATCGGCATGGGAACGGACATAGGTAAGCGCAGCCGTTGCCGATTCCTTCATTACATCCCCCAATTGCCCGGTTAACGTCAGGTTTCCCTTTCCTTTCATTTTGGACGATTCAATGAAGAGGATATCTCCTCCGGCAGCCGTCCAGGCCAGCCCTGTAACGACACCGGGTTTCGTCACCCGTTCAGCGATTTCCGAATAATAGCGCGGAGCACCGAGATAATCGTTTACCTTCTTTTTGGTTATTCGGAATTTCTTCACATCTTTTTCCACCTTGTCACGAGCCACCTTCCGGAGAACATTGGCAATTTCTCGCTCCAGATTTCGCACCCCGGCTTCACGGGTGTAGGATTGAATCAATTCCCGGATCGCTGACGTATCGAAGGATACCTCATCCGGCTCAAGGCCGTTTTCCTCAATTTGTTTGGGAATCAGATGCCGTTTGGCAATATTGATCTTTTCATCCTCAATATAGCCGGAAAATTCCAGAATTTCCATACGATCCTTCAAGGCCGGTGGAATCGGATCCTGATAATTGGCCGTCGCAATAAACATGACTTTGCTTAAATCAAAATCCACTTCCAGATAATGATCGCTGAAGGTCCCATTCTGTTCCGGATCCAGCACTTCCAGTAAGGCACTGGAAGGATCGCCGCGAAAATCAGCACCCAGTTTATCAATTTCATCCAGCATAAAGACGGGGTTGTTGGTTCCCGCTTTTTTCAGGGACTGCAGTATGCGTCCAGGCAATGCACCGATATAGGTCCGGCGATGGCCGCGAATCTCCGCTTCGTCTCTGACACCTCCCAGGGATAAGCGTATGAATTCCCGGCCCATGGATCGGGCGATAGATCGTCCCAGCGATGTTTTCCCGACTCCCGGGGGACCGGCAAAACAGAGGATCGGACCCTTGATTTTTCCATCCGGATCCTTTTTCTGTTTTAAATCACGCACTGCCAGATATTCCAGAATCCTCTCCTTCACCTTCTCCAGGCCGTAGTGATCTTCATCCAGAATCTGCTTGGCCTTTTTCACATTGACCTCATCCTGAGATGATACACTCCAGGGCAGGTCCGTTAACCATTCCAGGTAGGTCCGCGCAACAGTATATTCTGGCGATTGTGATGGAATCCGGGACAAGCGGTCCAATTCCTTGCGGGCCACTTTTTCTGCTTCTTCCGACATCTGGGCTTTTTCAATGCGTTCCTCCAACTCCTTCAATTCCATGGAGGATTCGTCTTCGCCCAGTTCTTTCTTAATCGCCTTCATCTGCTCCCGCAAATAATATTCGCGTTGCGATTTGGCAATCTCATCCTGGACTTCCGTCTGAATTTCCTCGCCCAGTTTGATGCGTTGAATTTCCCGGGTCAGGATGGAAATGGATTTCTCCACCCTTTTCTTTATATCCAATTCTTCCAGAATACCCTGCTTTTCCGAATTGCTTACGGTTAGCAGCGATATGGCACGGTCAGCCATGCGTGATGCTTTCTGAATATTCGATAACATGCCGGACTGTTCTTCGGAAAGATTAGGAGCGACCTGGATCAAATCCTTGAACGTACTTTTCAGGTTTTTTACTAATGCATCCAATTCAATATCGTCACCGGGTTCCTGCTCCTCAATCCGGGTTATGGCCGCTTTGTAGTACGGTGTTTCGGCAGTGTACTTCAGGACCTTGACACGCTGGATCCCCTGGACGATGGCCGATTTACTGTTATCCGGCATGTCGAATACTTTGAGAACCGTGGCCAGGGTCCCATATTCATAAAGGTCATCCGGGGTCGGGTCCTCAATCGTGCCGTCTTCCTGGGCGACAACAACTATATATTTCCGATTCGCATCCAGATCGGAAATGAGGCGTAATGATTTTTCACGACCGATATAAATTGGAATAACCTGTTGCGGAAATAAAACCGTGTTCCGCAGCGGCATGACTGGATATATTTCTGATCCCTGTTGGTAATCTTCACCCATATTTTCGCTCATTGGTAAACCTTTTATTGTATTCCATCACAATGACAAACAGTGTGCCACCCTTCAGAGTATGCGATTCTGACAGTCAGGTATTCTCGGGTTTCGGAAGTTGATGGCAGCGATTACAACCCTGACGAATATCATGCTTTATCTTTGGAGCGTCATAGGTTGTGCCCCTCACCGTCAATGTCTTTCCCTTTCTATGACATTGCAGACAGGTCCCGTCATCCACAAAGGACATGTGAAATGGTAATTCGGATAATTGCGGTGCTTCTACGCCATCGACAATCGTCCTGCCATTTTGAATGACAATCGAGAATTCCCGCTCCTGTTGATCGTGCAGCGACCAGAAAGCGGTGAGAATTCCTCCCGCTACGATTATCCCTAAAATCAGGGTTTTTTGATTCTGCATAAAGTCCTCAATTAAATTTATGAATGAATTCCCATACGACGGGCCTGCTCATCAGCATGATATGAACTGCGGACTAGCGACCCTGATTCCACAATGCGAAACCCCAGGTTCAGACCCTCTCTCTTGAAAAATGCAAATTCCTCATCCGATACATAACGTTTTACTGGAAGGTTTTCTTGTGTGGGTTGTAAATATTGTCCGATGGTAAGGATTTCCACCCCCGTACTGGCAACTTGCTCCATGGTGGCAAGAATTTCATCATTTGTTTCCCCTAAACCTACCATAATTCCAGTCTTCGTACATAATCCATTTTTTACCGAATAAGCCAGAACATCCAGACTGCGTTGCCAGTTGGCCTGGCTTCTTACCTGTCGGCTGATGCGTTCCACGCATTCCACATTATGACTAAAAATGTCCGGTTTTGCGGCGAAAACCGTGTCCAGCGCCGGGTGATATCCCTTAAAATCGGGCGTCAGGACTTCCACCGTGCAATCTGGTGCTGTGCGGTGAGTCTGCCGAATCGTCTCAGCCCAAATTTCCGCTCCGAAATCCTCCGATAAATCATCCCGATCCACCGATGTAATGACAACATGGCGCAACCCCATTTTCTGCACGGCCCTGGCTGTACGGACCGGCTCCAACGGATCAACCGGGGAAGGTTTTCCGGTTTTCACCGAACAAAACCCACAGGCCCGAGTGCACGTATCCCCCAGAATCATGATGGTGGCCGTACGCCGGTTCCAGCATTCATAGATATTGGGGCATCGGGCTTCCTCACACACCGTATGAAGCTGATGGGATGAAACCACATCATTCACAAAACGGTATCCCGGCCCCCGGTCAATACGAATCCGGGGTTTGGCACCGTTTGATTTACCTGGGATTTCTGACATGAATTGTTCTTATCAGTAAGATGTATTGATTACAATATTCGGCGAAGTTTTTGTGTCATCATGAATCGGACAAAACGTGAATCATGATCATCAAACTCCCGTTTAATTTAAGATGTTCCCTGGTTCCGGGTAAATGACCATCTTGTCAGATTAATGATTCACTCTTCGGTCGGTTTTCCCAGCCCTCCCGATGTAAATTTCAATCGTATGCACAGATTATTCAGACTACGAATTCTACCTCCCGGCACCAACGCTTCATGATGAAACGACACCCGATTCCTTCCGGTACGGCCGACCGGAAATCATTGGTCTATATCGCTGTTTTCGGGACGTTCTGGGGCCTGATGGAAGCATCACTGGGTTCTATCCTCCATGCCTTCCATTTCCCTTTCACTGGTTCCATTTTATCAGCCCTGGGACTCGTTGTATTATTGGTGGCCCGGAAAATCAATCCGGCACCGGGATCATCCGCACTGATGGGTGTGATTGCCGGCCTGATCAAGATCATGGGACTCGCCACTGTGAAACTGGGTCCCTTCATCGGAATTGTCATGGAAGGCCTGCTGGTGGAAAGCATCCTGTCCCTTATCGGTCCCGGCCGCACCGGGTTCCTCTTCTCCGGAATAATGGTTGGGATTTATCCCATTGTCCAGACAGTCGTGACTAAGTCCATTCTATTCGGCGCCAACTTTCTCCCTGTCATTCTGGAAACGGCCCGGGGATTTTCCGAAACGGTGGGACGATCATTGGGATGGTGGATATTGATAATCTATGCGGCGATTCATATTCTTTTTGGCCTGATCGCTGCCCTGACGGCCTGGGCTCTGCAAAAACAACTTCTACCGGCGGCTAACCATGATTGACCGGGCGAAAAATTATAAACGGCTCCTTATCTCTCTTGCTGTATTAACGGGAATTATCTTTCTGAATCATGCTCCCTTATTGATTGCGGTCAGTATCACCGTTCTGTCAGGATTGGCCTATCCAGCATCGGTCCGTCCCTTGAAAAATGGCAAATTCTGGATCGTTATTTTTTTACTGGTGATTATTGTACCACTATTCACCGGACCACCAGATCGGACGATCCTGGGTATTTCCTACAACCATCCCATGCTGCTAAAAACCGGATTCATGGCGTTGCGTGGTATTGTAGTATTCCTGCTGATTCAAGTTATTACGGTGGATCTGGACGGTGAAATTTTTGCCCAGCGTTTGACCCGCTTCGGTTCTCCCCGCTTTGTCATCTTATTCCAGCTGGCCAGAGACATTCTACCCGGTACCAGAGCTATTTTCAACCGGTTGTTGGTACAGAATTCCTTTACTACCCTGTACAAGCCTCGAGTCATTTTCCATCGTATTAAATTGGTGTTTGCAGAATTAATCCAACTGGCCGAACAACTGGATCAATCATCACCGGAACGCGGGTTGCAGGATAAGGATTCCCTCATTGATCGTATTACGACACCGGCAATGGTCATCGTAACCGGGAGGCCCGGTGCCGGAAAAACCACCTGGCTCATGGCCTTGCAGGATCGTCTGAAGGAACGATCAATCCCGGCCGGTGGTATCCTGACCGTGCGCCAGCCGGAATCTGGTATGCGTTGGACCTTAAGCCTAAAAAACGTGTCAACTGGAGAAACAAGGCAAGTAGCCCGGATGGAACCGGATAAGGGGACGATCAAAACAGAACATTATTTCTTTTACCGGGCTGTCCTAGACTGGGGAACGGAACAGATAACATCAACCCGGGAGCGTTGGTTAATCATTGATGAAGTCGGTCTGTTTGAATTTAATGAAGAAGGATTTTTCCCAGCCTTGCGCACCCTGGATAACCAATTTTCGGGTGTTCTTGTCCTGGCACTGCGGAAATCCCTTTTACCGGAATTTGATTCATTTCTGAATCTACACTTCCCCCGCCTTCATACCTGGAATCAATTCCTGATCGACCTGGATGAAACGATTAAACAGGAATAATCACTCTGCCTTCACGGGTTCCGACAATTCATCCTGATCCGATTTCTGAAATAAGTAAATCATATATTTTCGGTATTTCCTGAATTCTGAGCTTCGGATCAAATCCATCTGTCGCTTCTTTTTTACCACAACCGTCCGCGTCAACCAGGCAATGAATCGGGTCAGTTTCGGATAATGTTTCTGCATGGAATAACGGGCATAGTCCATGCTGGGTTCCACGAACCGTTCGATGAAATAACAGGCAATGTCCAGCGTCGGCAGCACGTGTTCCGTTTGATCATAGGACTGCACCAGAGTGAATCCCGCTTCCTGCGCTGCGGCCAGATAGGCTGCCTGGTTATGGGAAGATTTCATGAGCGGACTGTCTCCCTCGGTATGATAGACGAAATAATCCGATGCCAGGAGATAACCACCGGGATTCAAATGGCGACGGGCCTGTTCAAATCCCTGTTTGATTCGAATGTAGCATGCGCTTTCACTTTCGAAAATAAGATCATACCGACGATCAAGATCGAAGGTTTCAAATTTGGTGCAATGAAAGGGAATTTCGCCGGCAAACTTTTCCCGAATGACGGTTTCCTGATAGGCATCCGGGGACAGCGTCTCCACCTTATAGCCCAGGTCTTTCAAGTAAGCGGCGTTGCCTCCCAGTCCACAACCCACATCCAATACGCTCCTTACACCGGGAGGTATATACGTCGCCAGATGCTCAATGTAACGCCGTTGGGCGGCCTGAATATCGGCTAATGTTATCTCGGATAGAATAACGGCGTCCGGTTCATCCCAGAATCCATAATGCAAATACGGAGACTGGATCGTCCGGGCATACCATTTCAGGACATGATCGGTGGACATCAGAGCAACGCCTCCAGGTCCAGCGTTTCCAGCGTAACACGAATATGATCCAGAAACCGACTGCCACCGGCACCATCGATTAATCGGTGATCCAGCCCCAGGGATAAATACATGATCGACCGGATTCCTATCGTATCGCCGCCCGGTGATTCAATGACGACAGGACGTTTTTTTATCGTTCCCACACCCAGAATCGCCACATTGGGTTGATTGATTATGGGCATTCCCATGGTAACATTGAAAACACCGAAATTGGTGACGGTAAAGGTCGACCCGATCAATTCATCGGAACTGATCTGCTTGTGGCGCGTGCGCCGGGCCAGGTCGTTAATTTTGCGGCACAACCCAAGAAAGTTCAGTTCCTCGCAACGCGGCAAAGCCGGGAC
The DNA here is from genome assembly GCA_046861395.1 of Fidelibacterota bacterium. Taxonomy (GTDB): domain Bacteria; phylum Fidelibacterota; class Marinisomatia; order Marinisomatales; family JABMOV01; genus JBHHUC01. The sequence goes on from JBHHUC010000035.1 coordinate 7,124, forward strand.
CATAAGCCCTTTTTCCACCGCCACCGCCATCCCCAGATTGATATGCTTGTGATAAAGAATATCCTGTCCGTCCAGTGATGCATTTACAAGGGGAAATGCCTTTAGGGCCTGAACCGTCGCATGGAAGATAAATGGTGTGTACGTAAGCTTGAACCCTTCGCGGGCGGAAAATTGCCGTTGGTTGTCATTTACAAATCGGACAATGGCCGTCATATCCACTTCCGTCACCACGTAGACATGGGCGGAAGTATCAAGGCTGGCACGCATGTGATCGGCAATCAATTTACGCATATGATCCATGGGTTCCCTCCGGTCGGAGGCAAGAGCTACTGCCGCTGATTCCGGCCGGGGCGGGGATTGGGTCGAAGGCCGGTCACCGGCTAGATAGGCTACTATATCTTTCTTTGTTACGCGGCCCCCTTTGCCGCTGCCTGGGATACGCTCCAACTCAACCAGCGGCAAGCCGGAGTCCCGGGCGATTTTCAGTACCACAGGCGTATAAAAACGTTTCGTGGACGATTTCTGGCGTTGGACCGGGATATCTTTTTCCTCCGATGGCAGCGGTTCCTCTCGATCGGGTTGCGCGGCCTCTTTTTTTTCTGGTGGCGGAGATTCATCTCCACTGGCGTCGGTTTCAATCCTTGCGATGGGAACACCCACAGCCACCACCTCGTTTGGTTGAGCCAGAATTTCCGTCAATACTCCGCTGTGCGGTGATGGAATTTCAGAATCTACTTTATCGGTCCCAATTTCCAGTAGAATTTCATCCTTGGCAATCCGATCGCCGATAGCCTTGCGCCATTCCAGAATGGTGCCTTCCGCGATACTCTCCCCCATTTTCGGCATAACGATATCTAATTTCATATCAGTACTCCAACAATTCACTCAGAGCTTTGGCAATGTCATTCACTTGCGGCAACACCTGTTCTTCCAGAAACCAGTTATAGGGGATAGGACAATCGGCCGCACCCACGCGCTGTACCGGACCGTCCAGGTATTCAAAACATTCATCCATAATTCGGGCTGTTATTTCGGCCCCGGGACCACCCGTGAGATTATCTTCATGAATAATTACCGCTTTTCCGGTTTTTTTCACCGATGTTTGAATCATGGTCATATCCAGCGGATTCAATGTGCGTAAATCAATGATTTCGACCCGATCGACCTCCGTCTCCATCCTGGCCACCGCTTCCAGTGTGCGCTGCACCAAGGCGCCCCAGGTGATTACCGTTATTTCGTCCCCGGACTGAACCAGGCGGGCCTTTCCGAAGGGCAATAAATAATCCTCGCCCGGTTCCTCCGTCGCGGCATATCCCTGGCGATACAGACCTTTATGTTCCAGAAATAATACCGGATCATCCATTCGACAGGCAGCTTTCAGCAGTCCTTTGGCATCGGCAGCATTGGAAGGATAGGCAATATACACACCCGGTAAATGAAGAAAAAACCCCTCAATGGACTGACTGTGACACAGGGCACCGTGAATATATCCTCCCACCGGGATGCGCACCACCACCGGGCAGGTCCAGTCATTGTTGGATCGGTAACGCATGGTGGCCAGCTCATTGCGGATCTGCATCATGGCCGTCCAGATATAATCGCCAAATTGTATCTCCACTACCGGTTTATATCCGGACACCGCCATGCCGATCGCGGTACCGATAATGGACGACTCCGCCAGCGGTGAATTGAAAACCCGATCGCGCCCGAAGGTTTCCGATAATCCCTTTGTGGCGGTAAACACTCCTCCCTTGGGATCGGCGACATCCTGTCCATAGATTACCATTTTCTCATTCCGGGCCAATTCTTCCCGCAGGGCATGGTTGATTGCATCGACCAGGACAATTCTTTCCGCAATAGGTGAGGGATCCGTTTCGTCGGTTATGGTTTCAGCGCTGTAAATATGATCCAGAACCTTATCCGGGTCGGGATGATCCTGGGCGTCGGCCCAGTCGGCGGCTTCATCTATTTCTTTCTTGATGGTCTGACGAAATCCTTCCATTTCTTTTTCCGTGAAGATCCCTGCTTCCTGACAGGCGCGGCCAAACTTCAGGATGGGATCTCGTTGGGCATCCTGGGATAATTCTTCCTTTTTGCGGTATTTGCGCTGATCATCGGAAGAAGAATGAGGCAATAAACGCACCACATGGCTTACAATCACCGACGGACCTTTACCCTTTCGGGCCCGCTCCGCCGCCTTGCGAAAGGCCAGCTGTGTTTCAAAGAAATCCGTGCCATCCACATCAAACCGGGCCAGATTCGTGTACCCGGCCACCATGGAATACACGGATTTCCCCGATGTCTGTTCGGAAATATGGACACTGATGGCGTATTCGTTATCCTGAATATGGAATAACACCGGCAGCTTGGCCCGACTGGACCAATTCAGGGCTTCATGGAAATCTCCCTGGCTGGTCGTCCCTTCCCCGCTGGAAACATAGACCACCTCCTTTGTCTGTTCCCGTACGCATCGCAGGGCCGTACCCACGGCCTGCAGGAACTGGGTGCCGGTAGGACTGGACTGACTTACGATCCGTAAGGCTTTATGTCCGTAATGCTGCGGCATTTGCCGTCCCCCGGAATTGGGATCATCACGCCGGGCCAGGAAGGAAAGTAATTGTTCCCGCGGTGTCATACCGACCCCCAGACATAATGCTGCATCCCGGTAATATGGATAGAACCAGTCTTCTCCGGGCCGCAGCACCGATGCCGCTGCCAGTTGTGCGGCTTCATGCCCCGATGATCCGATATGGAAAAAACTCTTTCCCTGTCGAATCAGAATCATCATTTTCTCGTCCTGGTAACGGGCGGTTACCATTGTGCGATATACATGCGTTAGTTCCCGCTTGGTCAAGCCATGCAAACGACCCATTTAATGCTCCTTCGAATCGAAAATCTCAATGAATTTGTCTGCCAAAACCGGAATGACGTCCGGCACTTTTACCCTGCGATCCAGGACCCGGGACATGGATGTCACACCAAACTCAAAAATACCACAGGGTATGATGCCGGCATAATGTGTCAGGTTCGGATTCACATTCAGGGCGAAACCATGCATGGTTACCCAACGCGTTATTCTCACCCCCAATGCGGCGATTTTTTCATCATCCACCCAGACGCCCGTCAGCCCATCCTTGCGCCCGGCCGTAATACCGAATTCTCCGAGGGACCGGATAATCACTTCTTCCAGCGTGCGCATGTACCAACTGACACTCCGTCGATAATGGTGTAGATCCAGAATGGGATAACCCACCAACTGACCTGGACCATGATAGGTCACATCTCCACCTCGTTCAATATGGAACGTTTTAATCTCATTCTCCTCTGTCGCAATGATATGGTTGACATCGGCGTTCTTGCCCAGCGTATACACTGGCTCATGCTCCACCAGAAGCAACGCATCCGGATGCGTACCGGCAATCACCTGGGACTGGATATTCTTTTGCAGCTCCCAGGCCTCGGCATAATCCATTTGCCCCAGGTTCCGGATCAAAATTGACGCTTTGGCTGTTGCCCAATTATTCATTAGTGGTATGCACGGACACTATTCTCAATGACAATTGACGACGTACGGTTGATGATTTATGCTTTGACCGATCATTTATGAATATTCCGCAATCATTATTCTATTGGTGCACAGCTTGACCATAGGCATCAAGGGCTGCCTCCATAATCGCTTCTGACAAAGTCGGATGGGCGTGAACCGTTGTAGCTATTTCCTCCCAGGTTGTTTCTAGAGCTCGGGCGACACTCAGTTCGGCAATCATTTCCGTCGCTTCCGTTCCGATAATATGACACCCCAGCAATTCACCATATTCATCATCAAAAATAATTTTTACAAAACCTGTTGATTCGCCCATTGCCAAAGATTTTCCGTTGGCACGGAACGGAAACCGCCCAACCCTGATTTTCCGTCCCTCTTCCAGTGCTTTTTCTTCGGTTAAGCCCAGCGATGCCACCTGGGGCTGGCAATAGGTACAACCGGGAATATTTTGATAATCAAGTGGTGCCGGTTCTCCCCCAGCGGCATGTTCCACAGCCACATGTCCCTGGGCCGAAGCTACATGGGCCAGCCAGGGCGGTCCGGTGACGTCCCCGATGGCATATACCCCCGCCACGGAAGTACGACAATACTCATCCACCACGATGGCGCCCCGTTCCACAGCAATGCCCACCTTCTCCAATCCCAGATTTTCCACATTCCCGGTAACGCCGACCGCCACCAACGCATAATCGGATTCCAGAATATCCGTTTCCGACCCGGATTGAATATGAACTTTCACTTTTGTTTTCAGACGTTGGATTTTATTGACGGTTGTGCCCGTCTTGACGACAACCCCGGATTTGATAAAGGATTTTTCAAGTTCACGCGATATTTCTCTGTCTTCCACCGGCAAGACCCGGTCCTGCATTTCCACTAGATAGACCTTGGTCCCAAACATGGCATAAAAATAGGCGAATTCCACGCCAATGGCACCGGCTCCGATGATGGTCAGGGACCGGGGTGGTTTGTCCAAGACCAGCGCCTGGCGGGAACCGATCACCCGCTTGGCATCAATTTCCAGTCCCGGGAAAGTCTGAGGCCGACCACCAGAGGCGATCACGATATTTTTTGCCGTGAGAGGATGTACCGGCTCCGGGGACTCAATGCGGACGGTATGACGGTCAATCAGTTTTGCCCGGCCGTTATAGACGTCAATACCATTTTTTTTCATCAGGAATTGCACCCCTTTGGACAAACGGTCAGCAACACCGCGGCTGCGCTGAATGACCTTGGCAAAATCCATGGTATATTCCGGGATCGTAATCCCAAAACGACCGGCTTGTTTGACCAGTTGCAGTACTTCGGCATTGCGCAGGAGGGCCTTGGTTGGAATACAACCCCAGTTCAGGCAAATTCCGCCTAATCGTTCTTTTTCTACAATGGCGGTTTTCAGTCCCAACTGGGCCGCACGTATGGCTGCTACATAGCCACCGGGGCCACCCCCGATAATGATGATATCATATTGATCTGCCATGGTTGTCCCGTTCAGCGAATATTATGGAAACCGATGATACTGAGAAACTCCGTCCGCGTCTCATATTCATCATGAAATTCACCCAGCATGGCCGAGGTAGTGGCATAACTGTTCTGTTTTTCCACACCTCGCATTTGCATGCACATGTGACGACCTTCCAGAATGACGGCTACACCGTGTGGATCAAGGACGGTCTGGAGTGTTTCGGCAATCTGGTGTGTGAGTCGTTCCTGGACCTGTAATCGACGGGAAAACATATCGATGATGCGGGGGATTTTCGAGAGACCAATGACTTTTTTATTCGGTAAATAACCCACATGTGCTTTCCCCATGAAGGGTAACAAATGATGTTCACACATACTGAAAAATTCAATATCGCGTACAATAACCATTTCACTACAGTCTTCATGGAAAATTGCCTGGTTAATAATATCATCCAGGTTTTCCCGGTATCCTTTGGAAAAATAGTCCCAGGCCCTGGCTACCCGCAGAGGCGTCCGCACCAGTCCTTCCCGGGTTGGATCTTCCCCGATTTCCTCGAGCAGGGAACGGGTCAGGAATTGGAGATGTTCAAGATGGTTTTCTGTCATAATAATTCCTCTACAATGTTAGGGCGCTCCCAGGTTTCTTCCGGGTCGTCATGAATTTTATCTTTTAGGATATATACGCCCAAATAGAAAAAAGGTGTATCCAGCAAGGCCACGATAACCTTGAACAGAAATCCGTTCATCAACAGCATGGTGAACCGGGACCATTCAATGGCTCCAGCCAGACATAACAGGATCAGTACGGAGGCCGTATCAACCAATTGTGAAACAACCGTCGAACCGTTATTACGCAGCCATAAGTGTTTTCCCTTGGTCAATCGCTTCCAAAAATGAAAAATTCGGATATCGATGAACTGGGCAATCAGGTAAGCAACCATGGAGGCGAATACGGCGGGTCCGTATAATCCAAATACGCGGGAAAACGTTTCCCTGTCCACCGGGGACCAGTCAGTGGCGGTGGCGGCATTGGCCAACAGGATGATGGCCATGACAAATACACTGGCAATCAGTCCGGCCCAGACCACGGCATCGGCCCGCTTGCGGCCATATAATTCAGAGACCAAATCGGTCACCAGAAAGGTAACCGGATAGGGGATAATACCTACCGAAATCTCAAAGGTATACAGGCCGAAAGGGGACCATTGAAAAAATTTCTGAAAAATCAGATTGGCTGACACCAGTGATGCGATGAATATGCCGGCAAAGATCAGATAAAGCCGGTTTTTAAAATCCACTGTCGTCCCCATAATAATCGGTAAAAATTGTCGGCGTTTCTATCAGTCGTATGCGATGTAATCGGGGACCTTTTAGCCGTTTACTGATTTCCTCCCATATAAATTGTACCATATTCTCCGAAGATGGCTGTTTACCCTTGAACCAGGGAATGTCTTTTTCGATCTGACTGTGATCCAGTTTGGCCAGCACATGCTCGTTCACAATAGTCTTTAATTCGCCCAGATCCACGCAGAAACCGGTCTGGGGATCAACCGGACCCGTTACCGTCACCTGTAGGGTGTAATTATGTCCGTGGACGCGGGCATCCGGACCAAATACTTCCCGGTTTTTTTCCTGTGTCCAAGTCCGTTGGCCATATTGATGGGCGGCACAAAAACTGAAACTCTTGGTTAAAAAAGGATAGTTCATTTATTTGTATCCTGCAATTAATTAGTGATTGTGAATTTAGTTGCAATACAGGAAACGAAAAATTGAAATCTCATTTACTGCGTTTTGAGTCGCTTACAGGACCTTTACGGCGATGAAGGACACAGATCGCGAAGGAAGCAGATTTGGCACTGAGGTCGTCGGGCAATACATACTTTCCGCCCGTGATCAATGATCCGGTGCGTCAGTGATACCCAGTTTTCAGGGTCAAACAAGTCCATCAATTCCAGCTCAATTTTTTTCGGATCATGACTTGAAGAGAGACCCAGTAAATTCATAATACGTATCATGTGAGTATCAATCACCATGGCAGGCACGGAAAAACATTCCCCCAACACACAGTTTGCTGTTTTCCGTCCAACACCCGGCAGCGTTAACAGGTCAGCCATGTTATCCGGAACACGACCCTCATACTCTTCCACAATTTTCAGGCAGGCGCCGATAATGTTGCGTGCTTTTTGATTGTGGTAGCCGCAGGAATGTATATCGCTAGCCAGTTCATGTATATCCGCATAGGCCAGGGCTTCAACAGAGGGATATTTCCGGAACAGTCCGGGTGTAACTTTATTTACCCGTTCATCAGTACACTGGGCCGAGAGAATGGTGGCCACCAGTAATTCATGGGGGGACTGATAATGCAATGAACATTTGGCATCCGGATATGCCTTTCCCAGTCGGACTCTAATTTCTTCGGCGCGATGTTTCAGGGAAGTATCAGTCCGGGACATGCTTTCGCACCATTTTCAATAGCGACGGAATATTTTTCAGCAATGAAGACTGGGGCAGGATGAGTTCACAGCCGGCAGCTGTCAATTTATCAATTGTCTCTTTATGGGGCAGTTTCATGAAACCTGTCAGTAATTGATGCTTGTTGAGATGCCGCAATTGGGACATGAACAATACTGTTCCCTGTTCCGGCTGATCACAATCCACAATGGTCAGATCAGCTTTCTTCACAATTTCCGATTCCAGATTTTCTCCAAAATCGATGGTTGCCATTTCATAGGTCAATTTATCGGCCACCCTCGTACCCAATTCAAAGTCCTTGATAAAGAGACAAACGCGGATCATACTGTTCTCACTTTCGGAGTCCGAGAAAAATCCACTTCTTCAATGTGATTGACATAATGTAAATGCTCCGCCCAGTGCTGTGCCGATTGGATGAATTCCGGCATGGATATCCTGTGCCATAGCGCTGGAGCCGACTCCCACTTGGATAACGCTTTGGCCACCATACTGCGGGCGCCTTTCAAATTTCCCTGATAGGCGTGAAAGACGGAGACCGCTACCTGGATAAATCCTTGAAGAATTCTGCGATCAGCAAGTGCGGGATCGGACCATAATTCTTCCCATATTTCATGGGCTTCATAATATTCTTCCCGCTGAAAGGCTTGCAGCCCTTCCTCAAAGGATAAACTCACCATATCAAATCACAACTCCTTCCTTTAGCGCAAAATGTTTCCCGGAATACTGTACGGTCCCGGCGGCCAGATTGGGATCATGCTCAAAGAACAAGATCCAGTTTTCATCCACCATCCGTGGCAACAACGCTTTCTTTTCCTCGATTGTGACCATCGGTTGGATATCATAAGCCATGACCCAGGGAATGGGAATGTGGGCCGCCATGGGAAACAAATCGCCGCCATAGAAAATGGTACGACTGGTGTCGCGGATAATGGGATGCATTTGCCCTAGTGTATGTCCATGTGAAAACAAGATATCAATATCCGGCAGGAAAGGTTCTTCCCGCGCAATAAATTGAATCATTCCATTTTCCGCCAGAACTTTCCAATCAGCCTCCATGAAGCTGCCCTGGTCCTTTTCCGAAGGACTGGTAGCCAGATCCCAGTTCTTTTTCGTCATCCAATAGGTGGCGTTGGGAAACACCGGTTCCGTTTTTCCGTCAATTATTGTTGTATTGCCACCGATATGATCAAAATGAAGGTGGGTGCAGATAACATCCGTAATGTCCTCCGGAGAAACATCCCGTGCGGCCAGTGATTCCGCCAAATTGACGGTCTCGGTATCAATGGAATAAATGGCCTTGAATTTTTCCTGCCACTTATCACCGTTTCCCGTATCCACAATGATTTTCCTGTCATCGCTGACCAGGAGCAGCGACCGGGTTACCATCTTGATGCGGTTTTTATCATCGGCGGGAGCTTTCTTTTCCCAAAGCGTCTTGGGTATAATGCCAAACATGGCACCGCCATCCAAACCAAATTCACTGGTTTTAATACTGTAACAGGTATAAGGTCCAATCTTCACGTTTCAATTCCCTCTTCCAATCGGTGAGCAAGAACATTAATATAATCTTCCGGCGTAACCCGGACAAGAAATCTGATGGCGTCCAATAAGACAATCCGCTGCGGAAAAAGATGGTCTTCCCCGGCCGAGATAAGATGGATGAAGAAATGCCCACCCTGTCGTTTATAGCGGTGTAAATCGGTATAAAACTTTGCGGTGGGTATCGTTGTCCCGGAGTAAATATCCGACCGGTGTTCCTGCAACCAGACCGATAATTTACGCCGGATATTCGCCTGCCGAACTGATTCGAATTGCCATAATCGATACACGGCCGCAAATGCAATCAAGTCCTCTAATGACATAGCGTGAAACGCGCCCGGTAGCAGGTCATCAGGTGTCACTTCCGCGCCGGAAGTGGTCGGTGGCAGCTGCTTGTGTGACAATCGGTCCAGACCGGCCAGTATAAATTGCCATAGCGATTCCGGCGGCTGGTAAAATACCGAAGCTCGTAATAAATGATAGAAAAACAATGCATGAGTTGCCGGTTCATGCAAACCGGTTTCCGTCATGATCTCCAGGACGCTGCCCTTATGTTCCGCTGCCCAGTACAGATCCCCGGCGCAGCGTTCTGCTTCCTCTCGTTGTCCCTTAAGAATGGCATCCTCCAGATCCATCGTGAATACCGCACCACGGGCAAATTGCTCGGACGGATCAGGGTTTGTTTTCCAATCACGGTATTTAAAGAATCCTGATAAATAGGATTCTACCCAGGATTTAAGATCTTTCGGTACATTTTCCCGATCATCCCCCAGAATATTTTTCAATGCATTGATGACAATGACAGGATGGATTTCCGAATCTGCCCGGCACTGCACGGCCCGGTCTAGAGCGGAGCGAAGAAACGATGCCAGTGCACTGGGGTCGAAAGTTTGATTCATAAGACGGTAATGGCCCCAGTTATCTTCGTTTCCTGGCCATAGAAATCGTGAGAATTAATCGTCCCCAACCGGTGTTTCAGTGACCAGGGCCGGTGGATTCAGATCAATGAAAAACTGGAAGGAAATCCCGGTTAGACGGGAAAATTCGGACGGCATTCCCGACGGGGCTACGTGCGGCGTATCGCCGTATCGGGCCACATTCTCGGGTGAATCCCAACGCCAGCTGGGACTGAAAACTTTCGCCAGCGGCATGGCATTGGAATCGTGGAAATACCCGATCTCAAAACCCTTGTTGGGCCATGGTTTAATGCCCAGCAACACACCGAAACGATTACTGGTTTTGCCCATGACACCCTTGGGAATGTACATCATGCGCAAGGCCCACCAGAATACCGGCGGTGGTGATTCGCCCTTGGCCTTGAACTGATAAAATTTATAGTACGTAGCATCAATATTATAATTAGGATTCAGGCTCCAGGATAGATTCAATACGTCCCATTTTCTGTCCCGGCTATAGAGCAACCGACTGTAATCCAAACCAGAACCATAGATGGGAATACCCACCCGGATTCCAATATTACTGCGATCCGTTAATCCATAACGGAAATTGTACACTGGAATAATATTTTCCAGTGAAAAGATCAGACCTTTCTCCGTGTCTCCCTTTTTCATCAGGGATGTACTGACATGGGGATGCGTGGCACAACCAGTCAGAAGTAAAAGCAAAGATATGGATAGAAAATTTTTCATGACAGCGGGTAAAGTTTCAAGGATATAACGGTCAGATTCAAGGATTAATTCACCTTGCAGGACCCGGTGCCTATTTCAGGTAAATCATTTTACGGCTGTACGTGACAGGAAGAAAATTTTCAACTTCAGCCGTAATCGTATAAAAATACAAGCCACTGGCATGTTGGTGGCCGAACCATTGGTAAGTATAGTGACCGACATTCATCGGCGTCTGGAGTAAAAACGTTTCGATGACCCGTCCCGCCGCGTTAGTCACGTACAGTGTGACCGTCGCCGGTAGCAACAGATCAAAAGCAATGGTTGTGCCGCTGTTAAACGGATTGGGATAATTCTGGTATAACGCAAACACTTCCGGGACAGCCAAATGATAAGCCGTGTCATCCTGACTGCGATTGCTCTTACCAAACGACGACTGATTGGTAACGGCCCAGGCCCGTCCATCCGGCTCACGCAACATCTGAATCGACATATCGTCAGGTAGGAGATAGGCATCGGCAAACATGGTGGTATCGGATGCAGTTTCCCACAGCATGACCCATGGCACTAACACGGAATCCTGTCCGGCGAAAATCAGAGTGGAATCCAGGAATCCCGGTTCAATACCGGTCATGACTGTTTCCTGCCAGTACACTGAATCGGCGATTGTGAGGGAAAAAGATGTCTGTACATTTGCAGGAATAAATATCTCAATTTGCAACAGGTCGGTGACGGGATTGTACTGTAATTCATTGATAATTGGAATGGCCTCCCGGGTATATCCCAGGGGGAACATATCTCCCAGAAGAGAAATCGTGTAGCCGTCCCCCGGGGCCGGAACCGGTCGTTGGTCAAGGATGATATCCTGGTAGCGAAGGATTACTGTTGTCCAAACACTGGGCAGGGTCACCCTGAATTCACCGGCATCATTCAGGGAATCGGGAATGGTTACGGCAATTTCCTGTTCTCCGTCGGTAAGAGATAGAATATGATCGCGAAACGTTATCACCTGCAGTGTTACATGGACTGAATCGTCCGATGACCTTACTATTTTATCAATGCGGACCTGGGGCAGGGAAATTAACAGGGACTGATATTCTTCCAATGCCCGTTTCAATTGGTCCAAGTTCTGTTTCACGGATGTAATGAAATCTTCCGTCAGCCGGTCATATTCATCCGGCGTCAACCGCAGCATGTTCCGAACCCGGAACGTCTCCTGAGCAAGAAATTGTTCCAGTGAAAGCAACAGTGAATCCGCCGCCGGAGCCATGCTTTCCAGGTCGGTTTCCAGGGCCTGAAGGGGAGAGAGTGCTTCCCATAAATCATCCATTTTCAGGGAGTCACGGTTCAATAATGTGAATAACCCGGCATAGTGTTCCGGCACCTGATGTCGTGCCTCCTCCAAGCCCCGCGCGAACCAAGCTCTAATGCCTTTGGGAATCACCACACTGGAATCTCCGGCAGGATCAGATATTTCCACCGGAATTCGTGTGAAAGCCGGTGTTTCGCGGGAACTGGTTAAAAGATTTCCCGCCCGTGATTTAATTTCAATATAATAGAAATACCGTTTTTGAACCTGGGCCGTAGTATCCAGATAGCGGTCCGTATTTTCCGTCAGAACGGCCAGAAGTGTGAACGTTTCAGTTAAAGTCTCAGCCCGGTAAACAAGAATTGAATCTGGTTCCATGTCCTTAACCTGATCCCAGACAATCAGGATGGATCCCGGTCCCGGGTAAACGTCCAGTTCCAACGGTGCTGTTTCAGCGGCAGAGAGACCAATCCCGTATCCGCCAATCAGCAGAATGAATATTATGGTGATAAATTTTCGCATTGAATGCAGGTAAAGGAGAGGTACAATTTGATACGGATCATCGTGGAAAGCAAGGAATTTATCGACTGTCCCTCCCGACGTTAGTCAGGACTTAAACTACTGTAATTGTACCTGTTACTTCTGCTTCGGTAACCTGACCGATCCTAACGGCCGAAAAGGGAGAATCTTCATTATAATAATCCATGTAGGACTGAGCTTCTTTTTCGGAGAGAGCAATCAATAATCCCCCGGAAGTCTGGGCATCGGCACAGAGCAAACGATCATGGGCAGACATGTTTTCCGAAAAGCGAACATGTTCTGAAACAAACGCCAAATTCCGTTTCGTCCCTCCGGGAACAATGTCCTTTCGCACCAATTCTCTGACTCCCGGCAAGAAATCAAGGCGGTTGAATTCAATGGTGGCCGCCACCTGACTGGCCTGACAGAGTTCCAGTAAATGTCCCAAAAGTCCGAAACCGGTAATATCCGTGGCGGCTTGGACGGTAACATCCGCCATGCATTCGGCTGCCCGTTTATTCAATAAACTCATGGAGGCAATAGCCGCCTCGATTGAATCCTCTGATGCCTGTCCTTTTTTAATCGCCGAGGCAATAATACCAGTACCCAGTGGTTTGGTCAAGATCAGCACGTCACCCGGTCGGGCCAATTCATTGGTAATCAGATTCTGCCGACTGACTTCTCCCGTCACCACCATGCCGTATTTCGGCTCTTGATCGTCGACACTGTGACCACCCAAAATAGGAATGCCAGCTTCAGACGCTTTATCCGTTCCGCCCTGGAGGATTTTCGTCAGCATTTCTCGCGGCAGACGGGTAATGGGAAAACCCACAATATTTAGGGCAAACCGGGGAGTGCCACCCATGGCGTAAATGTCCGAAAGGGAATTCGCAGCAGCAATCTGTCCAAACTGATAGGGATCATCGACAACCGGTGTGAAAAAGTCCACCGTTTGTACCAGATAGCTATCCTCATCCATACGGTACACGGCGGCATCGTCCTTGCCGTTGAATCCCACAATGACGCGGTCATCCCGGATAGAATCGGTTAAACCATCCAACACGTAAGCCAGGTCCTCCGGACCTATTTTACAGGCTCAGCCGGAGCCGTGACTTAACGTAGTAAGGCGTATGATATCCTGATGTGTCATAATTGAAATTAATCAGAGAAAAGGAGGAAACAGACAGCGAAATCGATGAACTACATCAGCTTCACCAGATCCTGAATATCCTCAATGGTCTGGATAGTCTTGTCCTGAAGATATTCCAGGTGGATTGTTTTGAATATGGCTGTAATCTGTATTTGATTGACATAATCATGTAAAACCATGGGAATATGCAGTGTTTTGAATGTGACGAACTGAAAAGGATAATCAATTTCCGTCGGTTTGAGGCCATGAAGCGTTTCACCATCATTAGTGATTTTTTTCCGGTAATCACTAATTTCACTCAGAGTCAAGCGCTCCCGGAA
>JBHHUC010000095.1:0-4990 GCA_046861395.1 Fidelibacterota bacterium
TAACGTTGTTGGCAAAGTCCGTTCCTGAATCGTAAACAATCGCCCCCCAGTTCAAGCCGTCATGAAATTCTGGTTTATTGGCAATCGGGTTTTTCCGGTTCTGGTGACAGTCCGTACAGAATTCTGGTGATTCGTGACAGACCCGGCAATCCTTGGCCTTGGTACTGGCATCCAGTCCGTGGAAATACACGTAATTCAAATCGTGATTCCGGGATAAAAGCAGGTTCCTCTTCATCATATCCTGCCGGTAGGAAGGAACTGGGTTCATTTGGGGTAAATCTCCCCCCAACCTGGCGCCACTATGGCAATTATCACAGGTCAATTGGGTATGACAGAGTTGACAATCGGCCGTATTGGCAAGAGCGGCTACATCATGATCTTTCAACCAGGTAGGGGTGTGATTCTTTGGCCTTAACCGGGCCACAACATCATGGCAGGCAGAGCAATTTTCAGGGGCTTTTTTCTCCTGGTGACAGCTTAGACAATCTGCCATCTTGGGAATAGGCGGATAATTGTCCACACCAGACATATCGCTGTGGCATTTGGAGCAATCAATCTTCTGCTGTCCCCAGTGTATCTTGTGGGGGAAATTAAAATTCCGTACCATCGCCGGAAAACTGCTGTACGGTTCCTTGCCCAGATGGCAATTTTCACATTCCCCTTCTTCTTTCCAAACCTCATGACACTTGAGACACCGTTTTTCCGTGGGAAGAATGGAATCTTCAGAACGCATACTGTTTTTAAGGAGTTTGGGATTATGGCACTTGGTGCACCGGACCCCCACATCCTGAACGTGCAGTTCATGACTGAATTCAATTACCGGTTTTCGCTTGTCACCGGCCTGGAGGCAGAGGCAGGATATAAAAACAAGCGCCATGAGGGTTTTTAGAGGGATCCGGAGACTCATAACCGATACCTCAATCCCAGCAGAAACCGGATATCACGGCGATAATATTTATTCCTTAACACATCCATTTCCGAATCTACCGTAATCTTTTTCCAAAGGGGATAGGATGCCCTTAAAGCAACTGTAGCCAGATCATCCCAGCTTCCCTCCAGAAGCCGGTAATTCCCCACCGTGATCCTGGAGGTCAGATTCAGTTTGCCTATTGTCACGAATTGACCGGCGGTTAAACGATTGGAGGAACCTCCGTATCCTTCCTGGTGGATCACACTCACCTGGTAAGTACGATTCCCAGCCCCCAGAGATACAATCGTGGCCTGATCCCCTTGAAAAAAGACCTGGCGCAACTGGAATTTACCGGTAATATCTTTCGTCAGTAAGACCTGACCACTCAACCGCAATTCCTGCGAAGAATGGGAATTAAAAACAGAAAAGATTGAATTTTCCGGGATTCGGGGCTCCCGCAGATTGTACTCCAGAACCAGGTTTTTGAACGGCTGAAGACGACTGCCCTGATAACTGGTCTGAATGAGTAAATCCGCCAGTTGAAACTGCCTTAACTGGTGTCGGCTGCGGAAATAAACCGCCAGGCCGTTCCGTTGCCACCGGGCTTGTAACCCCAGCCGTCGTTTGATGGAAGGGGGCACTTCAATTCGTTTCCCCATCCTGGGGGAGCGATACACTGGACGGGAGTGCTGTTTGTCCGACATCCCCACTTTCAACGCCATAGTTGTTGAAGGTTTCCAGCCCATTTCAAACCCCATGAACAGGTTATCCATGGGCTTATCCGTAAGACCGGAAGCAGGCACATAGGCTCCCATAAAACCGTGAATATCCAGCTTTTTCCACCGATATCGGGCTGATAGTCCGTCCAGCCGACCCGCATCAGAGACCGAATATTTAAACTGGCGACCCACCACCAATGCGAACTTGCGCTTGAACCAGAAGGTCGTGTAATTAAGGTTGTGAAGTTGAAAAACAGGCTCATTACTGAATGTATTCACCGGGTCAGTATAAAAAACACCGGAAAAATTCAAACGACTATTTTTTAACAGCAGGTCAGAGCCATGCACCAGAAAAGTCTGGTACAATCGGACGTGCGTCAATGTACTGTCGTTAAGATCCTGCCGGGAAAAGGTATAAGCGCTGGAGGAGAATACACCATTTACACCAGCCCCGGTTAAACAAAAATTCAGGGAAAATGCTATTCCGATGAAATAACGTCGTAGGGGCATGTTACTTATCGTTTTTACCTTTTTTTAATCCCACAAAAACATAGGTTAACACACCTGCCAGCAGCGCAAAAATCGGCATTACGACAATGGAAATACCCAAGGTTGCATTTTGAGCATCCTTGAGATAATTAGAGAGCGAAATCAGATTCAAAATCCAGGTAATTACGGCAACTACCAGTAACCAGATAAATGAAAGGCTCAGAATCTGAATAAACAGAATCAGGGTTGACTTTTGTTTCAATTGATCCTCCATCAGGCCACTCCTTCCTCTATTTTCGTAGTATCCGGTAGGTAGGAATCCAAGCGTCCTTTAGCTGCTTGCAGCCCTTCTTCACGGCCTTCTTTGATCTCCCAGATGGAAATGATCGGGAATATCTTTGAGAAAATCAGGAATAAGAGGCAGAAGACCGACACACCCCAGGCGAATAGGGCCCATTCCGTGAGACTGGGAATATAGGGCTGGCTCACAACTGGAAGTCGTGGGTTGGAAAGCGACGGAACAATAATAATTAAGCGTTCCAGCCACATCCCAATAATTACGGAAATGCCGGCAGTTAAAATGCCCGGTATTGTTTTAAACTTTTTAAAAGACAAAATCACTAATGGGATCAGGAAATTACAGATGACCATAGCCCAAAAATAAGGGGCATAGGGACCAGTGAATTTGAAATGAATGACTCTCATTTCCATAGGCTCATTCCCATAAATACCAGTGAGATATTCACTGAATGTAAAATAAGTCCAGAACAGAGAGAAAACCAGCAGCAAAATCCCCATGTATTGAAAGTGAATTTCCTTGAGGTATTCTTCAAGGTGGAACAATTTCCGGAAGAAAATCATCACCACCAGTAATGTTGCCGTTCCGGAGAAAATAGCACCAGTGACAAAATAGGGGCCAAAGATCGTGCTATGCCATCCCGATTGCAGTGTCATTGAGAATATATAGGAGATGACCGTATGGACACTCACCGCTACGGGAATGACTACCACCATCAAAATGGACATGGCACGTTCTAAAACATGTTTTTGCCGGGGAGTTCCCACATATCCCCAGCTGAGAAAATTGTACAACCATTTGAGTTTTGATTTCGTTCGATCCCGCAGAAGGGCTATATCCGGGATCATGGGAACATAGAGGTAAACTGTGCTGGCAGTGAAATACAGGCCGATGGCAGTGACATCCCACAATAGTGGTGACTGCAATCTTCCGTAATAGAAAACATTCAAAACGCGGTCAGGGCGCCCCAGATCAATAATGGGGTGCAAACCACCGATCATCAGCACAATGGCTGTGATTACCTCAGCCATCCGGGTAATGGGTCGGCGCCATTCTGCCTGAGAAAGGCGCAAAATGGCTGAAATCAGGGTACCGGCATGGCTGATACCGATAAAGAAAACAAAATTAATAATATAGAACCCCCAAGTGACAGTATTATTCATCCCGGTCACGCTTAATCCGTAAATCAACTGACGGACATACATATAGGTTGCCCAGATGATGACCAGGACAAAGAAAGCAATCATCCAGTTGATCTTGGAATTTCCCTCAACAATTGGACGATATAACGTATAATCCGGATCCTGTTTCAGATCGTTCATTATTTATCTTCCTTCTTCAGATAATAGACCTTTGGTTCCGTACCCAATTCTTCATCCAACCGGAAAGTACGGCTGGAATGTCTAAGTTCACTGACCTTATGATCTTGATTTTCCAAATCACCAAATGTTATTGCATCCGTCGGACAGGAATCGGCACAGGCCGGTTGATAGTCTTCTTCACGCAACTCCCTGTTTTCATAGCGGGCAATATCCTTGGCAACAGCCAGCCGGTGATGGCAGAAGCTGCATTTCTCCACGACCCCCTTCATCCGCCGGGTTACGTCCGGGTTCAAGGTAATATCATAGGCTTCTGGAACCTCGGGTGCATGATAATTAAAGGTCTTGGCTGAATAGGGACAAGCTGCCATACAGAATCGGCAACCGATACAGCGGTAATAAACCTGTCCCACCAAACCATCTTCATTCAGATAAGTTGCATGGACAGGGCAGACTTTAGTGCAGGGAGGGTTATCACACTGAAAACAGGGCCGAGGAATATGTATCACCCGGATGTCCGGGTATTCACCATGATATTCAGTTACAATCTGCATCCAATCCATTGCACGACCTGCCTGAGCCGCCGCGGCACCAACATTGGGTACATTATTTTCCATCCTACAGGCATTTACACAGGCACCGCATCCGGTGCATTTATTCAAATCAATTACCATACCCCATCTAGCCATCGTCAATCCTCTATACTAACGTAATTCGAACAGGTGTACCGGAAAAAACCAGATTCCCTCTGAATACATCCGGCTGAGATACCATTAAAACCCGCGGATCACTCCCCACACCAGAAGTAAATCTGCCTACATTTTCCCGACCTAATCCCAGGGAAACAAAAATAACCTCTGGATGAACAACTGGTCGGACCCGCACCCTGACCCGGATCGCTCCCACTGGTGAATCCAGTTGAACCATTTCGCCATCCCTGACGTGGTACTTTACCGCCGTCTCAGGATTGATTTCCGCCCAGTTCTCCCAAAACATTTCACGGAGAATCCCCATGGTTTCCACCATCGTGGAAGAATAAACAGTCCGTCCGAAAGGATTAGTGAGTGGATAGCTGGTAAGTAAAGTCAATGGATAGCCATTACTTTCATTGGCAATATACTTTTCACGATTGCCCGTATATTGCTTCTCGGCTAACAAATCCTTCAATGTCTGGGAGTTATCTCCTGTGAATCCTTCAAACGATTGTAATAGGGGACTCAGGAAATCAAATTTTTTATCCTTTGTTTGAACCAGT
>JBHHUC010000096.1:0-4965 GCA_046861395.1 Fidelibacterota bacterium
GTCGGAAAGATTACATTTTATATTCCAGAACCAATCGGACATTAACCACATCCCAGCCTTCCATGGAATCATGTACGATGTACTCCCAGCGGATGCCGGGACGAAACGCTCCCAGGTTTATCAACAGTTTCAGTGGCGTCCGGGCAAAATAATTCATATCCGCTAACCCGGTTAATTCATAGACAATGCCTGCGTTCAGGGAACCCTGGAAAGATATCCTTTTCATGAAGGTGTGCTCACGTCCTTCCAAGGCAATTTCATTCATGACGTAATAATATGTTCGTTCCAGAGCATCGGGCATCCTGAAATCCCGAATATGATCCTGAAAAGCGTGTTCGATGCCGGTGACCCGATTTACACTGACCAGGAAACCGATTTTTTCGGGGAAGGAACCCCGGTCCCGGTAAATCCCCAAATCCAACGACGGGTTCTGCGGAAAGTAACTATTAAATCCATAGTAAACCGAACCGGTCAATTGATTCAGGTACAGATTCATTCCCAACCCGTTTGGAATCAGGAAATCCAGAACCGGATGATCCAGCGACTGGCGGACCTGGTTTTGAATGGTGATTTCGGTGCGGATATCCTTCCCATGCATGCCAAACAACATCTGACTTGTCAGAAAGATCAAAACCAATGCAACGATGTTTCGTTTCATGATTGCCTCCGTTGTTGGTCTATGTGAAGTTAATTGTAGGTTTAACGAAAAAGTTCGATATTTTTCATGGTGAGATTAACAACGTCTTATTTATCGGGACAGGAGTGCTGTGCGATTTCCAGTAGGACCCAAACACGCCGACACCCTGTTCTATGTTGGAAAATTGGGTTAAGGGCGCGGAAAAGCCGCTGTATTCATCGGGTGCATACTGTTTCAACATGGTATAGTAATACGCTTTATCCAGAGACCAAACTTCCAATTGAAGAAACAGAGAATCATACATGACCGGAAAACCTGACGGTAATTCACCCTCGTTCCTCAGGAAGTCCACTTGTCCAATGATGGATGAAATATTCACTGAATATGTTCGTTCCTTCGACGGAGGATCATCCCAGGTAGTACTTTCCCAAGGATCAAACCCATCAAATAACCTGATACGCAATGAGGATGTGTCACTGATTCCCAGGAGATAAAGATAGGAATCGTACCCCGCCGCATAAGGAGCGGTATCCCAGGAAAAATGTAAAGCGCTGGTAGATGTTTGCCCGTCTCCACTGTGTTCAATTGTAACTTCCCCGGGAACAATGATGGACGACCATACCGATTCATACTCCGGATGAGAAGCCCGGAGCTCCACGGAATCTTCCGCCTGAATAGCAACTTTCACCTGATAGGCGATGTACACTTCGCCGGTTTGAACGCCCACATAGGTAGTATCGTGAATGCGGAGCTCCACATTCGCGCCTTCCAATCCATAACTCCGGTAGCCCAGATCACCACAATCTTCGTTGGAAAATTCGGAACATCCGTAAATTGACTCTACATGCACAAAATGAACCGAATCATCCGGAGTCAATCCGCAGGATACCGCCAGCATGGTTTCATCCAGGTCGTGCGGATAATCGGGAGTTTCCGGCATACAACCGGAAAATAATCCCATGAGAATCAACCAACGTATTACCTTCATTGGGTTTTGAATCCTATTGTGATCAGGGGAGGCATCTGGATTTCCGCATTATTAATCGAATCATACCGCAGAATGTTCAAACGGCCATAAATATTGATCCAGTCCAGGTACAATGTAAAGGTTTTACCGCGAATCGTGACCTCACGGGAAAGGTTCATATCCAGGCGATGGTAATCCGGAAGACGGCGACTGTTCCGTTTTCCATACAACGGTACCTCCTGCATAATCACATTAGGTGGTAAATATTGCGTATAGAACCCTTCCACCGCCGTATATGGCGTTCCCGTCTGATAGACAAATCGCCATCCCAATCGCCACGCGTGTCCCAAAGGATGTCTGATGTAAATAGAAAGATCATGGGTTCGATCAAAGCGGGGAGTGTACGTTAGTCCCTGAATAGTTTTCTTTGTTTTGCTCAATGTGTAGGCCAATAGAGTACGTACGGGACCATAATCTTTGCGGAAATACAATTCCATTCCCCGGGACTGCCCGGTTCCAGCGACAAAATCTGGTTCCTCCGGCGTGTATTTCTGTGTATTGAATTCAACGATCCGACGGAAGGTACGGTCGTAAATCTCCGCCCCCATTGTCAGACCGGTCACGGGTGTTCTCGCAACCCCGATGCTGACCTGATCCGCCGTCATCACGCTCAAATCTTTCGGGATTGGCAGCCAGGCTTCGAACATGGTCAGAAGAACTTCTTCATTGCCAACCGTCATAATACCCTGGTTTGTTCGATTCCACCCAAGGGTCAACCGCGCGTCTCCCGGCAGGGAAACGGACAGGCGCGCACTGGGGGAATGGCGAAAAACATCCTGATACTGAAAATAGGTAAACCGATCCCCCACTTCCATTTGCCCGACAGTTGAAACCGGGACCTTTGCCCGGATAAACGCCGACTGTTCAGTAAATACATCACGTCCCAGATGCAGAGGAGTGTAACTCAATCCCGCAATGTCAAATTCAAGTACATAGAACTGGGGTTCTATTCCAATCTGCAGAACATAATCCCCGGAGAATCGTCTGGTAATAAAAGATTTTAACTGCCATAGCCGAATGGCGTTATTTATTTGAATAGTTGACACGGTGTCGGTGGGCAGCCACTGGGTATTGAACCGGCTGAAAGATAAGGATGCGTGAAACCTGAACTGTGGTGAAAGCTGGGCGTCATAGGCCAGTCCTACGGCACGGTTATTCCAGATTAATTTATTTTCAGTGGTATCCTGATCCAGTTTTGATAAATCGTACACATCCGTTCCAAAGTATGTTGACAGCCTCAGTTTTGAAGTAGGCGTGGGCCGATAAATCACTTTTCCGACCCCATCCATGAAATGATACGGTAGTACGATTGACTCCGGCAGAAGTTGAAGAGCCCGTAATCCATCCACAATCCAGTCAAGATAGGTTCGTCGCAGGGTGACCATATATGAACCCTTGTTTAGGGGACCTTCCCCGCGAATACGGGTCGATACCAAACTGGCGTTGACATCAATAGATTTTGCGCTAGCTTTCCCGTCCCGAAGATTGATGTTCACAACGGAACTCAGGTGATTTCCGTATTCGGGTTGAATATTACCTTTTTGAATGACGACACTTTGAATTGCATCGGGATCAAATGTGGAGAATATTCCCAATAGGTGGTAGGGGTTGAAGACGGGAATATCGTCCATCAGAATTAGATTCTGATCCCGGTTGCCTCCCCGAACATAAAAGCCGGTGTTGAAATCATTGGTGGGGACGATTCCCGGAAGTGTCTGTATGGCACGAAGCACATCCGGCTCCCCAACGCTTGGTAACCGGAGCATCAGTGTTGATGTAAGATAGTCCTGTCCAAGGGAATTACCTGGGGAATTCATGGGGGCCGATACAATTACGGAATCCAATTTCACAGCCGCCGGTTTCAAAGGGATTTCCAGAGTGACAATCTCATGTTCACTGAGTTCCAGGCTCAGGCTCCAGGAGGCGAAGCCAATGTGCCGGGCCTTGAGGATATAATGTCCGGCCGGTAGATCGGAAAAACCGAAAAAGCCGTTCCGGTCCGAAATGGCGCCAATACCCGTCCCGACAAGATTGAGGTTTACATTCTCCATCGATTCATGGGTATCCCGATGATAGACGACCCCCCGTATTCCGGCCGCCGACAAGAACACGGATGCTAAAAATAGAAGGGAGACATGTTTTACCGAATTCATATTATCACTGATACGAAGCAAGAATGCCGGTCATCCTGATATTCATCACCGATGACCGGCATGAATTTACTCAGTATTTCAAGTCAAATTTCACATCTCCCGGCTCATAGCGATGCGGATTTGGATGATTATATTCAACGGAAAGAATTCTACCGATAAAATCATCGTTTCCGGTTGCAGACACTCTGGCTTCATAATTCTCATGTAAAATTGTTACGGTATAATCCCGGCAACATCCATCCCGTTCAATAACGCCTACTCCTACATAATCACCCCAATATGGCGTTTCCCATTCAAATAAATTATAATCACGATTGTACCAACTTCCCTGGTGATTTACATCTTCTAATTCCACCGCCCGTTTTTTGTGATAATATTCTCTAGTCCCGGCAGAAACCATATATATTTCCGCTTTTCCTTTAAACCACGGTTCTTTATCATTGATTAAATACATTTTATCCATTATTTCCGTTCTTGCTGTTGTGGCTTTATTTAAACTTATATTAGTTTCATGTGGACCCTCATAAAGCCCTACTACCATAATAGGGTATTCAGGCTCCGCTTTATTAAGCTCAAGCAATGTTTGATTTCCAGTTGAATCAAATAGTATTAACTCCGTTACATCAATATCATCGATTGTCAACGGGACGAACGTAGCTGGAATTGTTTCGGTGCCATCCCAATCATCAAAATCATGGATATATACTTGTAAATACTCTATACTGTCCAATGAAGTCGTGAATGCCTGGGCATCGGAAGTTGTTTTACCTAACGTCCTGTTCAGTTGAATTTGTTGTATCTTAGTCCGAAAAGTTATTCCGGATGGCGTTGGAATATCCGCAATCTTTGACCATAGTGCATAGGGTTCATCATTTTTATTGGCATTGGCTCCATTCCAGATGATTTCAGCCAAATCTGGATCTGCTATCGCTTCGGGAAGCAAGACCGCCAAATCGGCCAAAACCTTTTCTATGTTTTCCATCTCCGGAAAGGTTTGTACAAGCGATGAATCCGATTCCGTCGGTATGCTTCTTCAGTCACATCCATTGAATACCCATATCATCATGACCGCGCTGATTATGATACTCTCTTTGGCTAAGTTCTAATGATAACAGCATTATGTTTAAAAAGCCAAAACAACCCATAGG
>JBHHUC010000036.1:0-20575 GCA_046861395.1 Fidelibacterota bacterium
CTATCCATCTTTCGGGATAAATCCACCCGAACCCGTTTCAGCTTTGCTTCAGCAGCCAATGCTCTGGGACTGGCGGTTTCGGATCTGGATGAAGAAAAATCCCAGGTATCACACGGGGAAACGGTCCGGGAAACGGCTAATATGATTTCTTTTCTTACGGAGGTGATCGGGATTCGCGATGATATGTTTTTGGGTGCAGGACACACTTATATGCAGGAGGTGGCTGAGGCTGTTCAGGCCGGATATGACGAAGGAATTCTGCACCAGCGTCCCGCAGTGATCAACCTGCAATGCGATATCGACCATCCCACCCAGAGCATGTCGGATCTGGCCATGTTGAAACAAACGTTCGGTTCACTGGAAAACCTGCATGGAAAGAAGATTGCCATGACATGGGCCTATTCTCCCAGTTACGGGAAACCGCTATCGGTTCCTCAGGGGATTATAGGACTCATGACCCGCTTCGGCATGGATGTTACACTGGCCTATCCCGAAGGCTATGGATTGATTCCTAACGTCATGACCCGGGCGGAAAAGCATGCGGCTGCCAGTGGCGGCTCTTTTTCAGTAGTACATGACATGGACACGGCCTTTGCCGAGGCTGATGTCGTATATCCCAAATCCTGGGCACCATACCAGGTGATGGAAAAACGTACGGAACTCCTGAAAGTCGGGGACAGGAAAGGTCTGGAAGCATTGGAGAAAGAAGCCCTGGCCAGCAATGCCAGGTTTATGGACTGGGAATGCAATGAAGAAAAAATGGCACTGACCCGGGGCGGAAAGGCGCTCTACATGCATTGCCTTCCAGCCGACATATCGGGTGTCAGTTGTGAAAAAGGAGAGGTGAGCAAATCCGTTTTTGAACGCTATCGGCGGGATACCTACAAGGAAGCAGGGTTCAAACCTTTCGTCATCGCAGCCATGATGTTCCTGAGCCGGCTGGATGATCCCTTCCGGACCCTTGAAACCATTATTAACCAGAAAAAGAGCCGGTACTAATATGACAACACGAGAAAAAGTATTGGAAAACACCATCAATCTTTGCCGGGAAAGGAATATTCTGATCCCGACCTATGCCCAAATGAGGGATCCGGATACGGTTCCGGAAAAAGTAAAGGAGGAACTGAAACAGATCGGATTATGGGATATTAATCCGCGAAATCTGTTTCGGATCACCTGGAAAAATGAACCGGTGGCAAGAGGCGGTGGTTTCGGCCCCGTGAATTATATGGAGATTCCCAAGGCACTTACCGGTGTGAGGGCCCGGATTTTCATTCTCCTGGGGAAATATTTCCCCACCGGAGCACATAAGGTGGGAGCCACGTTCGGACCGCTGGTGCAGCGGCTTATTACGGGCGAATTTGATCCGACGCGGCAGAAAGCACTATGGCCGTCCACCGGCAATTATTGCCGGGGTGGATCCTTCAATGCCGCCTTGCTCGGTTGTCCTTCCGTTTCTGTATTACCCGAGGAAATGAGCCGGGAACGATTTGAATGGCTGGAAAATATCGGTTCGGAAGTGCATCGGACTCCCGGAAGCGAAAGTAATGTCAAGGAAATCTATGATAAAACCAAGGCTTTGCAACAGGAACGGGGTGACAGCCTGGTGGTACTGAACCAGTTTGAAGAAATCGCCAATCCTCTCTGGCATTATGCCGTCACCGGCCCGGCCATGGCGGAAGTCTATGAGCAGAATAAAGCGGAAGAATCACGTTTCAGCGGACTCTTTTTGACCCAGGGATCGGCCGGTACGCTGGGAGCCGGAGATTATTTACGCGAACAATTTCCCGCCCTTAAGATTGCCGCCGGTGAAGCCCTCCAATGTCCCACCCTCCTGTATAACGGCCACGGTTCGCACCGGATAGAGGGCATTGGGGATAAACATGTTCCCTGGATTCATAATATGAAAAACATGGACATGGTTATCGGCATCGATGATGAAATCTCCATTCGACTCATGCAGCTGTTCAATGAAGATGTCGGCAAATCATTTCTGAAAGAGGAAGGTGTTCCGGCCGAAATTGTTGACCGGCTCAATCTGCTGGGCATTTCCGGCATCGCCAATCTGGCGGGAGCGATCAAGATGGCCAAATATTATGAGTTCAATGAAAATGATATCATCTTTACCGTTGCCACAGATTCTATGGATATGTATACCTCCCGGCTGGCTGAAGAAAGGGAGAGATATGGCGATTATTCCCAGCGTCGGGCCGCGGTGGATTTTGAAGCCCGGCTTATGGGATTGGATTCTGAAGGCGTCATGGAACTTTCCTATAATGATAAAAAACGAATGCATAATCTGAAATATTTCACCTGGATCGAGCAACAGGGTAAAACAGTGGAGGAATTGGACGCACAATGGTATGACGATCGGTATTGGAAAAAGGCCTACCATCAGGTGGCGTCCTGGGATGAAAAAATCATCGAATTCAACCAAAGAACAGGTTTGTTGAAAGCCTATCAATGAGTCAGCCCTACCATATAGGATATATCTGCATGTCCTGCGGTGAATTATACCCGGTGGACCCGTTCCGGTATACCTGTCAGACCTGTGGCAGTAACCTGGATATTGCCTTTGAATATGCATTGATTGCCGCCCAATGGTCTCAGAGGGCGTTGGAAAAAAACAAAAACCATTCAATGTGGCGATACAGGCCCCTGTTGCCGGTTAAAGGAAAACCGGAAGAGGGCGTTATACCGGTGGGAGGAACGCCTTTGCTCCAGCAAAAACGTCTGGCGCAGGAGTTGGGTCTTCGTGATTTATGGTTGAAAGACGATACCCGAAATCCCTCCGGATCCTTGAAAGACCGGGCGACAGACCTGGCCATTCAGCATGCCCGGGAGGAAGGATATACAACACTGGTGGCCGCTTCAACGGGTAATGCCGCTGCCTCTCTGGCCTGTTTGTCGGCGGCATCCGGCATGGAAGCTGTCATCTTTGTGCCGGCGGAGGCTCCTTCGGCCAAGTTGACTCAGATTCTACAATATGGTGCGCATTTGTTTCCGGTGGAGGGAACTTATGATGATGCTTATGATCTTTCATTGAAAGTGGTGGCCGACAATGATTGGTATTCCCGCAGCACGGGGATGAATCCCGTGTTATCCGAAGGAAAGAAGACAGTAGCACTAGAAATTGCCGAGCAGATGAATTGGGTTTTACCGGACTACGTATTTGTCCCGGTGGGAGATGGTTGCATTATTGGGGGAGTATTCAAAGGATTTTTTGATTTGCATCAATTGGGCTGGATTGAACGCATCCCACGAATCATCGCTGTCCAGGCCAAAGGTTCTTCCGCCATCATCAATGCGCTGGAACAGGAAATTATAAATCCCGTTATGGCCGATACAATTGCCGATAGTATCTCCGTGGCGATGCCCCGCGATGGATTAAAAGCCCTCCGGGCTGTAAAGGAAAGCCAGGGGTTTGGCATTCTTGTCTCGGACAGCGAAATCCTCTCGGCGCAGCATTTTCTGGCACGAACCACGGGACTTTTTGCCGAACCAGCAGCAGCGACAGCGTTTGCTGGCCTGCTGAAGGCAGAATCAACGGGAAGAATTGGTTCCAACGATAGTGTGGCCGTTCTCATTACCGGATCGGGGTTAAAAGATATATCCGCAGCCCAAAAGGGAATAAAATTTCCCAAGACAATATCACCTACGGTGACAGCCTTTCATAAGGCCTGGAAACAAAGTCATGGCTGAGTCTCTGTATTCCATTTCATTGCAGGTGAACGGAAAACGGGTCCGGGCGGATGTTTCGGTGGAATTACGCTTGTTAGACTTTCTCCGCAATAACCTGGATCTTACAGGGGCCAAGGAAGTCTGTGGCGAAGGAGAATGCGGAGCCTGTACCGTGATCATGGACGGGAAAACCGTCAATGCCTGCTTAATCCTGGCGGTGGAAGCGGACGGAACAGAAATCATTACGATTGAAGGATTGACCCGGGACAATACGCTTACCAGGCTGCAACAAGAGTTTGTGAATCATCATTCTGTCCAGTGCGGATATTGCATCCCCGGCATGGTGTTGTCTGGTGACCAGATTATCAGAGATCATGGACAACCGGACAGGAATACAATCAAGGAAGATTTAGCGGGGAATATCTGCCGTTGCACGGGATACCAGAAAATTATTGATGCAATAGAATATGCTTCGGATAAACACCGTTAAACATAGATGAAATTAAGACCAGGGAAAATACGATCCGTCGAGTTACCAATGTCTGAAAACAAAGCTCAGGTTTTTCATGCTTCGGCATCAAGGAATGATAAAGTCGGGTTATCCGTCAATTTCAGACTGGAATCAGAGTGTAAGCAATTTATTGTTGCCGATGTAATCAATGAGATCGAGATTTATCCGCAAACGTCAGTGGTAATATATCCATGAAGTATTATCGTCCTGAGAGCCTGGAAGAATACCGGGAAGTGGTTGCCGCCAGTCCGGGAGCATCGCTGATGCTTCTGGCCGGTGGAACGGACATCATGCCAGGCTGGGAACAGGAGAAAGGATCAAGACCTGATCTTCTCCTTGATATCAAAAGAATCGACGTCTTACGAGGTATCCGGGAAAAGGATGATGAAATCATTATCGGCGCAATGACTACTGTTCAGGAATTAAAGAATGCGGAGATTATTCGCAATGAGTTCACTGCTTTATTTCAGGCGGCAAGTCAATTTGCCGGAGTGCAAATCCGCCATCGTGCAACCGTGGGGGGAAATGTGTGCCATGCTTCCCCGGCAGGAGATCTTTTACCGGGACTCTACGCCCATGAGGCGGAGGTTCAGCTGGTGGGACCGTCAGGTGCTCGTCGGATTCCCATTTCCGAATTGATCACCGGTCCCGGAAAAACCGTTCTGAAACCCGGTGAAATTCTTACGGAAATTCATCTGAAACGAGGTACCGGGAAATCACTGTTCTATAAATTGGGTCTGCGTCAGACCATGGCCATCGCCGTGGTGAACTTTGCCATGGTTTATACCGTTAATGATTCTGCAAGATTCACGACATTGCATATTGCCGCCGGTTCAGTAGCGCCGACTGTTGTGTTTCTGCGGTGGTTTACACAGGCGCTTACGAAGAATATTCCCCTGAATGATGCCCTCCCCCTGGTGGATAAGGATATTTCCCCGGTTGACGATATACGGGGAACGGCTGACTATCGTCGCACCGTCTTGAAGAATGTCCTGAAATATACTCTGAGACAGGAAGGGTATAAATGAAACTACGAACTGTTACCACTATGAGGGATCAATTTAAAATTCGAGGCGACTCGAGTCTTTCATATCGATGAAGAATTATGTCTGATAAACTCTATCCCATCCAACTTGTACACTTGCTGAAATGGATTCTGGAAGAAGAAAAGCACGGCTCTATTTTCGGTGTGACCAAAGAATTGTTTTTTAAACCAAAGGCTGATGATGTTTTCAGAATGAAACGGTACGGACAATGGCTGGAAACACCGATTGGTGTGGCAGCTGGTCCCCATACACAAATGTCCCAGAACATTATACTGTCCTGGCTCATGGGTGCCCGCTATATCGAATTGAAAACAATCCAGACTCTGGACGAATTGGAGGTTTCCAAACCCTGCATCGATATGCAGGATGAAGGTTATAATTGTGAATGGTCCCAGGAACTGCGGTTACAAGAGTCTTTTTCCGAATATCTGAATGCCTGGATTATCATCCATATTCTGAAAGATAAATACCGCTGGGGTATTGGAGATGACTTGGGCGGGATTTTCAATATGAGTGCCGGCTACGATCTGGCCGGTATCAAGACACCCAACGTACAGCACTTTCTTGACCTGATGGAAGATAGTCGACCGGAATTGGATAAGCGATTGGACGCGATTTCAGACCTGTATCCCAATGTAAAGAATATTCACATTCCCGCCCAACTTTCCGATAATCTCACTTTATCAACCATGCATGGCTGTCCCCCGGATGAGATTGAAGCGATCGGAACATATTTACTGGAAGAACGGGAATATCATACTACCGTTAAACTGAACCCCACACTGTTGGGTGCCGAATTATTGCGGGACATACTCCATAATGAACTGGGGTACACTGATGTCATTGTTCCGGACGTGGCCTTTGATCACGATTTGAAATATACCGACGGAATTAACCTGATAAAGAATTTACAGTCCAAGGCGGATCGGAAAGGGTTGGCCTTTGGTTTGAAACTTACCAATACGTTGGAAGTCGAAAACCATAAACCCATTTTCCCAGCCCAAGAACAAATGATGTACATGAGCGGTCGGGGGCTCCATCCCATCAGTATTCATTTGGCGGCCAGGCTGCAGGATGACTTTGCCGGCCGTTTGGATATTTCGTTTTCCGCCGGAATGGATGCCTTTAATGTTTCGGACGTATTGGCCGCCAACATCAAACCCATTACTATCTGTACTGATATTCTGAAACCGGGGGGATATACCCGTTTCGCTCAGTATTTTGATGAGATTGAGGCCCGGTTCAGAGAAAAGAATGTCACCTCCATTGCAGAATATATTTTGGCGCAGGATCAAGGTTCGGATATCCGGCATTCCGGCCTGCGAAATCTGAAACGCTACGCCCGGAATGTTCTCGATAACCCTGCATATCAGAAGAACAATAAACATTTCGAATCCATCAAGACAGCCCGACCGCTGACGGCCTTTGACTGCATCCAAGCCCCGTGTATTGAAAATTGCGCCACGGATCAGGATATTCCCGAATATCTGTATCAAATGGCTCAGGGAAACGTGGCTGAAGCGTATCATACGATCCTGCGAACGAATCCCCTACCCGGCGTAACGGGATCGGTGTGTGATCATCTGTGTCAAACAAAGTGTACACGAAATAACTTGGACAGTACGTTACTGATCCGGGAGATAAAACGCTATATTACGGAGAATAATTTCACCGAACATCCACAACCGCCACCGGCCCGGGGCTTAAGCGCTGCCGTTATCGGTGCAGGTCCGTCAGGGTTATCCTGCGCGTATTTTCTGGCCCGGGAAGGTTTCAAGGTGGATATATTTGAAGCAAAATCTTTTTCCGGCGGCATGGTTTCCGACGCAATTCCCGTTTTCCGGCTGACGGATGACAGCATTCGAAATGACATCGAACTGGTAAAAGCAATTGGTGTTCGGATCCATTACGAAGTGACGGTGGATGAACAGCGTTTTGCCCAATTGCAGAAGGAATTTGATTATATCTATATCGGTGCCGGTGCCCAGCGAAACAAGAAATTGAATATTGACGGCGAAGACTTGCCCCAGGTGATGGAACCACTCACATTTTTATCCCGGATCAGGCGCAGGGAAAAAGTGGCTATCGGGAATCGGGTTGCGATTATCGGAGGTGGCAATACGGCCATGGATGCGGCACGAACCGCCCGGCGGTTGGGTGCCGATGTAACCATCATTTACCGTCGCACGGTCAGGGAAATGCCGGCTGACCAAGAAGAAATCACCGCGGCCCTGGAAGAGGGAATTCACCTGGAAACGTTGACGGCTCCGGAGCGGATATTCCCCGGAAATGATGGAGAGATTATACTCACTTGTTCCCGTATGACCCTGGGAGCGGCGGACCAGAGTGGCCGGGCTCGTCCGGTAAAAATTGAATATTCCGAATTTGAATCGGTCTTCGACACAATTATTCCGGCCATCGGACAGGATATTGCTTTTGACTTTTTACCGGCTGAGGCATTGTCGGTCGATCCCAATACCAACGAAACGACCCTGGAAAATGTTTTTGCCGGTGGGGATGTGGTTCGCGGAGCTTCCTCAGTGATTCATGCCGTTGGGGATGGCCGCCGGGCGGCCCTGAATATCATTACAGCGGCACAGTCCCGGACGAATGGCAACCAGCAATCGTCATCCCTGCGCTATGATAAATTCTATTATCAGAAAAAACTGGCTCGCAGGGAAATGGGTCTAACTACGCCGCATCTGGCACCTGAACAGAGAATCAATTTTCAGCTGGTGACCCGCACCCTGAATGAACAGGAAGCCCTGACGGAAGCGGAGCGCTGTTTGTATTGCGATGATGTCTGTGATATTTGTGTCAGCGTATGTCCCAACCTGTCAAACATGTCCTATATGGCAGAAAAAACACTTTATCCTGTTTTGACTGTTTATAAATCGGAATCCGGTTTTAGGGTAAAACAAACGGGGACATTTCAGGTAAATCAGGAACCGCAAATTATTAATATTGCCGATTTCTGTAATGAATGCGGAAATTGCACGACCTTTTGTCCCACCGCGGGCGATCCCTTCAGAACAAAACCGCAGTTTTATTTATCCCGCGAAGCTTTTGAGGCAGAATCTCAGGGCTATTGGTTTGATGAAAATGGATTATATTTCAAGCATGACAGCAGGGTTGCCAGTCTCAAAGATAACGGAGGTTCATTTACTTTCAGGGATGATGATATTGATGTTACCATGAATAAAACACAACTGGATGTCTCCGCGGTTACCTTTCTTGGCCCAAAAGATGAAGTGTCACTATTCCAGGCTGTTACCATGGTGTTTCTATACGAAAATGTGAAAGTATTACCTGTTTTTCAATCGGGGCGATAGGATAGGTATGCCGTCATGATTTTATTATCAATAATATCCACACCTTCCCTCGCAAGCCTTGAGTCAGTAATTGAATTAAGTCGAAGGATTAACTTTAGGCATGCTCAATCATTGTCCTTAACTCACCGCCGCGCAGGTACGTTATGTCCCATGGGGAAAAAGAGATGAGGTGAATACTTGTAATGAATAGCGAAAGATATCCATGAACCGAATTCTGATACAAAATCCACTGGCCGTTGCGACCATGAATGATTCCAATGATGAGTTTAGTGGCGGGCATATTCTCATTGAAGATGATAAAATCACTTCAGTCGGACCAAATCCGCTCAATGCAGCAGCGGATATTGTCATCGATGCGTCCCAAATGGTGGTCGTGCCGGGGTTTGTTAATACGCATCATCACTTGTACCAATCTCTGACACGAAATATTCCGTTGATGCAAAACCAACCTTTGTTTCACTGGCTGACCAATCATTATGAAGTCTGGCGGGAATTGACAGTGGAAGCAGTGAGCGTCAGTGCCCGGACGGGTTTATTGGAATTAATGAAATCGGGAACCACCACCAGTTCCGATCATCTCTACCTCTTTCCC
Source organism: Fidelibacterota bacterium (assembly GCA_046861395.1). Classification (GTDB taxonomy): domain Bacteria; phylum Fidelibacterota; class Marinisomatia; order Marinisomatales; family JABMOV01; genus JBHHUC01. The sequence continues at coordinate 9,163 of JBHHUC010000036.1, forward strand.
AGCCAAACAAGCACAGAACTGATTGATGCTGAAATTGAAAGTGCTCTGGAAATAGGTATCCGCTTCCAGCCCACCCGTGGATCCATGTCACTGGGGAAATCAAAAGGCGGCCTGCCACCGGATGATACGGTCCAGAGTGAGGCGGAAATCCAACGGGACACGGAACGTCTATTGACCCGGTACCATGACACTTCGGACGGGGCCATGACCCGCCTTTCCCTGGCGCCTTGTTCCCCTTTTTCAGTGACGCCGGAACTGATGAAATCGACGGCCAAATTCGCATTGGCGAACGATCTTCAAATGCATACCCACCTGGCGGAAACATTGGATGAAGAGGATTATTGCCTGGAACAATTTGGACAACGTCCGACAGATTACGTGACCGGGCTGGGTTGGATGAATGGCAACGCCTGGTTTGCCCACGCAATTTATTTAAATGATGATGACATTGCTATCATGGGCGAAACGGGGGCGGGAATGAGCCATTGTCCTTCATCCAATATGCGTCTGGGAAGTGGCATTGCCCGTATTCGTGAAATGATGACAGCCGGAGTACCGGTCAGTATTGGGGTGGATGGATCGGCTTCTAATGATTCGGGAAACATGCTTCTGGAAATGAGAAATGCCATGTTATTATCACGGCTGAGGGAGGAAGAATTCTGGCTTACAGCCCGGGATGTTCTGCGCATGGCAACACGGGGTGGTGCCGAAGTCCTGGGCCGGAGTGATATCGGCCAAATTACAGCCGGGAAACAAGCTGATTTGGCTCTATTTTCCCTGGACAGACTGGAATATGCCGGTGGCTTGTCTGACCCTGTTGCTGCCCTGGTATTTACCGTACGGACCGCTCCCGTCGATTATTTGATCGTGAATGGTATCGTGCAAATACAAGTCGGGAAATCCACGGTTAATGAAGCGGCCTTAATCCGGTCCCATAACGAAATTGCCGCAACCATGTTGAAACGGGCATCCCAAAAAACAAAAATCGATTTCAACACCGGGATGGAAAAAGAAGGAAAAAACAATGGGAAATGACCGGTCAGTACAATCCGGGGTGGAAATGATCTGGGGAAATGTAGAATTTCCCATGGCAATTACCAATGACTTCGGAAGCAATGAATAACATAATGGGGAGAATAATCACAGCATTATTCTGTCCGGCAGTGACGATAAAGAAATAAATGTGGTATTCAATTCAATCCATAATAACACCGACCTCACTGGCCGATGCGGTTCGATATAGCGGGGACGGGGCGGCCTTGTTTTCTGGCGGGAGCTACCTGGTGGCAGAGAAAAATCCGGCCATCCGATCCTTAATTGATATTCGCGGCTTGCTGGAAAAGGCCATCACCGCCGGACCGGAAACAGTTCACATCCCGGCCGGAGCCACGCTACAATCATTTATCGATACCGTCGCGACCGTGAATCCCCGTTGCCGCTTACTGGATGGCATTAAGGCGTCCTGTCCGTCACGTCAAATCAGGAATCAACGTACATTTGGCGGTGAAATCGGACACAACCGGCCGAATTCAGAGATCCTGGTTTTTCTTCATGCTGTAAATGCTGAATTGACGGTCCATACGGAATCGGAAAGTATCGTATCCATACGTGATTGGGACGGTCAGGGCATTGTAACCGGCATTACCTATTATCCCAATCAGATCAGCGCTGTAGGCTTGGAACGGTTTGCAGTCCTGCCCTCAGCTCCGGCCATGGTGATCGCGGCCGGTTGCGAACAAAATGGTCAATATAAATTTGCCGTTGGAGGAGCAGCGCTCACCATTCAGACCTTATCAATTATGGCCAATGACTGGAATGACCAAGTTGCATCCCAGCTTGCTGCTGATGTTTCATCACAATTCATCGCTGATCATTTCGGATCCTTGTCCTATAAGAAAGCGCTCATTGCCACCGCTATGAAGAGGGTCGTGGCGACATGGTAGTTACGTTTAAATTGAACGGAAAACCCGCCATGGCGGACGTCCGGCCCGGAACCACCTTATTGGATTTTCTCCGTGACCAGGGAATTTTCAGTGTGAAATATGGTTCCGATAAGGGTGAAACGGGCGCCGATACAGTATTGGTCAATGACAATATCATGAACGCTTCTCTCCTCCTCATCCATACACTCGAGGGACAAAACGTCGAAACTGTTGAATCCTTTGCCCGTGGTCGCGAGGTTCATCCCCTGCAGGATGCATTTGTGGAAGAAGGTGGTATCCAATGCGGCTATTGTACGCCGGGAATGATATTGGCGGTTGAATCACTGGCCCGGAGCAATACTGCACCCTCGGAAGAGAATATAAAAGAAATATTGGCGGGCGTATATTGTCGTTGTACCGGGTACGTAAAACCGGTCAAGGCTGCTATGAAGTATTTGGCTGACAGGACAGAACGTCATGATGGGGCTGAAAAATGAAAATTGTCGGACGGAAAACACGCCGTGTTGACGGACTGGCGCTGGCAAAGGGGAAACCGGTATTTGCCGATGATATCCCCAAGAAGGATTTTCTGTATGCTAAAATCCTCCATAGTCCCATTGCCCATGGCCGGATCAAGAGGATTGATAAAAGTGCAGCTTTGGCCATGGATGGTATTGCGGCAATATTGACACATGATGATTTTCCGGAACATTATTATACTACTGCCGGACAGGGATATCCGGAACCGTCACCCCGCGATACGAGAATTCTCAATCGAACTATGCGCTTCGTCGGCGATCGGGTGGCCGTAGTGGCCGGCGAATCCTTGGAAGTCGTTACGAAAGCCCTGGCATTGATCCGGGTTGACTATGACGAATACCCGGCGATATTTGATACCAGGGAGGCTATCAACAATACCACCGTGATCCATCCGGGTAAGAAGGGCTTTGCTTTTCTCCACGATGCAGACCGCAATATCGCCGCCAATATTGATGAAGAACTGGGCGATGTTGCAGGCGGACTGGAAGAATCAGCCCATGTATTTGAAGGGACATATTTTACACCCTACGTACAGCAGTGCAGCATTGAGCCGCACATTACCCTGACCTGGCTGGATGACCATGACCGGCTCATCATCCGGACCGCCACCCAGGTGCCCTATCATGTCCGGCGGATTGTGGGTGAAGTCCTGGGTATTCCCGTGGGGCAGATCCGGGTAATCAAACCGCGTATCGGTGGCGGCTTTGGTGGCAAACAGGAAATATTGACGGAAGATATATGCGCCGCGGTAACGATGGTGACGGGCAGGCCCTGTCGGTTGGAATATACCCGGGAAGAAGAGTTCTTTGCCGCCCGGTCCCGTCACCCGCAATATGTTTCATTCAAAATCGGCCTATCCAGGGATTATAAGATCAACGCCATCGATATGGAAATATTACAGAATTCCGGTGGATACGGTCCTCATTCTCTTACGGTCATGTCCGTTACAGCCAGTAAAACATTGGCTCTTTACCGGTCACCGAATATTCGGATCAGGGCCAATTCCGTGTATACCAATTTGCCTCCGGCGGGCGCTTACCGGGGTTATGGAGCTCCTCAGGGATTTTTTGCTCTGGAATCAATCATGGATGAGATTGCCGAAGCATTGCAGGTCGATCCCATCGTATTGAGGAAAAAGAATTATTTCCAGGAAGGGGATGAAGTGCCCATTGCCAAGGTCCTGGGGGAAGGCCGGGAGGGATTTCCGGTTATTTTGAATACCACCGGAATCGCCGCCTGTATTGACCGGGGACGGGAACTCATCGATTGGGACACCCTGCGGCAGGCGGAAAAAACAGGTGTATTCCGTCGTGGGGTAGGACTGGCAACGGTTGCTCAGGCCTCGGGCATTGCCGGGATTGATATGGGATCAGTCTTCATGAAAATGAACGAAGACGGCAGTTTCAACCTGAATGTAGGTGCCACGGATATCGGCACCGGTTCCGACACAGCCCTGGCGCAGATTGCAGCCGAAATATTACATGTTCCGGTGGAGAAGATCATTGTTCTTTCATCGGATACGGACACCACACCGTTTGATACCGGTGCTTACGCCTCCAGCACAACCTACATTTCCGGTGCCGCCGTGAAAAAGGCTGCGGAAGACATTCTGCACCAAATCCTGGAGCAGGGGAAAAAGATTCTGGGTGTGAGGAAAGCCAGGATTGTCGCCAATGAGGTTGTGGCACCCGATGGACGGTCCATATCCTACCAGGATATTTGCACCAAATCATTTTATACGCACCATCAACGTCAAATCCAGGCCACGGCATCGCGGATCAGTTACGACAGTCCACCGCCGTACAATGCCACCTTTGCCGATGTAACGGTTGATACCGAAACCGGACTGGTTTGTGTCAATCGCATCGTCTCCGTCACCGATGCGGGACAGGTGATCAATCCGCAAATGGCGGAAGGGCAGGTGGAAGGTGCCATTCCACAGGCGCTGGGAATGGCATTATCGGAATTTATGATATTCGATGATCAGGGTCGGGCAATCCACCGTGATTTTGAGCGATATCATATTCATACGTCCATTGACATGCCCGAGATTATCGTGGAATTCGTCCATACTAATGAACCGACCGGACCATTCGGAGCCAAGGCAGTGGCCGAAATCCCAATTAATGGTCCGGCCCCAGCCGTAGCCAATGCCATTTACAATGCCTGCGGAGTACGTCTACGACATTTGCCCATTACACCGGAGGCGATATTACGCGAGCTTCATAATCATAAACAGCGATCCGCCCCCTGAATGGAACTACGGGGCAGCATCCAGGCGTCGAAATAAAGGATTAACCGTGAAGAAAAAGAATCTGGGATTTGCGACCAAGGCAATCCATGCGGGGAATAAACCCGATCCCGAGACTGGCTCCATTTCGCCGGCTGTCGTTTTAACCACGACATTTGAACAGAATGAAATCGGAGATGATAATGGCTATGATTATTCCCGTGCCGGCAATCCCACACGAACCCGCTGGGAAACCAATATTGCATCTCTGGAAGGGGGAAAATACGGTCCGGCCTTTGCCAGCGGAATGGCGGCCATCACTACCCTATTTCAATATCTGCACCAGGGCGATCATGTTCTCATTTCCCATAATGTATACGGCGGTACCTATCGACTGATTGACGAAGTATTGCAATATCACGGTATTGAATTTGATTTCATTAATCTGGCGGACCTGGAGGCTGTCTCGGCCCGGGTAAAACCAAACACAAAACTGATATTTGCCGAAACGCCTACAAATCCCTTATTGGAACTGGTGGATATTAGAGCTCTGGCAGACATCTGTCACCGGACAGGGATTATTCTAGCGGTGGATAATACTTTTCTAAGTCCCTACGGACAGCGCCCCCTGGAACGTGGTGCTGATGTGGTTGTCCATAGTTCAACCAAACATTTGGGAGGACACAGTGATGTGATTGGCGGTGTCCTGGTGACCGACAATGATGATCTGGCCCAATCCTTTTTCATGATCCAGAAGTCCGTCGGTGCTATTCCCAATCCCTTTGACTGCTGGCTGCTGTTGCGTTCCACCAAAACTCTGGAAGTACGGGTACGGCAGTCTGAAAGCAATGCCGGAAAAATTGCCCGGTTTTTAGCTGACCGGAAAGAATTCAGCCGGGTCATTTACCCCGGCCTGGAATCGCATCCGCAACACGCCCTGGCAGTCGAACAGCAGCAGACGCCGGAAGGGAATCCGTTTTTCGGTAGTATCATATCCATTGAATTCCATGAACGGCAGAAGCGGGATTTATTCCTGAAGAAATTAACCCTGTTTAAACTGGCTGAAAGTCTGGGCGGTGTCGAAAGCCTGATTTCCAACCCTTATGTGATGACACATGGCGCAGTTCCCGAAAAAGATAAACAAGCACTGGGAATTACCCGGGAGCTCATTCGCTTATCGGTGGGAATTGAAGCCGTAGACGATCTCCTGTCCGATCTGGAAAACGCCCTGAATTAATTCTTCCGTCATCGTGGCGGCACTCCGGTATCCGGACTCACCGGGATGAGTATCTTGTCCCGGTGTCGGGCGATCCGGGATAATCCCTATTTATAAAGAGGAAAAACGGAGGCTGAGGGCGAAATGAATTCCGGACAGTTGACTGCCTTCCAGAACCTGCCATAAAGGATACCCCACCGCTACAACCAGAGATGAATTTTCGTCACGTTCGTAAATGAGCTGTCCGGTGACATCGAGGAAAACGGCTCCGCTGTTGGGTGCTGTTGCTCCCTCCCATTGATCCGGCCATTCGCGTCGCAGTTCCAGGGTAACATAGGGAAAAACCGACGGGAAAAGCGGTGTTTGTTTTATCGCATGCAATGTGGTACGAAATACAAATCCCGGTGTGAATCCGGCCCTGCTTTCGGTCAGCGGTAATGTAAAACGGGAGGTAATACCCAGCACCAGAGGAAATTCAGAACGCCGCCACCATTCCATACCGCCGGAAAATGAAATCTGTCCTGTTCCCGATGCGAAATGGGAATGTTCCACTGTATCAGCCTCCGGTCCAAAGGGATTGATGGCATAATCTTTTCCGGTAGGCAGGACAATAGCCCCGTCGATGAAAAAGCGTTGACCGGGACCGAAAAATTGATTTTTGATGATTCGGCGTAAGCCCAGGGAAATATCGCCCGGACCGGATTGCGCTTCATTCCGATGGTGGCTGTCCTCATGTTCCACCTCCGATTGTCGCCAGTGTTTAAACGGAAGACTGAATGTTATATTGGTCTTGTTGCTTAATCCGTACAGACCGAAAACATTTGCTGTGGCAACATTGATTTTACCGGCATGATCCAGCTCCACATCATTGTGGACCGGAGTGAAACTGGTGTAGGTAAAGGCCGTCCCTGCCATCCAGGCTCCCTGAATGACACCAATACCTTCGGTTGTGCTCCCGACCGGGAGGGAAGGATTACTTCAAAGGGGTCATTGACCCCAGAGTACTAAAGACAGGAAAAGAAGGAAAACAGATCGCTTCAATACGGACATGACAAATAATCCTAAGTTGGAAGTTGTGACCAGGTGAAATTGCTTATTGGATCCGGGAAATTTATGGATATGAAGGCTGGTGATGTGTCGGACATTAGACATTCCTAAACGAACATGAAAAATTCATTCAAAAAATAGATCCCACTGGCGATAAGCACAATTCCAGCGATGATTTCAATTATATTCTGATAACGACCGATTATATTCATTGATTCCAGCCAGCCCATGCTCCAGGCGCCGATCAGGACGGGAATGCTGCGGCCCAGGGCGAAGGATAATAGCATGAAAAAACCGAAGGGAACGGAGCTGGTCGTGGCGCTGGCGGTGAGCATCACCAGTAAGGCCGGTGAACAAAAGGGACAGACCGCGATGGAAAAGGGAATTCCCAGGAGAAAGGCGCTTCCGAGGCCCGTGACGGGGCGGCCTTTCAATCCGAACCACGGCAGACGGATGTTGAGCCAGCCGGGCCACATCAAGCCCAGGACAATCAGCACGGGACCAAGAATCAAGCCCCAGAAGCGTCCCATGATGTTTTGCATCCACCCGCCGCCCAGAGCCGAGGCGACACCCAGGGTCACGTGAGTGGCGATCATCCCGGCGACAAAGGCCAGTCCCAGCGCCAAGGTCCGTCGTTTGGAGCGGGCTTTGGTCACATAGGCCAGCATCACCGGAATGGCCGTGAAGGAGACGGGATTGAAGCTGAATACCAGTCCCGCGACAAAACCCAGGGCAATTCCTGTGAAATTTGGTTCCCGAAGAATCAACTTCAGGGTCGGAAGACTGATGTCGATCACGGGAGCGAAGCTGAAGACAGCGGCAGCGATGAACAGGAAGGCCGTCAAAAATGGTGTAATCCTGGAAGAGTATTCCAGGAAAGTCTGGCCCTTTGTCGAAACGCCGCGGACCATAATGATGGCCGTCGGCAAAGTGAAAAACGTGGCGAAAGTCAATCCCGCAAGGGCGGCCAGGGGCAGGGAATCCACGGTCATGGACAGTCCCAGAATCACGGCAAACAGGGGAATCGTGCAAGCGGGGAGCGTCAGCCCTAATTGCACATCGGGATTTTGGGTCCGGGATGACGGCAGCAGTTTGGTAAACGCCAGATGGGGAATGGGAACGTAAGTGAACCGGGAGACGATATAGACGGCGGCAAGGAACAGGAGGATGATTCCCGGCAAGGCGGGCATCCAGCGAATGGCCGGCGCCAGTGCGACGGCAATCACGAGCAGAGTAATCAGAAGCAATACTCTTGAAAAGAAGAGAGTGAACAGAGCCGAAAGGCGATGTCCGGGGTTTTGATGCGCCCGCACGGCAAACAGGGTGTGGGTGGCAATCGTGCAGGGTTCGAAAAAGGCCAGCAAACCCAGAACAGCGGCGCTGAGCAGCAATAGTTCCGTCATGGCGTAGAATCCGGTGCGTTTAACCGGTTCATCAGCAGCGCTTTCAATTTTTCCGCGGACGGTAATCCGGCAAATACCAGTTCTCCGTTTACGGCAATGGCCGGCGTGGTCAAAACACCCATTTTGACGGCGTAGTCCAGTTCATTCAAAATATTGACATCCCGCCACTGAACGCGGTACTCGCCCAGTTCCAGGGCCATATTCCGTAATAATTCTTTGGCATGGCCGCATTTGCTGCAACCGGGAGAAGAAAAGACTTCCACCTTAATATTCATGGCCGACGCCTTATCTGTGGATTTTAAATGACATTTACGTCGCACAACAACTAAGCTGGGTGACGTCCTTCCTGAAGGTAATGGCCGCCAGCTTGATGCCTTCCGACATAGTCAGGTAGGGATGAAACATGCCCACCAGTTCCCGGACGGTGATTCCGAATTTGATGGCCAGGCTCACTTCCATGATCAATTCTCCGCCTTCGGGAGCCAGAATGCGGGCGCCCACCAGTTTGTCGGTGGATGTGTCCCGGATCAGCGTAATGAAGCCCCGGGTGTCCCGGGCGGCGATGGCGCGGGGAACATGTTCCAGGGATAAAGTAGTGGCTTCGGCGGAAATGCCACGTTCCGCAGCCTGCATTTCATCCAGACCCACACCCGAAACCTGGGGATCGGTGAAAATCACCCAGGGCAGGACGGAATAATCCCGTGGCGTTTCCTCACTGGTGAGGGCATTCCGGGCCGCCAGTTTTCCTTCGTACGCGGCAGTATAAACGAACATGTTTTCGCCCAGCACATCCCCGGCGGCGTAGGTCGTGGGAATGGTCGTCGCCAGCGTATCTTGCGTGACAATGGCGCCCTGGCCGGTGAGCTTTACGCCCATGTTTTCCAGATTCATTCCCGTTGTGTTGGGTCGGCGGCCCGTGGCCACCAGGGTTTTCTCAGCCCGGAAGGTTTGGGTTTCCCCGCCGATTCGGGAAGTGACTTCGATCTGTCCCTTCACCTCACGCACCGATTGCACATCGTTACCGGTGACAATCTCCAGTCCTTCCTCCCGAAGGTAGTCCGTGAGCCGATCGGTGAGGTCCGCCGTTTCCGTGGGCAGGATGCGCGGAGAACGCTGGAGCACCGTAACCCGGGTTCCCAGACGGGCAAACATCTGAGCGATTTCCAGGGCAATGTAACGTCCGCCCAGGACAATCAGCGATTCGGGCAAGGCGTCCAGTTCGAAGGCTTCCACGTTGGTGAGGTAAGGTACGTCCTTCAGTCCGGGAATGTCGGGGATGAAGGGCCGGGCGCCCGTGGCAATCAGAATTCTATCACCGGCAATGATTTCGCCGTTAACTTCCACGGAATTTTCGGAGACCAGCCGGGCTCGTCCCTGAACCAGCCGGAAGTCATCCATGTTTTTAATGATGTCGATATATTTTTTCTGGCGTAGTTCTCCCACCAGGTCCGTTTTCTGTTTCCGGAGGGAAGCAAAATCGGTGAGCCGGCCTTCCGTGGCCAGGCCCGGAAAAGGGTTCTGCTGTGCTTTGTGGAGGACTTCGGCGGCGCGGATCAGATTCTTAGAGGGAACGCAGCCTACGTTGACGCAAGTGCCACCGATGGGCAGGCCGTCGTTAATCATGGTGACTCGAGCGCCCTGATCGCGGGCTTCGATGGTGGCGGCAAAAGCAGCGGAGCCCCCGCCAATGATGATCAGATGTTGCGTGCCGGAATCACCGGTCACGTTGGGTTCGCGGATATCGGTCACCGTGTAATGCGTTTTTTCATTGATGACGTCGGCAATGCTCTCCGCGTCGATCTGGTCCGGTTGAAACGTGACCCGGGCCGAGCCGTCGGGGTAACTCACCGACTTTTCCAGGATGCCGTCCAGATTCAGGGTCTTGGCCACGGTTTCGGCGCAACTGTCGCAGGTCATGCCCTGAATATCCAGTTTAATCGTTTTCATTTTCATGGTTTCATCTCACAAACATTCAATGGACCGTGGATTCATACCCGGCGTTGCGGGTGGCTTTCAGGAGGTCGCGGGTTGATATTTTCGAGGGATCGTACCGGACGGTGGCGGTCTTGGCTTCAAAACTGGCGCTGGCTTCGATCACACCGTCCACCCGTTGCAGGCTTTTCCGGATCGTCACCGGACAGGAAGCGCAGGTCATGCCGGGCACATCCAGAACCACTTCCCGCAGGTTGGTATTAACGGCCATCGGTTCTTTACGATCGGCAAATACAACCGGTGATAGATAAGGAACCGCCAGTAATCCCAGGATGAGAACGGTCACGGTCCAGAGGGTGATTTTATTGATCCGGTCCGATTTGGGATTGGCGCAATAGGTTCCCGGTGCGCAGTCTTCCGCCTTCGGTTGCCGGTAAATTTTGTAGAAAGCGTACCCCAGGAAGATCAGGGTCAGAGCCATCAGGTAAGGACGAAACGGTTCGAAGGCCGTGAGCGTTCCTACCCAGGCGCCGCCGATGCCCAGTCCTAACAACACAAGTGGACCCACACAGCAAATTGAAGCGGCCAAAGCCGCCAGACCAGCGGCGATCAGTCCCTTGTTCGAATCTTTTTTCGGTTCTTTTTTTAATTCCATGTTTTCCTCAATCTTTTTTGTTTCTAACCGTTAGATGCATCATACCTTGGTACAGGGTTTCACAATTTTTTCGCCTTGCGCGTCAAATGTCCGGAGCAGGACACTTTTCCCGGAGAATCAGCCCTCTTTTTCAAAAGCATCCAGGATGGGACATTCGCTGGCAGGACCGGTGCCGTGACAGGTGGCCACCAGGGTGGACAGGGCGGCTCTGATTTTATTCAGCTCCCGAATTTTTTCATTAATGACTTTGATCTTGGCTTCGCCTTTTTGCCGTACCTGTTGGCAGGTGGAGGTCGAATGGACCCTCAGGTCCAGGAGTTCCCGGATCTCTTTCAGGGTAAATCCGTGCCGTTTCGCCAGGGCGATGAAATGGAGGCGTTTCACATCACTCTCGGTATACAGACGATAACCGGCCGGCGTACGGTTCGGCTCCGGGAGTAATTGATTCCGTTCATAAAACCGGATGGT